>CAYNNT010000066.1:0-16911 GCA_964398675.1 uncultured Brevundimonas sp.
GACCAGGACGGCATAGCCGGCCCCGGCAAGCACCACGGGGTTGTTCTGGAGCTGTGTCGTGCCCGGCGACAGGGCCGCCGGCGCCGAGCGCGGCGCGGAGCCGGGATAGACCACGACCACGACCGGCGGCCGGGCACCCTCCGGCAAGCCCGGCGGCTGCAGCAGCCAGCTGGTCAGGGATTGCCCGTCCGGGCCCGGGTGAGGCACCGGCACGATCCGGCCCCAGTCGATGTCCCGCCACCCTGCGTTCGCGGGAGCGATCGCTTCAACGCCGCCCGACCGGTGGACGCGAAGACCGCTGTCACCCCGATCGGTCAGATAATGCGTCACGAGGAAACCGGCGTCGGGGCCGGCGGCGAGGATTCGCTCGTCGGGCTGCAACGGCGTCACGCAAGTCTGGCCGCCGCCGGCGAGGCGGGACAGACACGCGCCCTCGACGACGGTGTACGAGCCGGCCTCGAGCGCGCTGGGGTTCCACCGCTCCGGATTTCCGCCATCGCCACTCGCACCTTGGCCCCAGAGCCGCCCGGCGACGAGGCGGGCGCCGTCGCCGCCGAAGCGATAGACGCCGTCCGACCGTTGGATCGCCGCGCGTCCGTGAAGCGACACCAGGCGTTCGGCCGGTTCAACGACCGGGACCCGAGGCTCGCCTGCCGCTTCCGGCCGCAACCAGACCCTGGCGCCGGCTGGCGAGCGTGCCTGGACGACAGGTTGGGCGCCATCCCAGCTCGCCAGGGGCACGGCGACGCCGTCCCAGGTCCGCTCTATCCAAGGCGCGTCGTCGCCCATGACCAGCGGCCGGGCGCGACCGTCCGCCGGGACCAGCCAGTAACGCCCGTCCTGGTCGAAGTCGCCGCCGAGAGGGCGTCCGAAGACCAGAAGGCGGGCCGAGTCCGGTGACCATGACAGCAGGTACATGGCCATGTCTTCATCCGGCAGCGGCTGCCGGGTTGCGCCTGTTTCCAGGTCGACGAGCGTCAGCCGACGGCGGCGGAGAGGGTCGCCGACCCTCAATGGCCTGCCGGGACTGGGTTGAAGATCCTCGGCGTCCTCAATGAGGGCCGCATGGCCGCCGTCCGGCGAGAGTCGAAGGTCGAACCATTCGCCCGAAGCCAAGACCCGTGAACGCCCGCTGGCGACGTCGAGAGCGACAAGATTGGATGCCAGGGCCTGAGATCGGCTGTCGCGCTGCCTACCGCTCGGGATGTAGACCGAGCTGGCGCCGTGGCCGCTCGCAGCTGTACGCCACAGCCGTTCGATCCGCGCCTGGGCCTGGTAGCCGACGCGCATCGCCACCGGCGGATCATCCGTGGGCCGAGCCACGAAAACCAGCTCAGTCGGCGAGCGCCAGGCGACCGTCCGGCCGAACTGGATCCATTCCGGCGTGAACGGATGCCAATCAACGGCGCCGGTGTCGAGCGTCAGGACGCCCAGGCGCACACTGTTTTCGGTGACGCGGAAAACCACCATCCGTGCGCCATCCGGAGAGAAGGGCCCGGAAACATAGCCGACGTCGTGGCCGGAAGAAGCGAGCCGGACCGTCGGCTCGCCACCCGCGGCGGGGCGAACCTCAAGTTCGCTCAGCAGCCAATTCACCGCCGTCGACAGCGCATAGGAGCCGGCCTGATCATAGGCCGCCTGTCGCTCGACGCTGATCCACCGTCCGTCAGGACTGACGCGAACCGTGCCGGTGTCTTCGTGTCCGACGAGGTCATCGACGGTGAACGGTCGGCCGGACTGGGCTGACGCGGGACAGACTCCGGCCAGGCTCGCCGCCACGGCGAGCGCCAATAGCGAGCTCCGCATCACCAGCTCCGGGTCAGCTGCAAGGACACGAACCGGCCCAGTACATTGGTGTTGGCCGCGTCGTAGGCCACGCCTTGGGGCGCGTCATAAAACGGGGGATCACGGTCGAACAGGTTCACGACCGTGAGCGAAAGCGTCGTCCCGGCGAGGAAGCCGTCCTCCGGCGCATATCGGACCAGCACATCAGCGGTCGTCCATGACCCGATCCTGTTACCGACGAGGTCCTGGTACGATCCGACGTAGTTCAGGGAAGGGGCGACGGTCCAGGATCCGCGCGACCAACTGCCCGAGGTCCGGCCGCGAAGCCCGACCGGGAAATTGGGGCGGTTGACCTGTGAGACGGTGGGCGATGTCGGTGTCGGTTGAGCGTCGAAACGCTCCAGCCAGGTCATGTTCACCGCCACGTTGAACGTGTTCGGGCCGAGATCGAAGCCGTAGTCGGCGGTGAGGTCGGCACCCTGAACCTGGACCCGCGCCGTGTTGACGTAACGCGCATCGACGATCGCGCCGTAAGAGGTGGCGGGGAAAAGGTCGCGAAGACCCGTGGTCGGCAGATCGAGAATGGCCTGGATTGCCGCCCGATCGTCGGCGTTGTTGGTCGGGTCGAGTGTGCGCACGAACGGCGCCAGCGACGGGTCACCCAGGGCCGTGAGAATGCTCTCCAGCGCCGGTTGGCCGATCCTGTTGTCGAAGTCGGTTCGAAAAAGGTTCACCCCGAACTGAAGCCCGGGGACCGCTTCCGGCCGGACCTCGAAACCGCCGGTCCAGGTGTCGGCTTCCTCGGGCTGAAGGTCCGGGTTGCCGCCGTAGAGGATCATCGAGAGGATCTGTTGAGACCCTCGCGGCAGGATGGAGGGACTGGCGCTGGGCGCATCGTTAAGCTCGCGCAGGGCGGGCGCGCGAAATGAGCGGCCGTAGTTGGCTCTGAAGAGCAGTTCGTTCGTGGGCTTCCAGAGAACGCCGACCTTGGGACTGGTCGTCTGCCCCACGTCGCCGTAGTCCTCGAACCGCGCCGCAAGGGAAAGTTCGAGGCGTTCCAATCCCGGGCGAGCGTTGTCGGCGCCGAAAAGCGGCAGGCGCACTTCGGCGAAGGCGGCCGAGACCTGTCGGTTTGTTTCCGTCGATGCGCCCACGGCCGGCGCGCTCCCGGACGTGAATCCAGTGAACTGGCGCTCGAATGTTTCTTCCCGGAACGCCAGGCCCGCAGCCAGCCGCAACGGGCCGCCCGGGAGATCGAGGACCGTGCCGCCGACCTGGAGATTGGCGGATGAGACGGTCGTGCGGCTGTGAGTCCGCGTGTAGCCGGAGCTGATGAAATCGAGCACGGTGCTGTTATTGATGAGCCCGTCGCCAAAGGGGTTCAGATAGCCGTCCCGCACGGCGCTGAAAGGCGTGGCCGGATTGTCCGCTACGGCTCCGAGCGCCTCCCGCAGATAGGTCGATTGAAGCGCGCCATCCGTTGCGCTGCGGCTTTCCTCGGCGGAATAGGCGACATAGGCGTCGAGCTTCCAGTCCGCGAACAGATCAGCCACGCCGCCCACGGTGGCGCCGAGACTTTCCACCTCGCCACTGATGCGCGGAGCCGGAATCTCCTTTTGGAACGAATAGGCGACAGTGTGCGATCGCGCGCCGGTCGGCGACACGAAGAACGGATTGGCCGAGGTGACCGTCAACAGGGTGCTGATGGGGAAGGACACCGTCTCGTAGTTGCGTCGTCCGTAGCGCGCGTCGCCGCTGACCTCGAAGCGGTCGCCCAGGTCCTGCTGGGCGGTAGCGTACACGCTCTCCCGGGTTTGACGGGGGAGAACATTGACCCCGGCCCGGTGGTTCTCGAGGTTGGTCTGCCCGGCGAGAAAGTCGCCGGGCCGAAGGCCGACGCCTGTCTGCCCCGGCGGGATGGCGTAGGTCGGGACGTAGCTACCCGAGGCGGCGTCGAACACGACGATGTTGCCCGGATTGCTATAGTATTGCCTCCGATCCGTTCCGCCGCGCCAACGCAGGTCCGCGTCGCTGGCGAGCCGCCGTTCAGACCCCGCCAGCGCCTCCCGATCGTAGTATTCATAGGTGATCATCGCGCCGCCGCTGGTCCATCGCCGGCCGATCGTCTGTCCGAACTGATACTCGCCGCTCGCGCCGTCCCAGGTGTCGCCCAACCGGATCCGCGTCTCCGCACCGTCGTAGTCATCACGCAAGATGATGTTCACCACGCCCCCCACGGCGTCGGCGCCATACAGGGCGGAGGCCCCGTCGAGCAGAACATCGACGCGTGCGATCGCGGCCGTGGGGATGGAGGAAACGTCGGCGAAGTCACCCTTGGCCCCGGTACCGGCCAGGCGCCGACCGTTGATCAGAACCAGGGTGGCGTCGCTGCCCAGGCCGCGAAGATTCACGCCGTTCGCAAAGGTCGAGTTGGTCCCGGATCGGTCGGCGCCATTGTTCAGTGCGCCTTCGTTGGCGGTGCCGCCGAAATTCTGCGGCAGGCTGGCAAGCAGTTGGGCGACCGTCGCCCGTCCATCGCGGTCCATCTGGTCGCGGGTCACCCTCACCACGGGCGAAGGGCCATCGCCCGCTCCACGGATCAGACTTCCCGTGACGACTACCTCTTCGAGTTCGGTCGCTTCGGCTGTATCCGCGTCCGCGCGCGCCGAGGGGTCGTAGAGGACGAACACATTGGGGCGAGTCCGCCGATGCGACAGACCGGTGTCGCGGAGCAACGCCGCCAAGGCGGACTCGGCCGGGTAGCTCCCGCTGAGGCCCGGCGATCGGCGGCCGGCGACGAGAGCGGCCGGGTACAGGATCTGTTGCCCGCTCTGCTGGGCGAAGGCCGTCAGGGCGCGATCGAGCGGTCCTGCGGCGACGTCATAGCGTCTCACCGCCTCCGCGGTTTGCGCGATCACCGGCGTCGCCGACGCCAGGAGCAGCGCTGACAACGCTGTTGAACCCAGACCCATACGCATACTCTTTCCCCCTTAGGTTACCCGCGCGTTGGCGGGACGGGGAAGAGACGATGGGGAGGGCAGGTCCCCCTAAGTCCGTCTACGAATTATTTTCGGCCGGCGGGCCAGACAGAATGACGGCGCCGTCCGGCCGCCGTTCGGCGGTGACGCCATAGAGGTCCTGAAGCGCGGCGATGAAGCCGTCGGTGTCGCCGGTGTCGAAGACGCCGCTGACCGGGATGTCCGCGATGTGAGACGCCCGCAGATCGATCTTGGCGTCGCTGTAGCGGTTCACCTCCGCCACGGCGACACGGATCGGGGTCCCTTCGAAGATCAGCCGGCCCGTGGTCCAGCTCGTCTCGCGCACGACATCGACGGACGCCACCGCTGGTCGGGCCTGCGTCGTGACCACCTGCTGACCCGGATCGAGCGACCAGCCTGTCCCCGCCCGGGTAGTCTCCCGGACCGCGACCCGGCCTTCGATCAGCGTCACCCGGGCGCCGTCGCCCATTCGGCGGACGTCGAAACGGGTTCCGATCGCCGTAACGTCGGTGCCGCCTGCCGTGACCACGAAGGGCCGGGCCGGGTCGCCGGTCACGTCGAAGAAGGCCTGTCCCGACAGGAGCGCCACCGATCTCCGGTCGTCGCGCAGTCGAACCTGGATCCGTGTCCCCGTGTCGAGAGTTACGCGCGATCCGTCATCGAGACGCACGGTGCGCTGCTCGCCGACGGCGGTCGCATAGTCGAGCGGCCTGTTGACGGCCCAGAGCGCTCCGGCGGCGATGACCGCGACGGCGGCCACGGCGACGCCGCCCAGAGGCTTCCAGAGCCGCGACACCATGGCCCGCGCCCGGACCGGCGGCGGGGCCTTGCCCAGCGCCTCGGCCGTCAAGGCGCTGATGTCGGGATCGCCCGCCAGGGTGTTGGTGGCATTCCAGACGGAGTCGACCCGTTCGTAGGCGCGCGCATTGTCCGGATCCCGGCGCCAGGCGCTGAACGCCTTGACGTCGTCCGTGGAGACCCGCCGCTGGCTGAGGCGGGCAAACCAGGAAGCGGCTTCCTGCCGCCGGATGTCGAGGTCGCCATCGACCGTCATCATACCTGCCTAATCGTCCAGCCGAGCGACGCAGTGCTCCAGCGCCTTAGACATCCGCCACTCGACGGTCTTGACGCTGAGCCCGCGCGCCGCAGCGATCTCGGGATACGTCATACCGCCGAAGCGGCTCAATACGAAGATGTCCTGATAAAGCGGAGGCATGGTGAGAAGGATCTGCTTCAGCAACAGCTGTTCCGCCTGGGAGGCGGACTCGCTCTGATCTTGTCCGAAATCGCCCGAGGACTCGCGCTGGCGCTTCAGGCGTCGGCTCTCGTCGCGAACCAGATTGAGCGCGATCCGCAGCAGGAAGGCCTTGGGATGCCGGATGTCCGCGCTCCGATAGGGCGCAGCGCGAAGGTAGGTCTCCTGGACCACGTCGGCCGCCTGCTCGGCGCCCACATGCGCCCGGAGCCGTCCGTCGAGCCAGCCGGCATAGCGGCGGTAAAGGCCGTTCAGCCCCTCCGCCGCTTCCGGTTTCAGCTCTTTGGCATCGGTCAACGCATTTCTCCGGCCTCCAGGGAAGGACGGGGAATCCCAAGACGAGATCGCGCAGGCTCCGCACCCGGGCGAGCGCACGGGGTCGGGCCGCTGACAAGCGACAGGCGCGAATGACGCGCGTCGTTGAGTTTGACTTCGCACAGGGGATTCCAGGCCCCTATCGGCGCGGACGCCGACGCCGAAGCATGAATCAAACAGAATCGAGACGCAAGGCGGAGGGGTCGGGCGTTGGAATCCTCTGCGAAAGAGGCCCGCTACTTCGGCGCCCAGCGCTGCCTCCGCCACAGGCGAACCCCGGCTCCGGCTGCACGCCTATCTCACGGCGCCCGACGCCATGGCTGTAGTCGCCGTCGTCCCCAGCTTCAACTCGGTCGAGCCGACCTGAAACCCGCAAAAAAGCGGCGGATGACCCGCAAAACATTGACGTTGCCCGCGAGCAAAAACCCCGTGTACGGATGAGAGCGGACAACCAGTGGTGTACAATGGAAGCCGTTGCCGAAGATCCGGATCGACAGCCCAGCGCCGTCTCCCTGAGCCCGCGCGAACAGGAGTGCCTTCAGTGGGTGTGTCGCGGAAAAAGCTCCGCCGACATTGGCACGATCCTGTCGTTGTCGCCCCGGACGGTGGATTCCTACCTCGAGAAGGTTTGCTCCAAACTGCGGGTTCGAACGCGGATTGAAGCGGTCGCCTCGGCGGTCCGCCAGGGGATGATCGAGCCCGGATAAGGGGAGGGGGCGGGCCAGGAACTTCTGTGAGGAAGCCCGGCGTTTCGCCGCCGATCGCCGCCGACGCTCACGCGTCCCCTGGCTCTAGATCGGCGCCTATCGTTCCCGGAACCCGCCGAGGGAATCCTACAATGCTTATGGCCCGTCACGCGAGTCGGCTTGACCCGAGGCGGCGCAGGAGGAAAACACGCCGATGGCCAAATACGCGCCCCTCGCAGCCTTCCTCCGACGCCAGAAGCGTGCCGAAGTCGATCTGACCTTCCGGGACATCGAGCGGATCGTGGGCGGCATCCTCCCCAAGGCGGCGGCCGTGGACGGATGGTGGCGGGCGGATCCAGAGGGATCGCCGATGCCCCAGCACATCGCGTTCGCGGACGCCGGGTTCGTCGCTGAACCAAGGACTCGGGAAGAGACGGTCCGCTTCGTCCGGATCAACGCCGCGAGGCCGCCTGCTGGCGCGGAACCCGTCCGCGACCAGGCCGGGACAGGCTGACATCCAGTCGCCGCCGGCGGCTCTCCCGGGAGGGGAGCCGCCGAAAGCGATCGTGCGGTCAGTTGTGGTCGGCGTGGCCCTGGTCCGCAGGCGTATCCGACGGCGCCGGGGCGAGCGGCGCCGGCTCGGCCGCGGCGGGCTCGGTCTTCATCTCGTCGCAGCACGCCATCGTGGCGTCCGCGGCCATGTCCTTGCAGCACTCGCAGCCTTCGGCGGCGAGGGCCGCCCCGGCGCTCAGCGTCAGGATCGCGCCGGCGGCGGCCAGCAAGGTGGAAAGCTTCATCGTCGTTTTCCTAGTGAACCATGAAGCTGGCGGAGCCGGACATCTTGTGGCCGTCCGGACCTTCCGCGGTCCAGGCGGCCGTATAGCTTCCCGGAGCGAGGCGCGGAAGGGCGACCCCGACGGTCGCAGCGGCGGGCGCGGCGGGAACGGCCACCTCGACCGGCGCCTGGCCTTCGGCGGTGAGCGTGACCGTCTTGAGGATCATCGCGTGCGGGAAGGCGACGCTGAAGCGTTCGGGCGACCCCTGGGTCATCGCGCCGTTCGCGGGAACCGTCGTGATGCCCGACTGGGGCGCGGCGGCCTGCGCTGGCATGTTGTGGCCGGCGTGCGGATCCTGGGCGGAGGCGGCGCCGGCGAAAGCCAGGGCCGTCGAGAGGGTGAGAACGCGGATCATGGGGTGGTCTCCTTCGGTTAGAACCAGGCCTTGAGGCCGACGACGAAACGGGTGTCGTCAGCCTCGCCGCCGCGGGCCTCGATGTAGTCGGCGGCAGCTCCGAGCGCGCGGCTCCACTCGACGCCGACATAGGGGGCGAACTCCTTGCGGAATTCGTATCTCAGTCGCAGGCCGGCCTCGACCGAGGACAGGCCCGAGCCGATCTCCAGTTCCGGAATGTCGCTGGCCGACGCGTCGATTTCGAGGCGCGGCTGGAGGATCAGGCGCTGGGTGATGCGCTGGTCGTATTCGGCCTCGACGCGGGCGGTCAGGTCGCCCTCGGTCGAGAGGAAGGCGGCGGCGTCGATTTCCCACCAGTAGGGCGCCAGTCCCTGGAGGCCGAGGACCAGATGGGTCGTGTCCTCGCCGTCGGGACGGAAGTCCTGCCGCACGCCGGCCTGAAGGTCCCAGAAGGGTGTCACGGCGCGGCTGTAGAGGGCTTGAACCTCGGCTTCCTCCAGACCGCCCCCGAAGTCGCCTTCGCCCTCGGACTTCCACCAGAAGCGGTTGATGTCGCCGCCGGTCCAGCCCTGGACGTCCCAGAGCCAGGACTCCTGATCATCGCCCAGGCCGGCCTCGAGGCGGTCGATGACGACCGCCATGGTGCGAACGTCGCCGTTCTCACGAACCAGCGTCCGGCGTGAGGCGGCCATGGCGTCGGCTCCGAAGACCAGATCGGCGGCATGGATCGGTTCGCCCAGGGCGGCGGCCGGGAGCGGATCTTCCGGGGGACGGCCGGGATTGTCGGCGCTGGTCGGCGTATCAGGGGGACCCATGCTCATCGTCGACATGTCATGTCCGGCGTGGGGATCGGCCTGGGCCGGGGGCATGGCGGACATGTCATGGCCCGCATGCGGATCGGTCTGTGCGGGCGCCGGGGCCGTCATATCGTGGCCCGCATGGGGATCGGTGGCGGCGGGAGAAACCGGCATCTGGTGGCCGGCGTGGGGATCGGCCGCGGGCGGCGTCTGCGCAGGCGGCATGACGTGGCCGGCGTGCGGATCCTGCGCGGCGGGCCGTGCGGGCGTCTGCGGCGCTGGCGCCGGAGCGGGGGCCGGGCGCGCCGGCGCCGGGGTCGCCGGCATCGTATGGCCCGCGTGCGGATCCTGGGCCTGGGCGCTGGCGGCGCCGGCGGCGAGGATCAGGGGCGCGAGGGCGATGGCGAGGCGGTTCATCGGGCGGCTCCGTCGAGGGGCCGTACGGTCACGACGTTGAACATGCCGGCGTGCATATGCATCAGCATATGGCAGTGGAAGGCCCAGTCCCCGGGCGCGTCGGCGGTGAGATCGAAGGTCACCTTGCCGCCCGGCGCGACGTTGACCGTGTGCTTCAGCGGCTGATGCCCGGCGGGGCCGCCGGTCACCAGTTCGAAGAAATGGCCGTGCAGGTGGATCGGGTGCGCCATCATGGTGTCGTTGACCAGGGTCACGCGCACCCGCTCGTTGCGCTCGAACCGGATCGGCTCGACCAGCTCCGAGAACTTGCGGCCGTCAAAGCCCCACATGAACCGCTCCATATTGCCGGTCAGGTGGATTTCCATCGTTCGCGACGGCGGGCGCTGGTCCTTGTTGGGGGCCAACGACACCAGGTCGGTGTAGACCAGGACGCGGTGATCGACGTTCGTGAGCCCGATCGGACGCTCGCCGAGGCGATTGGCGGGGTCCATGGCGATCGCATCGACGCCCACGCCGACCGCCATGTCCGGCGGGGCGTTCTCGGGATCGCGCATGTTCATGCCGGCCATTGACATGTCCGCCATGTCGTCGGCCGGAGCCGCGCCCTGGGTGGAGGCTCCGTGATCCATGCCGGCCATGGCGCCGTGATCCATGCCGCCCATGCTTCCATGGTCCATGCCGCCCATGCCCATGTCGCGCATGGTGAGGTTCGGAACCTCGCGCAGCGGCGGGACCTCGGCGGTCATGCCCAGGCGCGGCGCAAGCGTCGCCCGACCCATGCCGGACCGGTCGATCGCTTCCGACACGATGGTGTAGGCGCGGTCCTCGGTCGGCTGGACGATGACATCGTAGGTCTCGGCGACCGAAATCTGGAACTCGTCGGTCTCGACCGGACGCACGTTCTCGCCGTCGGCCTGGACCACCGTCATCGGCAGGCCGGGGATGCGGATGTTGAAGATCGACATGGCCGAGGCGTTGATGATGCGCAGCCGGACCCGCTCGCCCGGCCGGAACAGTCCGGTCCAGTTCTCCTGGGGTCCGTGGCCGTTGATCAGATAGGTGTAGGTCGAACCGCTGACGTCGAGGATGTCGCGCGGGTCCATCCGCATCTGGCCCCACATGCGCCGCTCCTCCAGGCTCATGCGGTCGCTGCCGTCCATGAGGCCCGCGAGGGTGGTGCGCTGTCGGTTGAAGTAACCGGGGCTCTTCTTGAGCTTGGCCAGGATTTCGTGCGGATGCATGAAGCTCCAGTCCGACAGGACCAGTACATGCTCCCGGTCGTATGCGACCGGATCGGCGCCCTCCGGATCGATGACGATCGGCCCATAGTGGCCCATCGCCTCCTGAAGGTTGGAGTGGCTGTGATACCAGAAGGTGCCCGACTGCCGGATCGGGAACTCATAGACGAAGGTCTCGCGCGCCTTGATCCCGGGGAAGCTGATGCCCGGCACGCCGTCCATCTGGAACGGCACGAGCAGGCCATGCCAGTGGATCGAGGTGTCCTCGTCGAGGGTGTTGGCGACCGACAGCCGGACGTTCTGACCTTCGCGCAGGCGCAGCAGCGGCGCTGGCAGGACGCCGTTGATCGTCACCGCGTGGCCGGTGCGGCCGCCGACCGTGAAGGGCGAGTGACCCACCGTCAGGTCGATGTTCGGCCCCGTCAGCGTCGGCAGATCCGCTCTCAGTCCCGCCGACCCCGTCTGCGCCCAGGCGGGGAGCAGGCCTTGCAGCCCCAGCAGGCCGCCGCCGGCGGCGGCGCCGCGGAGAAGCATTCGGCGATCAAGGCGGGGCGTGGACATCGGCGAAAAGTTCCCTGGCCGGCTATTGAGCCGTTCGTTCAGATACGCATCCCGACGGCGAACCCCTTGCGTCAGGGCGCCGCAGCGGTCGAGATCGCGGGCTTGTGCACCTTCCCATCATGGCAAGGTCAACGGCACTCTCGGTTTCGTTCCCGGTCGTATCGCTGAGGCATATTTTATGGGATACCCAGTCTTGGAGCCGTGGGGGCGCCTGGGAGCAAGTCCAGTGACGGCCTCGCTGAACCTACCAACTCCAAGCCAACTGACGACGAGTTTCGACTGCGTCAAGGTCATCGCGCTTGATGGGACCCTTCAAGGAATGAACCTTGAAGGTCTCTGCATCATGGAGATCGACGACTTTGCTGCGATGAGGGGTTCATCTTGGTCTGAACTGTGGCCGAGCGAGCATCGCTCTATGCTGGATGAGGCCGTGGCGCGGGCGTGTGCTGGGAATGTGGCTCGGTTCTCCGCTGACTGTCCGACCGCTAAGGGAACCCCCAAGCACTGGGATGTGGTCGTATCTCCGATGCATGATGAGCATGGCCGCATCACGGGGCTGCTCTCTATCTCCCGTGACGTGACGCGGGAGGTCCATATTGCGGGCGAACGGGCGCTGGTGACGCGGGAACTCGCCCATCGCATCGGTAATCTGTTCGCGATCGTCGACGGGATCATCACCCTGTCGGCGCGGGCCACGCCTGCGGTGGGTCCATTCGCCAAGGCTTTGCGGGACCGGATCGCCGGGTTGGGCCGAGCGATCTCCTTCATCTACGGCAATGGCGACCCGGCCAACCTTCGACCATCCGCCCCGACCGTTCACGGCCTGCTGGGTGATCTGCTCAAGCCGTATGCGGGTGCGACCGACATTCTGATTGCAGGCGACGATCATCCCCTCACGTCAGAAGCGATCACGCCACTGGCGCTGATTATCAACGAACTGGCTACGAACTCGCTGAAATACGGCGCGCTGCTCAGTCCAAACGGCTCGGTCTCGGTGATCACCCAACGGGATGGCGGCGACTTTAGTCTCGACTGGGTCGAAACAGGCGTCACCAACGTCGTCAAACCGACGAAAAGCGGCTTCGGGACGACACTGCTGGATCGATCGGCAATGCTGCAACTCGGCGCGACGATTACCCGCGACTGGCGACCGGAGGGGTTGGCGGTGAAGATCATCGCTTCGGCGTCCAGAATCCATCCAATGGCGCCGGGCGAGTTGGCCGCCTAGGATTTGCACCATGATAGCGAGGTTCAGGCTAGGACCTCCGCCAGTTTCTTGCGGGCGCGGGCGATGCGGGTCTCCACCGCCTTGGGCGTGACGCGCAGGATGGAGGCGATCTCGGCGTGTGACCGCCCTTCGAGCGCGGCGAGCAGGAGCGGCGCCTTCAGAGTGTCCGGAAGATCGGACAAGGCGCGCTGCAGGGCCTCGGCCTTGCGCCTGTTGTCCAGCCGGGCCTCGGGCATCGGGGCGTCGTCGCCCACGGCCGTCGCCTCGGGCGCATCGAGGCCCATGACCCCGCGCACGACGCGGCGAACGGCGCGGCGACGGCTCCAGTCGCGACATTTGTTCAGGGCGATGGAGCGCAGCCAGATATCGAATGGCCGCGCCGGATCGTAGCGGCGGATCGCCAGCCAGGCGGACGCGTAGGCTTCCTGCAGCACGTCATGCGCCTCGGCCTCGTCGCCGACGTAGCGGCGCACGAACCGGTAGAGGTCGGCCTTGGTGGCGGTCATCAGGGCGGTGAAGGCGGCCCGGTCTCCGCCCGTCGCACGGACCTCTATGCTTTCGTCGGCCCCCACGCGCCGCGCTTAGCCGGCGTCGTCGCGCAGGGCGTTGACGACCGCGGCGTCGAACACCTCGGCCTGGGCCGGAGTCAGCACGGATCGCATCTCGAAGACATGCGTGATGGTCGCTTTCTGGAGATCGCCCATGGCGGCGTGGAAATGATCCACCGCGGCCTGGACCTGCGGCGTGTCGCCGTCGCTGGCGGCGATGGCGGCGGCCAGTTCGCGATTGGCGGCGCGGACCTCGGCCTCCAGCGGCGGGCGGCGGGCGGCGAAGCGGGTCTCGATCACGTCGAGGCGGCGATCCTGCTCGGCGCTCAGATCGAGCTGTTCGTGGACGATGCTGTGCAGGCTGGGTGGCTGCCGTTCCCGCATGACCCAGGTCGCGCTCGCCCAGGTCGCCGCACCGCTGGCGAGCGCGGCCAGGACCGCCGTGAGGACGATCGATTTCCAGCTCGTCCTCATCCCCGGACATCCAGTCTGGCGAGCGGCGACAAGCCGGCCGAAACGGTGAAGATCCTCATCTCGGAGGGTTCCGGCCGCGGAGCCACGAGCATCAGGCCTCCGTTGGCGACGCCGATCACGAGCGCGACCGCGACGGCGGCGAAGCGGACCTGGCCGATGCGGGCCCGGTCCATGCGCTCGCTGATCCGGGCCCACACCGCGTCTTCAACGCCGGCGAGCCGTGCGTCGCCCGCCGCGACGGCAGCGATGAGTCTGTTCATGTCGTCAGTCATTGCGCACCTGCGTCACACCCCATCTCCCATACGCGCCGGACCTCCGATCCCCTCGCGAGGGGGCGAGCCGTCGCCTGCGTAGATACCAGAGAACGGCCGGGAGGAGCCCTGTCGTCGGGGGGAGCGACGTGAGAGACAGATCCGGCCCCGCGCGGGTTCCCTTTCCGGACGCGCTCGATCCGCTCACCGGCGTGAGGTTCTTTCTGGCGCTCGGCGTCGTGCTGTTCCACTTCCAGCTTTACTGGACGCTCCCGGCGGACAGCGCGGGCCTGCTGAATCGCGCGCGTCTTGGGGTGGACGTCTTCTTCATCCTGTCGGGCTTCATCCTCACGCACGTCTATCTCCAAGGGGATCGGCCGCCGAACTACCGGCGGTTCCTCAGCGCGCGGTTCGCGCGGATCTACCCGGCCCACCTGTTCATCCTGCTCAGCATGCTGGGCCTCGTCCTGGTCGCGCCGCTGTTCGGCGTCGGCCTGGAGCAGGGCCGCTTCAATCCCGTGGATTTCGTCGGCACCCTGCTGCTCGTTCAGGCCTGGTTCCCACGCGAGAGCATGGCGCTCTGGAATGGACCGGCCTGGTCCCTGTCGGCGGAGTGGTTCGCCTATCTGGCCTTCCCGGCCTATGCCGCGCTGGCCCTGCGGTTGAGGGAGAGGCCGTGGATCATCCTCGGACTCGCGGTCGTGCTGTTCGTAGCGCTGGACGCCTTCTATCGCGCCCGGTTCGGGCAGGTCCTGCCTCGGGCCGAAGACAGCCTGGGCATCCTGCGCATCGTGCCCGAATTCCTCTACGGCATCGGTCTCTACTACCTCGGCCGGGGGTGGACCCCCTCGCCGCGCCTGTCGGGTGCGGCCGCCGTCGCGACCACGGTCGCGCTGCTCGTCCTGATGCAGGTCGGGGCCGACGACCGCATCATCGTCGCGGCGGCCGGGCCCTTCATTCTGTCGCTCGCCTTGCTGGCCAAGGCGGGCGTGCGGACCTTCCTGTCCCGTCCCGTCGTCCTGTTCGCAGGCGAGGCGTCGTTCGCCCTCTATCTGGTCCACATCCCCATCCTGATGGTGTGGCGAAACGCCGTGCAGGCCGTCGCCGGCTGGCCGGGCGACTACCGGATGGGGGTGGGCGAACTGTCCGCTTTGCTGGTGTTGACGCTCGCCGCGGCCGCCGCCATCCATGTCTTCATCGAGCGGCCCGGCCGGCGGTGGCTCCGGGCGCGAACGGCGCCGCAGCGCGCCGACCCCGTCGAAGCCCGACGATCCGTTCACAGCGATCAGGGAGAACCCTTTTGAACACCGCCCATTTGGACCGCCGCCTCGTGCCGGGCGCGGCGCTGTTCATCGGCATGACCGGGACCGCCCGCGCCCAGACAGACCGGCCGAGAAACCTGACTGTCTTCAAGACCCCGACCTGCGCCTGCTGCGACGGTTGGATCGCCCACAACCAGCCGAGCTGACGCAAGCAGAATCCCATCCCCATCCGCCATCCTCAACCCCACAAGGAACCTGCCATGTCCCGCACCTCTCTTGCCATCGCCCTGTCCCTCGCCGTGCTTTCGGCGACCCCCGCCCTGGCCCAGGACCACGCACACGGCCACACCCCGGCCGCAGGCTCTGTCGCTGTCGAAGCGGCGGATGCCGCCGCGACGGTCGACGCCTTCCACGCGGCGTTGAAGGCCGGCGACACCGCCGCGGCGCTCGCCTTGCTATCCCCCGACGTAATGATCTTCGAAGAGGGCGGCGCCGAGCGCTCGCGCGACGAATATGCGTCCCATCACCTGGCGTCGGACGCCGCCTTCGCCGCCGGGTCTGACGCGGCGGTGGCGCGGAGGTCCGGATGGGCGGACGGCGACATCGCCTGGATCACCAGCGAAGGCCGCACCACAGGCCAGTTCAACAGCCGCGCCGTGGACCGGTTGACGACCGAAACCATGGTGCTGAAGCGGCACGCCGACGGCTGGCGCATCCATCACATCCACTGGTCGTCGCGTG
Source organism: uncultured Brevundimonas sp. (assembly GCA_964398675.1). Lineage (GTDB taxonomy): Bacteria > Pseudomonadota > Alphaproteobacteria > Caulobacterales > Caulobacteraceae > Brevundimonas. The sequence goes on from CAYNNT010000066.1 coordinate 15,749, forward strand.
CGCCCGGCTAGGCGTTCACCGCGTCACATCGCCGACGGCGGCGCCAGGGTGCCCATCACGGCGACAACGGCCAGCAGCACAACTCCGACCAGCGTCTCTACGACGACGCTGCGTCGGAGCCGCTGAAGCGCCTGGCGAGGATCTTCGCTGCGCGCCAGAACGGACCCCAGTCCGGGCGTCAGCCCGAACCGGTTTCCCGCCGCCAGGGCGAGCATCAGCGCGAACAGGGCGAGCTTGGCGATCAGGAGCTGACCGTAGAGACCGGCTCCCAGTTCCGCGACGCGCGCGGGTTCGACCAGAAACCAGCTGTTCACCAGGCCGGTCAGCACCAGCAGCGCGACAGCGAGGGTCCCCAGGCCGGCGAAGCCGTGCAGGGCGCGATGCATTGCGGCGTTGTCCGGTCCGGCCCGGCGCAGCAGCAGGATCGTCAAGGCCGTCAAGGCTCCCAGCCACAATGCCGCGGCGACCGCGTGAATGATGTCGGCGATGAGATGGACAAGCCCGCCGGGTCCTTCCGTGGCCGCGCCATGACCGGTCCAGGCGAAACTGGCGGCGACGACCAGTCCGACCGTCGCCGTCAGGCCCCACAGCGCCCGCCCCGGCTTCAGGAGGGCGGTCGCGACAAGACCGAGGAGGGCGATCCCGGCCCGAGCGACCATGGCCATGCCCAGGGCCGTCCCGGTGACCATGAAGGACAAGGACGCGGGCTTGAGAGCTTCGCTCCACGAACCGGCCATGACAGCGGTCTGGGCCACCAGGGCGGCGAGCGAGCCGAGCGCGACGACGATCGCCGCGACGATCAGCGTCGGTCGCGCCCAGGCGAGGTTTGGGCCGTCGGCGCCTCTGAAGCTGTAGAGCAGGAACAGCGGCGCGCCGAGAAGGACGACGGCGCCGCTGTATTGAAGCCAGCGGAGCGCGATGACCGCGACTTCGAGCACGGCGTCAGCGCACCGTGAAGGTGTAGGATCCCGTCATGCGGTGGCCATCGCTCGACGCGATACGCCAGTCGACGCGGTAGGCGCCGGCGGCCAACGGACGCGCCAGGGTCCCTGTCAGGGTCCTGCCGTCCTCCGCCACCGAGGTGCGGATCGTGATCTTCTCCCCCGCCGCATTGACGACGTCGAAGCCGGAAAAGGCGGGAACGCTGCGTTCGCTGAAGGTCA
>CAYNNT010000067.1:0-16697 GCA_964398675.1 uncultured Brevundimonas sp.
AGGGAGAGGAGAACCATCCGCCGGGCCTTCTTTCCCCGCAACCCATCGCTTCGCAGTTGCAAAAATCCCCTCGACTTCCCCGAGGTCATCACGGAATGTTTCAGTCCCGCCCCGAGGAGTGCTCCATGTCCATGACGCCGCGCGCCGGTCTGCAGATCGCCGGGGAACTGGCCGCCCTCATCGAGGTCGAGGCGCTGCCGGGGACAGGGCTCGGGGCTGACGCCTTCTGGACCGGGGTCGCCGCCATCTTCGCCCGGTTCGCGCCGGAGAACCGGCGGCTGCTGGCGGTCCGCGACGACCTTCAGGCCCGGATCGACGCCTGGCATCGCGCGCGCCGCGGCGCGGCCCATGACAGCGCGGCCTCCGAGGCCTTCCTCCGCGAGATCGGCTATCTGGTCGACGAGCCCGCGCCTTTCGCCATCGGCACGCGCAATGTGGACGCCGAGGTCGCAACCCTGGCCGGGCCGCAACTGGTGGTGCCGAGCCTGAACGCCCGCTTCGTGCTCAACGCCGCGAACGCCCGCTGGGGCAGTCTGTATGACGCTCTCTACGGCACCGATGCGCCGGGCGACCTTCCCCCGCCGGGACCGTTCGACGCCGCGCGCGGCGCGCGGGTCGTGGCGCGGGCCAAGGCCTTCCTCGATGACGCCGTCCCCCTCGCCCAGGGATCATGGGCCGACCTCGGCGACCCCCGCGGCGGCATCGCCATCCGCGATCCCGCCCAGTACGTCGGCCAAACCGGGCGCTCGCGTCTGTTCCGCCACAACGGCCTGCATATCGGGGTGGTCTTCGACCGCGACCATCCGATCGGGCGCGACGATCCCTCAGGGATCGCCGATGTCGTCCTGGAATCAGCGCTGTCGACCATCGTCGATCTTGAGGACTCCGTCGCCGCCGTCGACGCCGCCGACAAGGTCGCGGCCTACCGCAACTGGCTGGGTCTGATGCGCGGCGATCTGGTCGAGACGTTCGACAAGGGCGGCCGGTCGATGACGCGGGCGCTGGCTCCGGACCGGGACTTCACGGCGCCGGACGGCTCGACCGTGACCCTGCCGGGCCGGTCGCTGCTGTTCGTGCGCAACGTCGGCCATCTGATGACGACTCCGGCGGTCCGCCTGCCCGACGGGTCCGACGCGCCCGAAGGCATTCTGGACGCCATCGTCACCTCGCTGATCGGCATTCATGATCTCAGGGGGCTCGGGACGTTCCGGAACAGCCGCCCCGCCTCCGGCCAAGGCTCGATCTACATCGTCAAACCCAAGATGCACGGGCCGGAGGAGTGCGCCTTCACCAACGCCCTGTTCGACGCGGTCGAGGACCTGCTGGGACTGGCGCGGCACACCATCAAGGTCGGGGTGATGGACGAGGAGCGCCGCACGTCCGCAAACCTCGCCGCCTGCATCCATGCGGTGAAGGACCGGATCGTCTTCATCAACACCGGCTTCCTCGATCGCACCGGCGACGAGATCCACACGGCGATGCAGGCCGGGCCGGTGGTGCGCAAGGGCGACATCAAATCCTCCGCCTGGATCGCCGCCTATGAGGCGCGCAACGTCGCCATCGGCCTGGCCTGCGGCCTCTCGGGCAAGGCACAGATCGGCAAGGGCATGTGGGCGGCGCCCGACCGGATGGCCGACATGCTGGAGCAGAAGGCCGCCCATCCGAAGACCGGCGCCAACACCGCCTGGACGCCCAGCCCGACGGCGGCGACCCTGCATGCGCTTCACTATCACCAGACGGATGTCTTCGCCCTCAGGGACGCGATCGCGGCGCGACCGACCCCCGCGCTCGACGACCTGCTGACCCCGCCGCTCGCCCATGGCGTCAAATGGTCGGAGGCCGAGATCGCCGAGGAGCTCGACAACAACGCCCAGGGCCTGCTCGGCTATGTCGTGCGCTGGATCGACCAGGGCGTCGGCTGTTCCAAGGTGCCGGACATCCACGACGTCGGCCTGATGGAGGACCGGGCCACGCTACGCATCTCGTCCCAGCACATGGCCAACTGGCTGCTGCACGGCGTCTGTACGCCCGAACAGGTCGATGCGGCGCTGCTGCGGATGGCGGCGAAGGTCGACGCCCAGAACGCCGGCGATCCGCTCTACCAGGCGATGGCCCCCGACCCCGCCGCCAGCCTGGCCTTCCAGGCCGCCCGCGCCCTGGTGTTCGACGGAGTCGATCAGCCGAACGGCTATACGGAGCCGCTGCTGCATGCGTTTCGTCTGAGAGCCAAAGGGAGGGCTTAGGGCTTGGTGAGTAGGGCTTGGGGGCGTTGGCCCGGTCGCCAGCTTGTTCCTGACTCCCAAGCCCCAAGCCCCAAGCCCTCACTGTCCGCTGCCCGAGCGCCAGAGGTTGTTGGTCAGCGGCTCCAGCAGATAGCCGAGCGCCGTGCGCTTGCGCAGCAGCACCACGACCTCGACCGGCGCGCCCGGGCGGAGGGTCTCGGCGCCGCGGCCCAGCTTGGCCAGTTCGCTCGCCGGGACCACGATCTCGGCCCGGAAATAGCGGGATCCGGTTTCCTGAACGGTGAAGCTGTCGGCGGAAATGCGGGTGACACGACCGTAGATGATCGGCGGATTGCGCTCGCGCAGACCGGGGAATTTGACCTCGGTGTTCTGGCCGACCCGCAGATTGTCGACGTCGTTCGGCGCGATCTGGGCGATGATGACCTGGGAGGCGTCGCGGGGCACGATCTCCATCAGGGTCTGGCCGGGCTGGATGACCCCGCCCTGGGTGAAGATGGTCAGGCCGACCACCTCGCCCGAGGCCGGCGCCCGCACTTCATTGCGCGCGATCTGGGCGCGAAGCTCGACCATCCGGGGACGGAGTTCGTTCAGCTGGACATCGATCTGCCGCAGCTGATCGGCCACATCCTCGTTCATCTTCGTCGAGACGCTGGACATCTGCAGCCGCGTCTCGCCGACCGCCGCCCGTGACTGGGCGATCTGGGCCCGCAAGGATCCCAGCTCACCGTCCAGCTGCGCCGCCGTCCGCTCAAGCGCCCGAACCCGTGTCAGCGGGGCATAGCCCTTTTCTGCGAGGCCGCGCATGCCGGTCAGCTCATCCTGGATCAGCCGCTGCTGCTCGACATTGGCGACGATCTGACCCTCATAGCCGGCGATCTGCTCGTTCAGCTGGGCGACGCGTTGCCCGAGCACCCCGGTCTCGGTCGACCGGCCGGTCCGGCGCGCGCCGAACTGCAGCTGCTGGATGCGCAGCGACTCCCGGGCCAGAACCAGATCCTCGGCCGGCAGATTGGTGAACTCGGCCGGGGTCGGAATGCTGCGCAGTCGGTCGCGTTCGGCGACCAGCCGGGCTCGCTGGGCGATCAGGGCATAGACCTGGCTGGCCACGCCACGTTCCGTCGCCTTGAGCTCGCCGCTGGAAAGTTGAAGCAGGACCTGGCCGGCGCGGACCGTGTCGCCTTCGGCCACCAGCAGGGCGCTGACCACGCCGCCTTCGCGGTGCTGGACGGCCTGACGGTTACCGGAAATGGCGACCTGGCCCTGGGCATAGGCGCCGGCGTCCAGCGGGGCCAGCGCGGCCCATCCCAGGAAGATGACGAAGAACAGCACGATGATCGTTCCGCCGATCACCAGCTCACGGCGGGGATTGTCGAGGAAGCCTGACGGGCCCGCCGTCGGCGCCGGCGGTACGGGGCCTTCGGGCGGCGCCGGGGGAACCGGGGGGGCGACGACGTCGGTCATTGGGTGCGCCGCGGCTGGTTCTGCGCCGTCTGCGGCGACGGCCGGGGCTGGACCTGCTGCGGCTGCGGCTGGCCCTGCGTTTGCGCCGCGGGCTGGCCTGCCGCGGTCGCGGGACGGCCGGCGGTGGCGCGCATCTTCTCAAGCACGTCCTCGCGGGGTCCTTCGAGCTGGACCACCCCGTCACGCATCATCAGCAGCCGGTCGACCCGCGCCAGGACACCGGCGCGGTGGGCGATGATGACCACGGCCGCGCCGCGGGCGGCGGCGCCCAGAATGGCCTGCATCAGGGCGGCTTCGCCCTCCTGGTCGAGGTTGGAATTCGGCTCGTCCAGGACCAGCAGGACAGGGTCGTTGTACAGCGCCCGCGCCAGCGCCACGCGCTGCGCCTGCCCCGCCGACAGGCCCTGGCCATAGGGTCCCAGAATGGTGTCGTAGCCGTGCGGCAGACGCAGGATGAGCTCATGCGCGCCGGCCGCCATGGCGGCTTTCACCGCCGCCCGGTCGGCGGCTTCCGGATCCACGCCGATGGAGGTGGAGAAGCGCGAGATATTGTCCTTGATCGAGCCGGCGAACAGGCTGGGGACCTGCGGCAGATAGCCGATCCAGCGGGCGAGTTCGTCGCCGTCGCGGGCTTCATACTCGGCGCCGTCCAGCCGGACGGCTCCGGCCTGGGGCTTGAGCGCGCCGGCGATGACGCGGGCGAGCGTCGTCTTGCCCGAGCCGCTCGAACCGACGATGCCCAGCGTCTCGCCGGGCTTCAGCGCGAAGGCGACGCCGCGCAGCTGGGGCGCCTCTGTGTCCGGGAATTTCACCGACACGCCCTCGACCTGCAGCCGGCCTTTGGGGTCGGGAAGGCTGGTGCGCTCGCGTTCGACCGAGGCCGTGCTCGCGAACAGGTCGGTGAGGGTCTTCCAGCTGGCGACGGCCTGCACCAGGCTGGGCCAGACGCCGACCAGCAGTTCGATGGGGGCGACGGCGCGGCTGAGCAGCACGGAGGCGGCGATGATGGAGCCCGGCGTGATCTCGCTCTTCACGGCCAGATAGGCGGCCAGGCCGAGCGCTGCCGACTGCATCACCAGACGCAGGAATTTGATCGCACCCGAGTAGTGGCCGCCGGCCAGCTGGGCGTCGGCCTGGGCGGCGGTGGCCAGTTGGCGCTGTTCGATCTGGCGCGCGATGGAGGACTGGCGCATGCCCAGGGCGCGCACGACCTCGGCCTGGCTGGCGACGCCTTCCTGGGCGGCATAGGCGTGGTTCTGGGACTGGATCGCCTTGTTCAGGCGGGGCCGTGTGTCGCGTTCGTTCAGCCAGGCGAGGGTGAACAGGACGACACCGCCGACCAGCGTCAGCACGCCGATGGCCGGGTGAAGCAGGAAGCAGCACGCCAGATAGATCGGGGTCCAGGGCGCGTCGAACAGGGCCAGCATCCCCTGACCGCCGATGGCGCCACGGACATTGTCGAACTCCCGCAGCGCCTGGGTGTTGGGCGATTTGGCCTGGAGATCGACGACCCGGGAAAGCACCTTGCCGGACAACAGCCGGTCGAGCCGCAGCCCGGCCCTCAGCATCAGCCGCCCGCGCAACCAGTCAAGTCCCGCCAGGGCCGCCAGGGCGAAGACAGCCACCGCCGTGATCAGGACGAGGGTGGTCAGCCCGCCGGTCGGCACGACGCGGTCATAGACCTGCATCATGTAAAGCGTCGGGGTCAGGTACAGCAGGTTGACCAGGGCCGAGAACACGAAGGCCCAGATGAAATGGGTCCTGCACGCCTTCAGCGCCTCGGCGAGGGGCTCGGTGCCCGGCTTGCTGGGAAGCAGGTTCTTTAACACGGGGGCGGCTGGGTCCTGCGAGATCGAGCGGGCAGTCTAACGGTTTGATGCGGCTGCAGATAGACGGCGCGATTGCGACGCCGGATTCCCGATTTCGGGTGCGGGCGAGGCGACATTGTATCAGTGAGGTTACACCTTTCGACCGGCGCTGGACGCGCAACCTGTCAGAACCGTAACTTGCTAGCTGGCCTTCACGGTGACAAGGCTCCTTTACTTCACGGAGGGCTCCCATGCTGACGATCGAAAACCTGACCCATGTCTACGGCAACGGCACGCGGGCCCTGGATGATGTCAGCCTGACCATTCCCAAGGGGATGTTCGGCCTGCTGGGCCCTAACGGAGCGGGCAAATCGACCCTGATGCGGTCGATCGCGACGCTGCAGACTCCGACCTCGGGCGCGATCCGTTTCGGCGAGATCGACGTGATCAAGGACCCCGAACAGCTTCGCCGCGTGCTCGGCTATCTGCCCCAGGATTTCGGCGTCTATCCGCGCGTTTCGGCCTACGACATGCTGGATCACATGGCGGTGCTGAAGGGCATCTCCAACGGCAAGGACCGCAAGCAGACGGTCGAGGCCCTGCTGAACCAGGTCAATCTGTGGCCCGTGCGCGGCAAGGCGCTGGCCGGTTTCTCGGGCGGCATGCGCCAGCGCTTCGGCATCGCCCAGGCGCTGATCGGCAACCCCGAACTGATCATCGTCGATGAGCCGACCGCCGGTCTGGACCCGGAAGAGCGCAACCGCTTCCTCAACCTGCTGGCCGAGGTCGGCGAGAACGTCGTCATCATCCTGTCGACCCATATCGTCGAGGACGTCACCGACCTGTGCCCCCGCATGGCGGTGCTGGCGGGCGGCAAGATCCAGCTGGAGGGCTCGCCGGTCGAACTGACCCACGCCCTGGAGGGCCGGGTCTGGCGCAAGACCATCGACAAGGCCGATCTGGCCGCGCAACAGGCCAGCCGCAACGTCATCTCGAGCCGCCTGTTCGCCGGCCGCACTGTGATCCACGTCCTGTCCGACACCAATCCGGGCGACGGTTTCGAGCGCGCGCCGGGCGGGCTGGAGGACGTCTATCTGGCGACCGTCAACGCCTCGCGCCGCGCGGTCTGAGGGACGGATCATGTTCGCCAAGATCGCCAGTTTCGAATTCCGCTACCAGCTGCGCCAGCCGGCCTTCTGGGTCATCGCCATCGTCTTCGGCCTGCTGGCCTTCGGCGCGGTCGCCAGTCCAAACGTCCAGATCGGTTCCGGCGGGATCGTCAACAAGAACGCACCCTTCGCCCTCGCGTCTGCGCATATCATCTTCAACGTCTTCTTCATGCTGGCGACGACCGCGATCGTGGCCAACGTCGTCGCGCGCGACACCCAGACCGGCTTCGGTCCGATGATCCTTTCGACGCGGATCACCAAGGGCGCCTATCTGTACGGCCGCTTCTTCGGCGCCTTCGCCGCGGTAGCACTCTGCTACATGAGCATCGCCATCGGCACGCTGGCGGGCACCTTCATGCCCTGGGTCGATCCGGAGACGGTCGGGCCCCTGCGGCTGGGCGACTATGCCTATGCCTATGGCGTGTTCGGCCTGACGGGCCTGTTCCTGACCTCGGCCCTGTTCTTCATGCTGGCGACCGTCACCCGGTCGATGATGGCGACCTATATCGGCGTCGTCGCGGTGCTGATCGCCTATCTGGCCTCGACCGGCGTGCTGGGTTCGCGCCCCGAGTTCGAGACGGCCATGGCCTGGGCCGAGCCGTTCGGCTCCGGCGCCTACGGTCTCGTCACCAAATACTGGACGGCGACGGAGCGGAACACGCTCAACGCGCCGATCGAAGGGGTCCTGCTGTGGAACCGGGTGATCTGGACCGCCATCGGCGCCATCTTCCTCGCCGCCGCCTATGGGCTGTACCGGCCCTCGCCGCGCGGCGCCAAGTTGAAGAAGCAGGAGCGTCTGAAGGCGCTGGTTGAGAAGGACGTCGTCGTCACGCCCGTCGGCGCCCTGCCCAGGCCCAGCTACGGCTTCGCCAGCGGCCTGACCCAGCTGTGGTCGCGCGCCGTGTTCGAGACGGTGCTGGTGTTCAAGAGCCCGGCCTATGTGGTGCTGGTCCTGCTGGCGATGACGTTCGCCGTGATCACCCTGTTCTTCACCGGAGAGATCTACGGCGCGCCGATCGTGTTGGTGACCCGGGTCGTCATCACTGCCCTGCTCGGCACCTTCGGCCTGATCTCGATCATCATCGCCATCTATTACTCGGGCGAGCTTGTCTGGCGGGATCGCGACCGCAAGATGCACGAGATCGTCGACGCCTCCTCGACCCCGGACTGGACCTTCCTGATCCCGAAGACCCTGGCGCTCGCCCTGGTGCTGATCTCGACCCTGCTGATCGGCGTCGTCGCCGGCGTGGTGACCCAGACGATCAAGGGCCACACGGATTATGAGCTGGGCAAATATCTGCTCTGGTACGTCGTCCCCAATGCGATCGGGATGATCCAGATCGCTGTGCTGGCGATCTTCGTCCAGGCGCTGTCGCCCAACAAATTCGTCGGCTGGGCGATCATGGTCGTCTATCTGATCTCGACCCTGGTGCTCGCGAACCTCGGCTTCGACCACATCCTGTACCGATACGGCGCGGGCATCGGCGTGCCGCTGTCGGACATGAACGGACGAGGCGACTTCGCAGGCTTCGCGGCCTGGCTCGACGCCTACTGGAGCGCTTTCGCCGTCATCCTGCTGGTGCTGGCCTATGGCCTGTGGCGGCGGGGAACCGAGAGCCGGCTGTGGCCTCGGCTGAAACGTCTGCCGCATCGGCTGGCGGGCCCTGCGGGCCTGATCGGCGGCGCGGCCCTGGCCGCCTTCGTCGGCCTCGGCGTCTTCATCTACATGAACACCAATGTCTGGAACGAGTACCGGACCCCGTCCCAGCAGGAGGCCGAACAGGCCGCCTATGAGAAGGCCCTGCTGCGCTACGAGTCCACGCCCCAGCCGTCTGTGGCCGACGTCCGCCTCGTCATGGATCTGCGCCCGCATCAGCCGAAGCTGACGACGCGCGGGACCTATGTGCTGGTCAACAACACAGGCGCGCCGCTGCCCGAGGTTCACCTGCGCTGGACCGGCGACCTGGAGATGGTCAGCCTGACCGTCGAGGGCGCGACCGTCGCCCGCGAGTGGGAGGATTTCGAGTACCGTATCTACCGCTTCGCCACGCCGATGCAGCCGGGCGAGCGCCGCACCGTCACCTTCGAGTCGGTGCTGGAACAGCGCGGGTTCAAGGCCAACGGCAACACCACACGCCTCGTCGACAACGGCACCTTCGTGAACAACATGGAGTTCGCGCCGATGGTCGGCATGGACCGTCAGGGTCTGCTGTCTGACCGCACCAAACGTCGCAAACTGGGCCTGCCGGCCGAGTTGCGTCCCGCGAAGCTGGAGGACGAATCCGCCCGCGGCCGCAACTACATCGGCGCCGACTGGGTCACGGCCGACATCACGATCTCGACCGAGGCGGACCAGACCGTGATCGCGCCCGGGCGGATGGTCTCGGACGTCGTCAACGGCGATCGCCGCACCAGCCGGTTCGTGACCGAGTCACCGGTGCTGAACTTCTTCTCGGTCCAGTCGGCCCGCTATGAGCGGACGGCGCGGATGCACAATGGCGTCGAGATGGTGGTCTTCCACGACGCCGCCCATGACCGAAACGTGCCACGGATGCTCGACGCCCTGTCGGCGTCTCTGGACTACTACCAGGCCAATTTCAGCCCCTACCAGTTCCGGCAGGCGCGGATCGTGGAGTTCCCGGACTACGCCAGCTTCGCCCAGTCCTATCCCAACACCTTCGCCTGGTCCGAGGGCCTCGGCTTCATCGCCGACCTCAGCGATCCGACCAAGGTCGACTATGTGACCTATGTCGGCGCCCATGAGTTCGCGCACCAATGGTGGGCGCACCAGGTGGTCGGCTCCAACCAGCAGGGCATGACCGCCCTGTCCGAGACCCTGGCCCAGTATTCGGCCCTGATGGTCATGGAGAAGATGTACGGTCCGGAGCAGATCCGCCGCTTCCTGAAGCAGGAACTGGACCGCTACCTGCGCGCGCGCGGAACCGAGCGGCTGGAGGAGATGCCGCTGATGCGGGTCGAGAACCAGCAGTACATCCACTACCAGAAGGGCGGGCTGGTCATGTATCTGCTGCGCGATCAGATCGGTGAGGATGCGGTCAACCGCGCCCTGCGCCGGGTGCTGGCGCAGTACGCCTTCAAGGGCGCGCCCTATCCGCGCTCGCTGGACCTGATCGCCGCCATCCGCGCCGAGGCTCCCGCCGACAAACAGGCGCTCATCACCGATCTGTTCGAGAAGATCACCATCTATGACGTCAAGACGACCGGGGTGACGGCCACGCGCCGCGCCGACGGGCGCTGGGACGTCGCGGTCACGGTCGACGCCCGCAAGCTCTATGCGGACGGCAAGGGGGTCGAGACGGCGTCGCCGCTGAACGAGATGTTCGACGTCGGCATCTTCACCGCGGAGCCCGGCAAGGGCGCCTTCGACCAGGACGACGTGGTCCTGGTCGAGCGCCGGCCGATCCGGTCGGGTGTGCAGACCCTGCGCTTCATCACCACGCGTGAGCCGCGCTTCGCCGGGGTCGATCCCTACAACAAATGGATCGACCGCGACTCGAACGACAACGTCAGGGCAGTCGGCTAGGGCTCATTGAGTCCCGGGCTTGATCACCTGGGCCGAGAACCGCTCCATCTCTTCCTCCTGCGGGCTCATCTGCAGGAGGAGGAGGTCCAGTCCGGCGTCCTCATAGGCCTCCACCCGTTCGCCGATCTGCTCGGGCGTTCCGACCAGCTGGGGCCGCAGCCCGCGGTTGGAGACCGAATACTCCTGGATCTTCAGCTCCCGCTCCAGCTGGGTGCCCGACAGCCACTGGTCGAAATTGGCGAAACCGGGCGGGGGCGCGCCGGCGTCGAGGCCGGGGATGGTGGTGATCCGGACCTGTTCGCGAACGGCCTCATCCTCGCTGTCGCGGACGATGGAATAGGCGGCCATGCCGTACTGCATCGGCGGCAGGCCCTCGCGCTCGCGGCGTTCGCGCATGTCGGCGATCTTGAGCTTGATGTGTTCGGGCGTGTCGCCGTGCATGACGTAGGCGTCGCACTGGCGCGCGATCATGGTCTTGGCCGCGTCGCTCTCGCCGCCGGCGTAGATGACCGGGCGCGGCTTCCTGACCGGCTTGGGCTCCACGATGGCCTGGTCGAGATTGTAGTAGCGGCCCGAGAAGCTGAACTGCGGCTCGCGCCACAGGCCGTCGACGACCTGGAGCCATTCCGAGGTGCGGGCGTAGCGGTCGTCATGCTCGTCGAACTGGAGGCCGTAGCTGGTCGCCTCCCTGGCCCACCAGGAGGAGACCACATTCAGGGCCAGCCGTCCGCCGGCGATGTTGTCGATATTGGCCGCCGCCTTGGCGAACAGGGCCGGTTGGTGGAAGTTCGGCCGCACCGCCACCATCAGTTCGATCGACTGCGTGATCGCCGCCAGCGCCGCCGCGGTCGACCAGGCGTCCAGCGCCGGGGCCTGCACGCCCTTGATGTCGTTCAGGTTCAGCTCGGCGATGAGGGTGAGGTCGTAGCCGATCTCTTCGGAGCGTTTCACCAGCCGCGACATCGACTCCCACGAGGCCGCGCCGTCCTCCTCCGGGTGATTGCGCAGCCAGCCGCCGAAGACCGGGGCCCAGTATCCGTACCTCATGCGGCAGCCTTTCCGGCGGTGATCCGGTCGACCAGATAGTCGATCAGGGCGTCATGGGGGTCGAAGCCGAGCACCGTCACCGGGTCGGCGACGAAGTTCGACAGGGCGTTGATGTCGTAGAATTTCACCGAGCCGTCCCGGTCGTCGACGAGGTATTCGACCCCGCCGACGTCGATCTGCGAGGCCTGCGCGATATGTTCGGCGGCGGCGATGACTTCCGGCGGCGGTGTGATGGCCTCGATCTGGATTGAGGCCTTGCCCGGCGCGATCATGCAGACGTCGGCGAGGCACAGGTCGAAGCCGCCCGTCTCCACGCTGCAGGCATAGAGGAAGCGGCCGTTCAGGGTCTCGACCCGGACGATGCGGCCGTCGCGGGCCGGGGCATGCTCCTGCACCAGGGCGCAGCTGTTGATGCCCATCGACACCGAACCGGCGGCGACGGCCTCGGCCAGTTCCTCCGGCGTGTCGAACCGCTGGATGCCCGCGCCCGAGCCGCCGATGTCCGGCTTGACCAGCACGGGGAAATGCAGGCCCGACGCGGCCTTCGGCAGGTCGGCGGCCCGGTGGACCATCTGCGTCTCCGGCGCGCCGTAGCCGAGGCGGCGGATCAGGGAAATCTGACGGCCCTTGGAGGTGTCGACCTCCAGCGCCGCGCCGTTCACGACGTGCGCGCCCTGGCCCTCCCAGTGGTCGAACAGGCTGCGGGCGTAGAAGATCGGATGCTCGGTCTCGCGCAGGAAGGCGGACATGCCGATCCGGTTGAAGATCAGCGGTGCGGGCGGGGCGCCGGGACCCGTGTCGAAGACATGGTCGCCCGCGTGGATTTTGCTCCAGTCGACGCCGCGGCGGTCGAGCGCCGCGAACAGCGGCTCGAACCATGCGGGATGCTCATAGAAGATCGCCAGGTCCGTCATATGCGCGCGTCCACCCTGCCGTCGAAACTCCGGGGAGGCCTCTCGACGCGGGTTCGATCTGGTGCCGACGCGCCGGTCCGTCAAGGCCGGAAGGGGCGGACCTATCGCGTCCCGAACAGCCGGTCGCCGGCGTCGCCCAGCCCCGGCACGATATAGCCGTGGTCGTTCAGCCGTTCGTCGACGGCGGCGGTCCAGATCGGCACGTCCGGGTGCCAGCCGCGCAGCCGCTCCAGCCCCTCGGGCGAGGCGACGAGGCAGACGAAGCGGAGGTTGGTCACGCCGCGCTCCTTGAGCCGCTCGATGGCGGCGACGGCGGTGTTGCCGGTGGCCAGCATCGGGTCGATGACCACGCAGAGGCGGTCGGCCACGTCCTCGGGCGCGCGGAAATAGTATTCGACGGCGTCCAGCGTCACCGGCTCGCGGTAGAGGCCGATGTGGCCGACCCGGGCGGAGGGGACGAGTTCCAGCATCCCCTCGACCAGCCCCAGACCGGCGCGGAGAATGGGGACGAAGACCATCTTCTTGCCGGCGATGCGCTGGCCGGTGGTCGGGCCGACCGGGGTCTCGACCGGATAGTCCTCGAGGGGAAGATCGCGGGTGACCTCGTAGCAGAGCAGGGTCGAGATCTCCCGCAGCAGCTGGCGGAAACGGGCCGTCGAGGTGTCCTTCGCCCGCATGATCGACAGCTTGTGACGGACCAGCGGGTGGGTGACGACGGTGACGCCGTCCATCCTGAAGGGCTTGGTGGTCATCAGAATACGGTCCCGTCGGAGAGGATGGTCAGAGGCGGTCCGCCGCCCGGCCGCCGTTCGGCGGCGGCGCGGCGGCCAGCGGCCCAGGTGCCGCCTTCCAGCACGCTGGCCAGCGGCATGGCTTCGGCGCTGACGCCCAGTTCCGCGCGGACCAGCGGGGCGATCCTGTCCAGCAGGGCGACCGTCATGGCGCGCCAGCCGACCACCAACGGATCGGACACCGGCCACGGCTTGGCGGCGTCGGCCGGGTCCTTCAGCGTCAGGACGCCGAGGTCCATGAACAGGCCGCCGTTGCGGTATTCGGCGAGGCCCGTCAGGCCGTCGAGATCGATGACGTCAACCCCGGCGGTCTGCAGCGGCTCGACCAGCGAATAGCTGAGCCACTGGGACAGTTTGTGGATCGGCACGAGGCCGTCGGTGGCGTCGTCGCGCTTCATCGCCGGATGCCGCCAGCAGTCGCCGAGATCGACGCCGCCCAGGTTGAGGCGGTCCCGCCAGACCGGGCCGAGCGCCTCCAGCAGGACTTCGAGGATGACCGGGGCGGGCAGGCGGTCGTGTTCGTCGGCGCGGTCGACCATGGCGTCGAACAGGCCGCCGGGACGGGGCTCGTCCTCCAGGGCGAACAGGTCGGGCTCGGCGAGGCAGGCCTGGCCCAGTCGGCGCAGCAGGGCGGCGCGGCCCTCGAGCCCGACCAGCGGGTTCTTGTCCGAGACCTGGAACCCCCGGGCCAGATCGGCGGCGGTGAGGAAGGTCAGGGCCACGGCGTCGACGCGCCACGGGTCGTCCTCGGTGATCGAGAAGGCCCCGGCCTCGAACATCCGCAGGGAGGCGATGGCCAGTCCCTCGGACCGGGTCAGGGTGCGGCCTGTGCGGGCGTCCTGATACGACCAGTCCGGGCCCGAGCCGGCGTCCAGCAACACCGAGACGATGGCCAGATCGAACTCGGTGCGGGCCCGCGAGGCGGGGTCGAGCCAGTCGCGGGCCTCGGCGACCGGCCCCCAGAGATCGACGCCGTCGACGGCGAAATGCCGCCAGCGGGCGTGGAAGGGCACAGCGAGGGTCGGGTACTGGTCGCGGATGACGGCGGCGACATAGCGGGCCGTCTCCGGCAGCCGTTCGAGATCGACCGTCCAGTGATCGAGACCGCCGGCGACGCCGATGGCCAGCATCTCGTGGGCCCGCTCGCGGACGGCGGCGGCGTTCAGCAGGCTGTGCGCCTGCTCCGTTTCAGAACTGCTCAAGGTCGCGGCCCACCACGCGGGTCAGGTCCTCGGCCGACGGCGGGGCGTCGGGGGTGAAATAGCCCGCCGCCTTCTTGGCCTCCATCTCCACCGAGGCGTCGGGCGGGACGAGGTAGTCCGGGATGGGCACGCGCTCCCCGATCTCGATGCCGGATTCGGTCAGGGCGTCGTGCTTCATGTTGGACATCGAAACGAAGCGGTCGATCTTCGTGATGCCCAACCAGTGCAGGATATCCGGCATCAGTTGCTGGAAGCGGGCGTCCTGGACCCCGGCGACGCATTCGGTGCGCTCGAAATAGGTGGCGGCCTGGTCGCCGCCCGGCTGGCGTTTGCGGGCGTTGTAGACGAGGAATTTGGTCACCTCGCCGAGGGCCCGGCCCTCCTTGCGGTTATAGGCGATCAGGCCGGCGCCGCCGTCCTGGGCCTCGCGGATGCATTCCTCGATGCCGTGGGTCAGATAGGGGCGGCAGGTGCAGATGTCCGAGCCGAACACGTCCGAACCGTTGCACTCGTCATGGACGCGGCAGGTCAAACGGCGGTTCGGGTCGGCGATCGCGGCCGGGTCGCCGAAGATGTAGAGGGTGATGCCCCCGATCGGCGGCAGGAAGACCTTGATGTCCGGCCGGGTGACGAGGTCGGCGTACATGCCGCCGGTCTGTTCGAACAGGGTGCGGCGCAGGGCGGTCTCGGTGACGCCGAAGCGTTCGGCGATGCCGGGCAGATACCAGACGGGGTCGATGGCGGCCTTGGTCACGGCGACGTCGCCGCTCTCATGTACGATCTGGCCGTCGGCCTTCAGCCGGCCCGCGGCGATGGCCTCTCCGATCTCGCCCAGCTGAAGCCGGGCGCGGGTGACGGCGATGGTCGGGCGGATGTCGACGCCCTCGGCCAGTTCCTCCGCGAAATCCTCGGCGACGCGCGCGCCCCACGGGTCGAGCGAGACGATCTTCGTGGCGTCGGTCCACTGCGGGAACGGGCCCATGGATGTGGTCGGCGAGGTATTGGTCAGGTCGGGCCGGTTGTTGGCGGCCATGGCGCCGGACGACACGGCCAGCGCGCGATAGACCGAATAGGCCCCGCCGTGGGCGCCGATGGCGTTGCGGTCTGAGCCGGAGTTCACCGTGCCGATGACGGGTCCGCGTGCCTTCGCGGTGGCCGCGCCCCATTCGATCGGGAAGCGGCTGACGGTCCCCGCGCCGGGGTGGGAGTTGAGCCGGATGTGGCTCGGACGATTGGACATGTTTCCTCACTCGAACCGGCTTGTTGTTTTTCTTGCGCCGGACTCATCAGGACACACCGCGTCGGAGGTTCTGTCCAGCCCTGTCTCCTGACGAGCATCGTCGCGTATGCCGAGCGTCCACACTCCAGCATCTCATTTCGCTATCGTCATTCCGGGCGGAGCGCAGCGAAGACCCGGAACCCGGCGGCGCGCGTGAGCACGAAGCTGTCGGGAGCGCCGATGCTCAGGAGGTCAGGGCAGCTGTGTGTCGCCGCCGTCGCGGCGCCGCTGGGTTCCGGGTCTGCGGCGCGCTTCGCTCGCCTTCGCCCGGAATGACGACAGCGGTGTGGGGTGGGGTCCTGACCGGGGGGGGAGTTGCGGCACCGCGACGCCAGGTCAGCTTGACCTGCACTCCGTCGGAGCCGCTGATCACCCGATGAACGCGCCAATCGAACAATCCGCCATCGTCATCGGCGCCTCGGGCGGCATCGGCGCCGCGATCGCTGCGCGGCTGGAGAACTCCGGGCGGTTCACCGTCGTCCACGCCCTGTCGCGCTCGGGGACGGGGTTCGATCTGGAGGATGAGGCCTCGATCGCCGCCGCCGCTGCACGGGTGGCCGAAGGGCCGGCGCCGGCGCTGGTGTTCGTCGCGACCGGGGTGCTGCATCACGGGTTCGAGCCGGAACGCACCTGGCGCGCGCTCGACGCCGAACACCTGCTCCGCGACTACCGGATCAATGCGGTCGGGCCGGCGCTGGTCGCCAGACATTTCCTGCACCTGCTGCCGCGCGACCGGCGAGCCGTCTTTGCCGCCCTGTCGGCGCGGGTCGGGTCGATCGGGGACAACCGGCTGGGCGGCTGGCACAGCTATCGGGCGTCCAAGGCGGCCCTGAACATGATCCTGCGCAATCTGGCGGTCGAGCTGGGCCGCACCCATCCGCAGGCGGTGGTTGCCGGCCTGCATCCCGGCACCGTCGACACCGGCCTGAGCGCGCCGTTCCAGAAGGGCGTGAAGCCGGAGAGACTGTTCACGGCCGACCATTCGGCGGAACGGTTACTGGCGGTGATCGACGGTCTGGCGCCCGCGGACAGCGGCGGCGTCTTCGCCTGGGACGGCGCGCGAATACCGGAGTGAGGCTCCCGCACCCCCTTCGTCATCCTCGGGCTTGACCCGAGGATCAGAGGCGCGTGGCGGTCCGGTTGACGGTGTCGGCCCTGCGAGCGGGCACGTGCGGCTTCGATGCGGCACCGGACGGTCTGATCCTCGGGTCAAGCCCGAGGATGACGGCCTCGAGTGAG
>CAYNNT010000068.1:0-16406 GCA_964398675.1 uncultured Brevundimonas sp.
GAGATCCGAACGCGCCTTGGCGGAGTTCGGAGCGACCATCGGATAGTCTTTCGCGAGGCCCCATTTGGCCCGGTATTCCTCGGGGCTCATATTGTATTTGGTGCGCAGGTGACGCTTCAGCGATTTGAACTTGCGGCCGTCTTCCAGGCAGATCAGGAAGTCGGGCGTGATCGACTTGCGGACCGGCACGGCGGGGTCCTTGACCTCGGGCTCCGGCTCGACGGCGCCCGTCGAGACCTGGGTCAGGGCGGCATGGATGCTGGAGATCAGGCCCGGCACTTCAGATGCCTGCACATTGTTGTTGCCGACATAGGCCGACACGATATCCGCAGTCATCTCGAGGAGTTGAGCGTTGTCTTCCATGGGCCAGCCTCACCTTGATTGGTTGTTTCTCGACTCAATCAGCCGTTGGCGGGTTCAATAGATTTGTTCTTTTGCGAAAGCAACATCGAGCCCGATGCCCGCATTGGCGCCTCCGAAGTGTTTCGCAGTTCACTATAGATGCGATTATCCGGGCCTGGGCGGACTTCAACGGCCGAAGTTGTCCGCCAGCGCCAGCATGGCCGCGCGCTCGGGCGCTGAGTAGTTGTCGAGCGACTCTTCCTCGCCGTCACGAATGGCCCTGAGAAGCGCCGGCGTCAGCGCCGAAGACAAGGACCAGTTCCAGTAGCGCAGCACCGTCTGGGCCCGGTCGACCGCCAGCATGTCATAGGTGATCTGGACCCGTTCCCAGGCCGGATGAACCGACCCGTCGTCCGCCTTCTCGGGCCGCCTCATCGAGCGCCACAGATTGGCGAGGTCAGCCTTGCCGAGGCCCGTGGCCTTGCACAGGATCGCCAGCGGCTCGCCGCCCGGATCGCCCATGATCTTGGCCCCCGTGACCGGCTTGACCCCCGACAGATAGGCGATTTCGGTCGCCACCTCGCGGTTCAGGCCCCGCTCGGCCGCCGCCGCCACGGCTTGCTCCAGACCGCCATAAGGGCTTCTGGCGATCGCCGCCCGGTTCCTCTGGCGGCGCTCGATGAACTGCAGCGCCTTGCGCGACACCGGGTCCTGCCAGTTCTCGGCCGCGGCCATGACGAAGACGTCCTCCGACACCTCCTGCATGACTTCACGAGATACGGCGAACCGCTGCAGGATCGTCTTGCGGTCCTCCGGACCACTCCACCAGAACATCACATAGGCGCCCGACGGTCGGAGCTCCGGCCGCTTGAGGACCGGCCCGCACAGCTGCGGCTCCTGGCGGCTCAGGCTGACCACGTTCTCGATCGCCGTCTGGCTCAGGCGGGCCGTGTTGTTGCGAAGGACCGCCTCGATGACATGGCTTTCGCCAAACCCCAGCAGGGTCTCGGTGACCACCTCGGACAGGGCGCGCCGGCTGGCCATCAGGAAGCGGTGCGCCGCCGTCGCGTCGCGGGCGCAGGCTACCAGATCGGCGTCCGACAGCGAGGCGCACTGTTCGATCAGCAGCCCCGCGATCTCCGGATCGTCGCGCAGCAGCATCCGCGCCAGGGCGTTGGGCAGTTCGGCCAGGGGCGCCAGCCGGGCGGCGACCCGCCGGCGATCTCCCGGCGAAGCCAGCCGCAGCATTTCGACCAGCAGGTCCCCGGTCACGGCGCGTTCGAAGGCGTTGATCCGGCTGGCCGGCAGCGACACCACATCGGCCAGGCGTTTCAGCAACGCGTGGCGCGCGCGGAAGCCGCCTTCGGGGGCGGCCTCCTCAGGACTGGTCGCAGTCTCGGACATATCCCGCGAATCCTAGGACCGCGCCGGTTAACCGGCGGTGACGGTCAAAGGCCTTCGAACAGGGCCGTCGACAGATAGCGCTCGGCGAAACTGGGGATGATCACGACGATGGTCTTGCCGGCGTTTTCAGCCAGCGCGGCCTGGCGGAAGGCCGCGACCAGGGCGGCGCCCGACGAGATTCCGACCGGGATACCCTCGACCCGCGCCGCCTTGCGGGCCATGTCGAAGGCGTCCTCGTTGGACACCTGCTCGACGCCGTCGATGACCGAGCGGTCCACGATCGAGGGGATGAAGCCCGCGCCGATGCCCTGGATCTTGTGCGGCCCCGGCTCGCCGCCGGACAGCACAGGCGAAGCCGTCGGCTCGACCGCGATCATCCGCAGCGACGGCTTGCGCGCCTTCAGCACCTGGCCGACGCCGGTGATGGTGCCGCCGGTGCCGACGCCCGAGACCACGATATCCACGGCCCCTGCCGTGTCGTTCCAGATCTCCTCGGCCGTCGAGACGCGGTGGATGGCCGGGTTGGCGGGATTGTCGAACTGGGCCGGGATGACGGCGCCGGGCGTCCGGTCGCGCAGGTCCATGGCCATGGCGATGGCCCCCTTCATCCCCTTCTCGGCCGGGGTCAGCACCAGCTCGGCGCCCAGCAGGGCCAGCATCTTGCGCCGTTCCATCGACATGCTCTCGGGCATGACCAGGATCAGGCGATAGCCCTTGGCCGCGGCCACGAAGGCCAGGGCGATGCCCGTATTGCCGCTTGTGGGCTCGATCAGCACCGTATCCGGCCCGATCTGTCCCGACTGCTCCAGCGCCTCGATCATGGCCACCCCGATCCGGTCCTTGACCGAGGCCATCGGGTTGAAGAACTCCAGCTTGGCCAGCACGGTCGCCTTTGGATTCATCTCGGCCGACAGCCGCGGCAGCCCGACCAGCGGGGTGTCGCCGATGGTGTCGAGGATCGAGGCGAAGACCTTTCCTCGCCCGGCTTTCTGGTGGCGGGAGGCGTCATAGGGGGCGGCGGTCATGGCGGGGGGCTCCTGGGTCGGTTCGACAAGAGATAAGGCTTGGCGCTGAACCGCAAGGGCCGGCGCCATGCATTTCCGCCGCGCGCTGATCCGGACTTGAAGGGTCGAAGCGTCCCCGGGGCCGGCGCCTAGTACCAGTCGGGATGCCAGCGTGCCGGCGCATCCTGGTCAAAGGTCGGGCCGAGGCCAGGGTCTGCGGCGTTCAGCAAGACCGGCAAGAACGGCGCGCTGTCCCTGCCCAATTCCCCGGACAGATCAGGCCCGGGCAGCACCTCCGGCCCCGGCAGCACCTCGGGCCCCGTGGGACTGACCTTGCCGGTGAGGGCGTCCCCCGACCCGTACATCCGGTTCAGTTCGACGATGGTGCCATCGAAGAAGCGGATCGACTCCACCCGGGTGAGGTGAACCATGCCCAGATAGGAGCTGAACACGAAATCGTCGCCGACCGCCTTGATCGAAGCACCGTCCGGAAGCAGTCCGAAGGCGTCGAAGATGTCGTGTCCGTCTCCGCCGTCGATGACATCATTGCCGGCGGTCATCCTGATGACGTCATTGCCCGATCCGGCGAATATCGTATCCCCGAAGGTGCGGCCCGTCAGAACATCGTCGTCCGCCGAACCGTGCAGGATCGCGGGGATTTTGGTCATGCCGTCCGGCGTGTACCAGCCGTCCGCAAACTGGAGCCGTTCGGCGTTGACGATGACGTCGCCCGGATCGGACAGCGGCTGCTCGTCATGTCGGACGCGGATCACCCCGTCGACCATCGAAACCGAATACCGGCTGCGATCCTGGGGGAAGAAGACGGTGTCGAACCCGGCGCCCGCGTCGACCTGGTTCTTCCAGGCATAGACGCCGATCACATCGTCATAGGCGGTCCCCGTCAGGACTTCGCGGCCGGTGGTGGTGATCACGGTCAGCCCGTGAGTCATCCGGGAGAGATCGAGGACTCCCCAGCCCCGGACCGTGAGCTGTTCGACGTCGTGAATCACCGAGGCGCCGATCCGGAACGAGCTGGCGTCGATGCCGATGATCTGAAGGTGCTGGGAGTTTTCGGTCAGGGTGACGTTGTCGAAGCCCGAACCGCCATGGAACACCCCTTCGCCGAAGAATATCTGGGAGTCCCTGTAGGCGTGGGTGATCCCGAGACTGTCGTCTCCGTCGCCGCCGTTTACGACCCAGCGATCGACATTGCCGACACCCATGCTGTCATTGCCTGCGCCCCCGTCCAGGAACAGGTCGCCCAGCCGACCGCCGGATCCGCCGAGATAGTCGTCGCCGTCCTCGCCCCAGACACTGACCCGCTCCCCGGCGCCGTTGGTCCGGGACACGGAAATCTGGTCCGAGCCCCCTCCCCCGTAGTAGAGGTCGTTCCCGCCGGTCATGATGTCGCTGTCACGGATGATGTCATTTCCGTCGCCGCCATAGATGACGTCGTGGCCGCGTCCCCCATCGATCCAGTCGTTGCCCTCGCCGCCGAAGATCAGGTCGTCGCCGTCCTGGCCGTACAGGGTGTCGGCTTCATCCAGACCTTCGATCCGGTCATTTCCCCACGACCCCCAGATCTGCTCGGCCTGCCCGCTCCCGACGAAGCTGGCCCCGGGGAAGGCCGTCCCGCCGCGTGGATCGCAGCCGCTGAAGTTTGACGCCGTCAGGGCGGAAAGCGCGACGTTCTTGAGAACGATCCCGCTGTATCCACCCAGACTCAGGTGAACGTCGGCGCCGACCTGCCGCAACGCGGCCGTACCTGATTGAAACGGATTCAGGTCCGGTGACGAGGGAATGCCGAGCATATCCAGGGAACGCAGCAGGTCGATCCGGTCTCCGGAGTCCCCCGCGGCGAAATCGGTGATCGTCGTCGTGCCGGGGCGCGAACCGATGAACTCAATCACGTCCTGGCCGGCGCCGAGACTGATGGTGAAGGTGCCCGAGCCGGCGCCTCCGATCGACAGCCAGTCGTTGCCAGCGCCGAGGTCCACGGTCGCGGCGCCCATTCCGTAGACCCAGACCTGATCGTCGCCGTCGTCACCAAGAACCGTCGCCTGCCCGACGCCGCTGCCGGGACCGTACACCTGGACGCGGATGTCGTCGTTGCCGGCGCCGCCCGACAGAAAGAGAGTTTGCTGCTGGCCGCCGTAGCGATTGATGGTCAGCGAGTCGTTGCCGTCCTCGCCCCACAGACTGTCACTGCCGCCATCCGGGTCCACCAGACCATCATCACCGGCTCCGCCGTACAGCAGGTCATCGCCTGCGCCGCCGTCCAGACTGTCGGGGTCGTCGCCGCCGTAGAGCC
The DNA here is from genome assembly GCA_964398675.1 of uncultured Brevundimonas sp. Taxonomy (GTDB): domain Bacteria; phylum Pseudomonadota; class Alphaproteobacteria; order Caulobacterales; family Caulobacteraceae; genus Brevundimonas. The sequence goes on from CAYNNT010000068.1 coordinate 5,062, forward strand.
TGTCGTTGCCGGCATGACCAAGCAGGATGTCATACCCGCCTTCGCCGCGCAGGACGTCGTCACCGCCGTTGCCCCAAAGAATGTCGGAGTCCCACGTACCCGTCAGGACGTCGTCGCCGTCACCGCCCTGGACCGACTGCGGGCCCGGTTCGATTCTCGCCATGATACGTCCTCCGGAAAATACTCTACCCTCGTGAGAACTGCGCTCGCAAGGCGAGCCGGCTGCTGGTCGGGCTGAATGGAAGCCTGTCGGCCAGGGCCGCCGGACTTTTTTGCCCGGCAAGGTGAAGCTTTTTCCGACAACAGGCGTTCGGCCATTATGGAGGTATCCGGCAACGGATCGCGGGGGAGCACCAACTGTCAGACGGGCCTGCCACCGCGCGACGCGCGGATGATTTTCTCCATGCGTCGGGCGAGATGGCCGATCGCATCCGCGCGCACGACTGGGCCTCGACGCCCCTCGGGCCGATCTCCGGCTGGCCACAGAGCCTGAAGACGGCGGTCGGGCTGGTGGTCGCCGCGCCCGTGCCCATCGTCATGCTCTGGGGACCGGAAGGCGTCATGATCTACAATGACGCCTATTCCGTCTTCGCCGGCGGGCGGCATCCGCGGTTGCTCGGCGCCAATGTTCGGGAAGGCTGGCCCGAGGTCGCGGACTTCAACGACCATGTCATGAAGGTCGGCCTGGCCGGCGGCACCCTCGCCTATCGCGACCAGGAACTGACTCTGCACAGGCATGGCGAGCCCGAGCAGGTCTGGATGGATCTGGACTACTGGCCCGCGCCCGGAGAGGACGGCCGACCGGCGGGGGTCATCGCCACGGTCATCGAGACCAGTTCGCGGGTGCGCGCCGACCGCGCCCGCAGCGAACTTGAGCGGCGGCAGGCCGCGCTGATCGAGCTGGACGAGGCCCTGGCCGACATCAGCAGCCTTGAGGACATCGGCCATGCCGCCAGCCGCATCCTGGGCGAGACCCTCGGGGCGTCGCGTGTCGGATACGGCGTAATCGACCCCGAGGCGCAGACCATCCGGATCGCACGCGACTGGACCGCGCCGGGGCAGCCGAGCGTGGCCGGCGATCACCGGTTCGGCGAGTACGGCAGCTATGTCGAGGAGCTGATGCGGGGCGAGCCTGCGATCATCGCAGACGTCGGGCAGGACCCGCGCACCGCCCAGAATCCGGGCCCCCTGCTGGCCTACAATATCCGCGCCCTCATGGACGTGCCGACCACCGAAGGCGGGCGCACCGTCGCCCAGATGCTGGTCCACAGCGACCGGCCGCGCGTCTGGTCAGAGGGTGAAGTCGCCTTCGCACGGACGTTCGCCGAGCGGACCCGGACCGCAGCGGCGCGACGCGAGGCGGAATCCCGTCTTCGCGAGAGCGAGCGCCGCTACAGAACGCTCTTCGAGACGATGGACGAGGGGTTCTGCGTCATCGAGTTCGTTGACGGGCCGGCCGGGCCGCTCAGCGACTATGTCCACGTCGAAGCCAATGCCGCCGCGGCGAAACAGGTCGGACTGTCCGGGGTTGTGGGGCGCAGCATCCGCGAGATCGCAGACCAGGAGGCCCCGGAGTGGATCGACCTCTATCGCGGCGTGCTTGAGACCGGCCGCCCGATCCGTCTGGAAAAATCGTTCGAAGCGACCGGCCGTTGGCTCGAGGTGGCTGCCTTTCCCGTCGAACCGGCGGGCCGCCGTCAGGTCGCCGTTCTGTTCAAGGATTTGACCGAGAAGCGCCAGGCGGAGACGGCGGTGCGCGAAAGCGAGGCCCGCTTCCGCAACATGGCCGACAACACGCCGATGATGATGTGGGTCACCGACCCCGACGGCTACTGCACCTATCTGAACCGGACCTGGTACGAGTTCACGGGCCAGACCGTCGGAGAGGCCGAGGGCTTCGGCTGGCTGGATGCAACCCACCCCGACGACCGCCCCCGCACGGAGCAGGTGTTTCTCGCGGCCAATGCGGCGAGGGAGCCGTTCAGGACCGAATATCGTCTGCGCCGGTCGGACGGCGTCTATCGCTGGGCCCTTGATGCGGCCATGCCGCGCTTCGGCGCCCATGGCGAGTATCTGGGCTACGTCGGCTCGGTCATCGACATTGATGAGCGCCGCGAGGCCGAAGACGCGCTGCGGGCCAGCGAGGCGCAGTTCCGGGCCTTTTCCGAAGCCGTGCCCAACCATGTCTGGGCCAGCCGGCCGGACGGCCATCTCTACTGGTTCAACAGCCAGGTCTATGCCTATGCCGGCGTTGAGGAAGGCGCGCTCGACGGCGCGGAGGGCTGGGGCCGGATCGTTCATCCCGACGACCTGCCCGGAGCGGCCGAAAGCTGGGGGCGGGCGCTCGCCACCGGCGCGTCCTATCGCACCGAATTCCGCATCCTGCGCGGCGATGGCGAGTGGCGCTGGTTCGCGGTCCACGCAGAGCCGGTGCGCGACGCCGACGGCGCCATCCTCCGCTGGGTCGGCGCCAACATCGACATCGAGGACATTCGCCGGCAGGGCGAGGAGCTGGACCAGGTCAACGAGACCCTCTCCGCCCTGCTCGCCGGCAGCAAGGCCGAGCGCGACCAGCTCTGGACCCTGTCCGAGGACATGCTGGCCCGCGCCGACTACGAGGGCGGCCTGTCGGCGGTGAACCCGGCCTGGACCAAGGTCCTCGGCTGGTCCGAGCATGAGCTGCTGACCAACCCCTATGCGGACATCATCCATCCCGATGATGTCCCGACCACCGTCGCCGCGCTGGAGATGATGGGGGAGACCCGCAAGCCGACCCGGTTCGAGAACCTGATCCTGTCGAAGAGCGGCGCCTGGACGCCGATCGGCTGGACGGTGTCACCCGAGCCCGACGGGCTGAATTTCATCGCGGTCGGCCGCGACCTGACCGCCGACAAGGCCCGCGAAGCGCAGCTGGCCCGCGCCGAGGAAGCCCTGCGCCAGTCGCAGAAAATGGAGGCCGTCGGCCAGCTGACCGGCGGCATCGCCCACGATTTCAACAACCTGCTGGCCGGAATCAGCGGCAGCCTCGAACTGCTTGAAAAGCGCATGGCCGAAGGTCGGCTGGCCGGGGTCGAGCGATATATCAGCGCCGCACAGGGCGCCTCCCGCCGCGCCGCCGCCCTGACCCAGCGCCTGCTGGCCTTCTCGCGTCGCCAGACCCTCGACCCCAAGCCGACGGACGTGAACCGCCTGATCGCCGGCATGGAGGACCTGATCCGCCGCAGCGTCGGCCCGGATATCGAGGTCGAGGTCGTCGGGGCCGGGGGGCTGTGGACCACCCGGATCGACCCGTCCCAGCTGGAGAACGCCCTGCTGAACCTCTGCATCAACAGCCGGGACGCCATGGCGCCGGACGGCGGACGCCTGACCATCGAGACCGCCAACAAATGGCTCGACGACCGCGCGGCCCGCGAACGGGACGTTCCGCCGGGCCAGTACATCTCCCTGTGTGTGACCGACACCGGCTGCGGCATGCCGCCGGAGATCCAGTCGCAGGCCTTCGATCCCTTCTTCACCACCAAACCCCTCGGCCAGGGCACCGGCCTGGGCCTGTCCATGATCCACGGCTTCGTGCGCCAGTCGGGCGGGGCGGTCCGGATCTACTCCGAGGTCGGCAAGGGGACGACCCTGTGCCTCTACCTGCCCCGCCACACAGGCGAGGCGGAGAGCAGCGAGGCCGCACCGTCCGCGATTGTGGCCGACGGCGGGCATGGTGAGACCGTGCTGGTGATCGACGATGAACCGACCGTGCGCATGCTCGTCGTCGAGGTGCTTGAGGAAGCCGGCTATGTCGCGATGGAGGCCCCGGACGGCCCCTCGGGCCTCGCCATCCTCCGGTCCGACGTCCGGATCGACCTGCTCATCACCGATGTCGGCCTGCCCGGCGGCATGAACGGTCGCCAGGTCGCGGACGCGGCGCGCGAGACCCGGCCCGACCTCAAGGTGCTGTTCGTGACTGGCTATGCCGAGAACGCCGCGGTCGGGGACGGCCACCTGGACCCCGGCATGGAGGTCATGACCAAACCTTTCGCCATGGCGGTTCTCGGAGCCAAGATCCGCGAGATGATCGAGGGATAGTCGCCCCCGTCCTTCACCCCTCGTTAACCACGATGCCGCATCCCTGAACGCCAGTTCCGGGGCTTTCACTTGCACGCTCTCACCGCCGCCGTTGAAGCGATCGACCCGCTGGTCGTGACCGGCAAGGTCGCGGGCGTGAACGGTCTGCTGATCGAGTCCCGGGGCGGGCTGTCGCGCCTGTCGGTCGGGGCCCGGGCCGAGATCGAGCGTCGCCACCTGTCCCCCCTGCCCGCCGAGGTCGTCGGCTTCCGCGACGCCAAGGCCCTGCTGATGCCCTTCGGCCCGGTCGAGGGCGTGGCGCCGGGCGCCGACATCCGCATCGTCTCCGCCGCCGCCAGCGTGCGTCCGACCACCGCATGGCTGGGCCGGATCATCGACGCCTTCGGCCAGCCCATCGACGGCAAGGGTCCCCTGCCCCAGGGGCCCGCCGCCTACCCCCTGCGCGCGCCGCCGCCCCCGGCCCATTCGCGCGGCCGGGTCGGGGAGCGGCTCGACCTCGGCGTCCGCGCCATGGACGTCTTCACCACCACCTGCCGCGGCCAGCGCCTCGGCATCTTCGCCGGCTCCGGTGTCGGCAAGTCGGTGCTGCTGTCGATGCTGGCAAAACAGGCCACCTGCGATGTCGTCGTCGTAGGCCTGATCGGCGAACGGGGCAGGGAAGTCCGGGAGTTCGTCGAGGAGACCCTGGGCGAGGAAGGCCTGCGTCGTGCGGTCGTCGTCGTGGCCACCTCCGACGAGCCGGCCCTGAAGCGTCGCCAGTCGGCCTATATGACCATGGCCATCTGCGAATATTTCCGGGATCAGGACCTGGAGGTCCTCTGCCTGATGGACTCGGTCACCCGCTTCGCCATGGCCCAGCGCGAGATCGGCCTGGCCGCGGGCGAGCCGCCGACGACCAAGGGCTATACGCCGACCGTCTTCACCGAACTGCCCAAGCTGCTGGAGCGCGCCGGTCCGGGGCCGGTCCGTCCCGACGGCACCACCGCCGGGCCGATCACCGCCATGTTCACCGTGCTGGTCGACGGCGGCGACCATGACGAGCCCATCGCCGACGCCGTGCGAGGCATCCTCGACGGCCACATCGTCATGGACCGCAAGATCGCCGAGCGCGGCCGCTTCCCGGCCATCGATGTGCTGAAATCCGTCAGCCGCACCCTGCCCGGCTGCCAGACGCCGCCCGAGCGCGAGCTGAACAGGCGCGCGCGCCAGTGCCTGTCGGACTACGGCAATATGGAAGAGCTGATCCGCATCGGCGCCTATCGCGCCGGCGCCGATCCGATGGTCGACCGGGCCATCGCCCTGAACCCCGCGCTGGAGGCCTTCCTCGGCCAGGACAAGGACGACCACACCGGTCTTTCCGATTCCTTTACCCGGCTGGAAGCAATTCTGAATCAGGGCATGGTTCAGTGACCCTGACTCTCTGGAGCGTGTACGCATGAGCAACTGGGCCCAATCGCTGATCCGGATCTCCAACTACGAGGTCGAGACGCTGCAGAAGCGTCTGGCCGAGATCACCGCCCGCCGCGCCTCCGCCGAAATGCGTATCGCCGTGCTCGAGGCCGAGGCCGAGATCGAACAGGACCGCGCCCGCGACGACGCCGACGCCGCCATGATGCTGCAGGCCTATCTGAACGGCTGGAAGCTGCGCAAGGGCGCGGCCGAGGCCGACGTCGTCGTCATTGACGCCGAGGAAGAAGGCGCCCGCGACGCCCTGACCGGTGCGTTCGAGGAACTGAAGAAGTTCGAACACGTCGCCGAGATGACCCGCCTCAACGCCGCGATCGCCGCCGGCAAGCGCGAGACGGCGGCCTTCGACGAACTGGGCCTGAGGCGGCGTGCGGGCTGATCCGCCCGGACTGAACCGCCGCGCCCTGCTCGCCGCGCCGCTCGCGCTTGCGGCCTGTGAACGATTCGCCTCGGCCCAGACGCCGGCGGGTCCGCTCGCCCCGCCGCTGAAATCCCTCGCATCCTTCCCGATCGGCGCCACCGGCATGACCGGTCAGCTGGACGATCCCGTCTGGGTCGCGGCCATGCGCCGCCACGTCAGCCAGATCACCCCCGAATGGGAGCTGAAGCCCGAGCGGATCCTGCAGCCGGGCTTCACCTATGACTTCTCCGCCTCGGACCGCATGGTGGACTGGGGCCATGAGCAGGGGCTGCGCGTCTTCGGCCACTGCCTGGTCTGGTATTCGCAGGGGCTGGACCAGTTCACCGACGCCCTGCCGGCCGCCCGTTTCGCCGCCGAGTTCGACCGCTATGTCTCGACCGTCGCCGGACGCTACCGCGGCCGCATGGCCGGCTGGGATGTCGTCAACGAGGCGGTCGCCGAGGACGGGGACGGCCTGCGCGACTGCGTCTACGCCCGCAAACTGGGGCCGGAAGCCTACATCGTCCGCGCCTTCGAAAAGGCCCGCGCCGCCGACCCGGACGCCGTCCTGTTCCTCAACGACTACAATCTCGAGAACAATCCGCGGAAGGGCGCGACCTTCCTGCGGCTGGTCGAGCGGCTGCTGGCGCAGGGCGCGCCGATCGGCGGCATCGGCACCCAGTCCCACCTCGACATCGACATCCCCGCCGGCCAGATCCGCGACTTCTTCCGCGACGCCGCCTCGCTGGGCCTGCCGATCCATGTGTCAGAGCTGGATTTCTCGATGCGCGGCGACAGCGCCGTCGACACCCGCTCCCCGAGCCAGAAACGCGCCCGCCAGGTCGCCCGCGTCGGCGAACTGGCCGAGGCCTTCATGGCCCTGCCCGCCCGCCAGCGTTTCGCCTTCACCACCTGGGGCCTGCGCGACCCGGACAGCTGGCTGCTGCGCGACGAAGGCAAGGGCTGGAAGGACGACAGCCCGTTGCTGCTGGACGCCGACGGCCGCGCCAATCCGGCGTATCAGGCTGTGGCCGAGGCGTTCAGGGGCTAGGCGCGAACCGCCGCGATCGCCGCCGCCGCAAGGTCCGCCAGCAGCCTCTCAACCGCCGCCTCCACCTTCCCGGCGTCGCGACCCCGCACTACCAGATTGGTCCCCATCTCCCCCACCGAACCGTGGCCGAAGGGATAGCTGCCGAAGCTGATCTCGCGCTCCGCCTTCGCCGCGGCGGTCAGCAGGTCGGCGATCGCACCCTCGCCCACGCCCGACACCCGGATGGTCCGCGCATGCACCACCGCCCCGGTGCGCAGCCGCGGCGCCACGTCTTCGAGCATGGCGGTCATGATCTTCGGCACGCCCGCCATGACGAAGACATTGCCGATCTGGAAGCCCGGCGCATCAGTCACCGGATTGGCGATCAGCGTCCCGCCCTCCGGGATCCGCGCCATCCGCCGCCGCGCCGCATTGAAGTCCTCGCCATAGCGCCGCGCCAGAATGGCGATCGCGTCCGGATGCTCCGGCAGGGCCACGCCGAAGGCCGTGGCCACGGCGTCGGCGGTGATGTCGTCATGCGTCGGCCCGATGCCGCCGGTGGTGAAGACATAGTCGTGGGCGGCGCGCAGGGCGTTCAGGCTGTCGACGATCTGGTCCTTGCGGTCGCCGATGGTGCGGGCTTCCTCAAGGTCGATCCCGAGCGCCGCCAGGAACCGGGCGATGGTGTTCAGATTGGTGTCCTGCGTCCGGCCGGACAGGACCTCGTCCCCGATGATGAGGACGGCGGCGGTGGGGGAGGATTCGGTCATCTCCGCACGCTAGACTGCCGCAGGCGTCCGGTCATCGTGTCGCCTTGAGCTTCTGTGCTATGATGCCCACCTGAACCGAGCCTGCCGCCGCCCGAAAGCCCCCCGATGTACGAGACCCCCGAACTGGACAGCGACGCCTTCGTCCGCACCCACGAGATCCGCGTCCACGAGGACGAGGACATGTGGGAGGGCATGCGCGCGGCCGGGCGGCTGGTCGGTCAGGCGCTGGACATGATCACCCCTTACGTGGTCCCCGGCGTGACCACGGGCGAGCTGGACGATCGCATCCGCGAGTTCACCCTCGACCACGGCGCCCTGCCCGCCTGCCTTGGCTACAAGGGCTATGAGAAGACGATCTGCACCTCGATCAACCACGTCGTCTGCCACGGCATTCCCGGCGACAAGGTCCTGAAGGACGGCGACATCGTCAACCTCGACCACACGGTCATCGTCGACGGCTGGCACGGCGATTCCAGCCGGATGTATGCGGTCGGCGAGATCAACGCCCGCGCCCGCAAGCTGATCGACGTCACCTATGACTCGCTCGAGGCCGGTCTGGCCATGATCAAGCCGGGCAACACCTTCGGCGACATCGGCTACGCCATCCAGCAGGTGGTCGAGGCCAACCGCATGTCGGTGGTGCGTGACTTCTGCGGCCACGGCATCGGCCGGCTGTTCCACGACAGCCCCAACGTCCTGCACTACGGCCGCCGCGGCGAGGGCGCGACGCTCAAGGCCGGCATGTTCTTCACCGTCGAGCCGATGGTGAACCTGGGCAAGCCGCACGTGAAGGTCCTGTCCGACGGCTGGACCGCCGTCACCCGCGACAAGTCCCTGTCCGCCCAGTGCGAACACAGCTGCGGCGTGACCGAGACCGGCGTGGAACTGTTCAGCGCCAGCCCGGCGGGCCTCTTCCGGCCGAAATTCGGCTGACCCGCGCCCGGGTCTGATCCCGCTGGACGTTCGCCTTCTGTTCTGACATCGTCCGGGAGTTGTGCCGGAGGCCGTCATGTCCAGCGTGCTGCCTTTTCCGATTCCGCCGTCCCGGACGCCCGAAGCGGCTCCGAAGGTCCCGCGCGCGCCGAAACCCCACCACACCGGCCACCGCGAACGCCTGCGCGACCGCGCGCGCGGGGCCGGCGTCCATCACCTGCCCGACTATGAGCTGCTCGAACTCTTCCTGTTCCGCAGCCAGCCGCAGGGCGACGTCAAACCCATCGCCAAGGCCCTGCTGGCCCGGTTCGGCTCGCTGGCGGCGGTGCTGGCCGCCCCGGTCGAGGACCTGGGCTCGGTCAAGGCCGAGGACTCCAGGGGTCGGACCAAGGGCGTCGGCGCCGAGACCGCCCTCGACCTCGCCGCCCTGCATGAGGTCGCGCGCCGGGTCATCAAGGAAGAGGCCGCCAAACGCACGGTCATCTCCTCCTGGACCGCCCTGGTCGCCTATGTCCGCCTGTCGCTGCAGCATGAGGCGCGCGAGCAGTTCCGGGTGCTCTACCTCGACAACCGCAACCAGTTGATCCTCGACGAAATCCAGAATCGCGGCACGGTCGACCATGCCCCGGTCTATCCGCGCGAGGTCGTGCGCCGGGCGCTGGAGCTGTCGGCCAAGTCGATGATCATCGTGCACAACCACCCGTCCGGCGACCCGACCCCGTCCCGGCCCGACATCCACATGACCCGCCAGATCGTCGAGGCCGCCCGGGCGCTGGATCTCAGCGTCCACGACCACCTGATCGTCGGCCGCGACGGCGTGGCCAGTTTCAAACAGCTGGGCCTGCTGTGAGCGGCCCCTCGCGCCGGACCCTGCTGGCCGCCGCCCCTGTCGCTGCCCTCGCGACCGCCGCCCGCGCCCAAGCCTCCGCCCCCGCCGTCATGGTCTCGACCTGGGATTTCGGCGCGGCGGCCAACGCCGCCGGCATCGCCGCGCGGGCCAGCGGCGGCTCGGCGCTGGACATGGTCGAGGCGGGCGGCCGTGTGGCGGAAGCGGACGAGAGCAATTCCTCGGTCGGCTACGGCGGCCTGCCCGACCGCGACGGGCGGGTGACGCTGGACGCCTGCGTCATGACCTGGGCCGGGGACATCGGCGCGGTCTGCGCGCTGGAAGACATCGTCCACGCCGTCTCGGTCGCCCGCCGGGTGATGGAGCGGACGCCCCACACCATGCTGGTCGGCGAGGGCGCGCGCACCTTCGCTCTCGAACAGGGGTTCGAGGCGCAGAACCTGCTCACCCCCCGCGCCGAGGCGGCCTGGCGGGACTGGCTGAAGACGGCGAACTACGCCCCCCGCCCCAACAGCGAGAACGCCGACTGGCGCTCCCAAGGACCGGCGATGCCGGGCGGGCCGAACAACCACGACACCATCGGCCTGCTGGCGATCGGGGCGGATCAGCGCATGGCCGGGGCCTGCACCACCTCGGGCATGGCCTTCAAGATGCGCGGCCGCGTCGGCGACAGCCCGATCATCGGCGCCGGCCTCTATGTCGATGACGAGGTCGGCGGGGCGACCGCCACCGGCGTCGGCGAGGACGTGGTCCGCGTCGCCGGAGCCCATTCCGTGGTCGAGGCCATGCGCCACGGCCTCGACCCGACCGCCGCCTGCCGCAGTGTGATCGAACGTCTGGCCCGGCTGCGCGGGACAAAGGTCGCAGGCTCCCAGGTCGCCCTGCTGGCGCTCGACAAACAGGGCCGGGCCGGCGCCTTCGCCCTCCAGCCCGGTTTCACCTTCGCCGTCACCGACGCGGCCGGCCAGACCCGGATCGAGCGCGCCGGCGCCCTCTTCGAGGCCCCATGACCGTCCTCATCACCGACCGCCTGACCCTGACCCCCGTCCAGGCGTCCGACCTTCCCGACCTGTGCGCCCTCTGGGGCGATCCGGTCTTCGCCACCGCCATCTTCCCCGCGCCCCTGTCGTCCGAGGATGTCTGGTTCCGCCTGCTGCGCGACATCGGCCACTGGCAGGTCAAGGGCCACGGCAACTGGTCGATCCGCGAGACAGCGACCGGCGACTATGTCGGCAGCGTCGGGGTGCTGGACTATCGCCGCATCCTCGACCCCGTCTTCGACGCGCCCGAGCTCGGCTGGGGCGTCGCCCCGCGCTTCCAGGGCAAGGGGATCGCCTTCGAGGCGGTGTCGGCGGCCCTGGCCTGGTGCGACGACGCCCTGAACGCCTCGCGCACCGTCTGCATGATCTCGCCCGACAACGCCCCCTCCCACGCCCTGGCCGCGCGGGCGGGTTACACCCCCTATGTCGAGACGACCTACAAGGGTTCACCCGTCGTTCTGCTGGAGCGGATCAGCCGGTAGGCAACCGGCGCAGGCGGCCTGGGACCGGGGGCGGCTCATGCCGCGGACCGTCGCGCGATGTAGCCCCCCATTAAGGTTTACGCGCCATCATCCCCGGCGAGTCCGGAGACCGCCTGTCCCATGCCCATGCCCGTTGAAACGCTTCGCGGCTATCTGACCGAAGCCTTTCCCGACGCCGAGATCGTCATCGACGATCTGGCCGGCGACGGCGACCACTATCGCGCGCGCATCGTGGCCGCGGCCTTCGCGGGTCTGCCGCGCGTTCGCCAGCACCAGCTCGTCTATGCCGCCCTGAAGGG
>CAYNNT010000069.1:0-16139 GCA_964398675.1 uncultured Brevundimonas sp.
TGGTCGATCTCGACAGCGACCCGACCAAGGTCATCGAGATCGTCGAGGTCGGCAAACAGCTCCTGATCACCCGCGGCGCCCTGACCACCTTCTCCATCGCCAACGACGTGGCCAAATATTTCGCCATCATCCCGGCGATGTTCGTGGTCGCCCTGCCGGCGCTCGGCGCGCTCAACGTCATGGGACTGCACAGCCCCGAGAGCGCCATCCTGTCGGCGGTGATCTTCAACGCCCTGGTGATCGTCGCCCTGATCCCGCTGGCCCTGCGCGGCGTCAAATACCGCGCCATCGGGGCGGGGGCGCTGCTGTCCCGCAACCTGCTGATCTACGGCCTCGGCGGGCTCGTCGCGCCCTTCATCGGCATCAAGCTCATCGACATCGTCATCTCCGGCCTCGGCCTGGCCTGACCCATCAGAAACAGAGTGATTTCCATGACCCGCAAATCCCACCTCAAGGCCTCCGGATCCAACGACGCCTGGTTCGCCGGCGCCTGTCTGGTCGCCATCATCGTCTGGGGTCTCGCCTCCAATGTTCAGGCCCGGACCGCCGAGGCCGAGCCCGCCGGCCCGTCCATCGCCTGGAACGTCGCCGTCGGTTCCGACTATGTCTTCCGGGGGGTCAGCCAGACCGAAGAGGACGCCGCGATCTCGGGCGGCGTCGACCTGACCAGCGGAACCTTCTACGCCGGCGCCTGGGCCTCCAACGTCGCCTTCCCGGGCGATCGGGACACCAACGCCGAGATCGACCTCTATGCCGGCGTCCGGCCCGAGTTCGCGGGCTGGACCTGGGACATCGGCGCGGTCGGCTATTTCTACACCGGCCAGCCGAACGGCGCGGACTATGACTATGTCGAGGCGAGGGTCGCGGCCTCGCGCGCCTTCGGCCCGGCCACCCTCGGCGCCGCGGTCTACTGGTCGCCCGACTATTTCGGCGCCGCCGAGGACGAGGCCACATACGTCGAGGCCAACGCCGCCTTCTCGCCGGCCGACCGCTGGACGATCTCGGGTGCGGTGGGGCGCCAGTTCCTGTCCTCGGACCTGGACTACACCACCTGGAACCTCGGCGTGGCCCGCCAGCTGACCGACAACCTGACCCTCGATGTCCGCTACCACGACACCGACGCGCACGACTTCGGCGACATCTACGGCAGCCGCGCCGTGGCCTCGCTGAAGGCGGCCTTCTAGAGGACGACGCCCATGCTCAGCCAACTCCGCCCCGCGATCGTCATGGTCGCCCTGTTCACGCTGCTGCTCGGCCTGGCCTATCCGCTGGGGATCACCGGCGTCGCCCAACTGGCCTTCCCGGCGCAGGCCAACGGCAGCCTGGTCCGCAACGCCGAAGGCCAGGTGATCGGCTCGGCCCTGATCGGCCAGCCGTTCGCCGGGGCGGGCTATCTGCACCCGCGACCCTCGGCCGCCGGAGACGGCTACAACGCCTCAGGCTCCTCGGGCTCGAACCTCGGTCCGCTCAACCCCGATCTGGCCGAACGCGTCCGGACCGACGCCGACGCCATCCGGGCCGACACCGGCGCGACGGTCATCCCGGCCGACGCCGTGACGGCCTCCGCCTCGGGCCTCGACCCCCACATCTCTCCGGCCTACGCTCGCCTGCAGGCGGCGCGCGTGGCGCAGGCGAGGGGAGTGGACGTGAAGGCGGTGCTGCAGGTGATCGACGCGAACACCGAGGGCGCCCTGCTCGGCTTCATCGGCCAGCCGCGCGTCAATGTGCTGCTGACCAACCGGGCCCTCGACGCCCGCTTCCCGACCGCAGCCTGACTTGCCGGAGACGCCGCCCCCTCCCGATCCCTCCAGGGTCGCCGCCAAGCGACCGAAGCGCGGCCGGCTGAAGGTTTTCCTCGGCATGTCGCCGGGGGTCGGCAAGACCTATGAGATGCTGCGCGCTGCCCGACGCCGAAAGGCCGAGGGCGGCGACGTCGTTGTCGGGGTGGTCGAGACCCATGGCCGCCGCGAGACCGAAAGCCTGCTGCGCGGGATGGAGGTGATGCCGCGCCGGCCCATCGACTACAAGGGCCGCGCCCTGATGGAGTTCGACATCGACGCGGCGCTGGCGCGCAGGCCCGACCTGCTGCTGGTCGATGAATACGCCCATTCCAACGTCCCCGGTTCGCGCCATCCCAAACGCTGGCAGGACGTCGAGGAGATCCTGTCCTCCGGCATCGACGTCTGGACCACGCTGAACGTCCAGCATCTCGAAAGCCTCTCCGACGTGGTGCTGCGCATCACCGGGGTGCGCCAGCGCGAGGCCGTGCCCGACAGTGCGCTCAGCGGCGCCGACGACATCGAGGTCGTCGACATCACCCCCGACGAACTGCGCAAACGCCTGGCCGAGGGCAAGGTCTATGTGCCCGAGACGGCGCGCCTCGCCTCGGAGAATTTCTTCAAGGTCGAGAACCTGACCGCCCTGCGCGAAATGGCGCTGCGGCGCGCGGCGCAGACCGTCGACGACCAGCTGCTGGCGGCCCTGCGCGAGCGGGGCGTCGAGGGGCCGTGGGCGGCCGGCGAGCGAATTCTGGTTCTTGTCGGGGGCGACGTCATCGCCGCCTCGCTCGTGCGCGCCGGTCGCCGGCTGTCGGACATGATGATGGACGCGCCCTGGACGGTCGCCCACGTCGAACGCCCGAACCGGCCGGTGTCCGGCCCCGAAAGCGCCGCCCGGCTGAGCCAGGCCTTCATGCTGGCCGAACAGCTGGGCGGGCGCACCCTCGTCCTGACCGGCGACGACGTGGTCAAGGCGGTGATGGACCACGCCAACCGCAACAACGTCACCCAGGTCGTCATCGGCAAGGGCCGCGACAGCCGGATCAACGACCTTCTGGGCCGGTCGCTCGCCGTCGGCCTGCTGCGCTCGGCGCGCGGCGTGGCGATCCATATCGTCACCGAGCCCGGCGGCGCGCCGGTCGCCCGCCCGGCGAAGGAGGCGCCCGCGGCGGGCCGATCGTTCCCCTGGCCCGGCTATGCGGTCGGCGCCGGTTTCATCGGCGCGGCCACCGCCCTTGCCCTGTTTCTCGATCGCACCTTCGAGCGGGTCGATCTGGGGGTCTTCTATCTGTCCGCCGTGCTGGCGGCCGGCGTCCTCTACGGCCTGCGCCCGGCGCTGGCGGCGGCGACGGTCGCCTTCCTGGTCTACAACTTCCTGTTCCTTGAGCCGCGCTACAGCTTCGCCATCGGCTCGCCGACCGACATCCTGACCCTGCTGACCTTCTGGGCCGTGGCCCTGGCGACCGGAAGTCTGGCGGGCCGGGTCCGGGACCAGGCGCGCAACGCCCAGCGCCGCGCCTCCGCCGTGTCGGCCCTGCTCGCCGCCAGCCAGGCCCTGTCCGCCGCCGAGAACCAGCTCGGCGCCGCGCGCGTGCTGGCCGAACAGACCGCCGCCGCCGCCGGGGCCAAGGCGATCGTCCTGCTGCCGCGCGACGGCGACATCACCCCGGTCGCCGGGGCGCCGGACCTGGAGACCCTGGGGGCCGCCGCCATGGCCGCCGCCCGCTGGGCCTGGGAGCGCGGCGAGCCGGCCGGCCACGGCACCGGCACGCTGCCGCAGACCAGCTGGACCTTCCGCCCCCTGCAGGGCGTGCGCTCCCGGTCCGGCGTCGTCGGCATCGAGGCGGAGGCCCTCGCCCCCGGATCGGACGAGGAACGGCTCGCCCTGGCCCTGCTGGAACAGGGCGCAGTGGCGCTGGAACGGGCGCAACTGGCCGGCGACGCCGTCGAGACCGAAACCCTGCGCCGCGCGGACCGCTTCCGGGGCGCCCTGATGAACTCGGTCAGCCACGACCTGCGCACCCCGCTCTCGACCGTGCTCGGCGCCGCCACCACCCTGATCGACTACGGCCCGACCCTGAAGCCGGCGGTCCGCAAGGACCTGTTGCTCAGCATCCGCGAGGAGGCCGAACGCCTCAGCCGCTATGTCGGCGACCTGCTGGACATGACCCGGCTGGAAGGCGGCGCGCTCAATATCAAGGCCGACTGGACCGATGTGCGCGACGTCCTCAACGCGGCCGCGGAGCGGGTCTCGCGCCGCCTCGGCTCACGCCGGCTGGCCCGCGACTTCCCCGGCCAACTGAGCATGGTCAGCCTCGACCAGGGACTGCTGGAACAGGCGCTGGTCAACATCCTCGAGAACGCCATCGCCTTCAGCCCCGACGGCTCCACCATCGAACTGGCGGCCTATGAGGACCGGGGCTCGGTGGTCATCAGCATCGAGGATGAGGGCAAGGGCATTCCCACCGCCGAGCTGGAGCTGGTGTTCGACAAATTCCGGCGCATGGAGGAGCAGCCCGACCGCTCCAAGGGCGCGGGCCTTGGCCTCGCCATCGCCAAGGGCTTCGTCGAGGCCATGAACGGCCGGATCGCCGCCGCCAGCCCCATCCACAACGGCCTCGGCACCCGGATCCTGATCAGCCTGCCCAAGTCGATCGCCACCCATCGGGAGCTGCTATAAGGCGTCATGTCGGCCGTCAGACCCCGCATCCTCGTCATCGACGACGAACCGCAGATCCACCGCTTCCTCTCGCCGGCGCTGGACGCCGCCGGCTATGAGCCCAAGCGCGCCGACAGCGGTCAGGAGGGCCTGCGCGGCATCGCGCTGTGGAGCCCCGACGCGGTGGTGCTCGACCTCGGCCTGCCCGACATGGACGGCAAGGACGTGCTGGTGCGCGCTCGCGAATTCTACAGCGGCCCGATCATCATCCTCTCCGCCCGCGACCGCGAGGCCGAGAAGATCGAGGCCCTGGATCTCGGCGCCAACGACTATGTCGAAAAGCCCTTCGGCGTGGGCGAACTGCTGGCCCGCATCCGCGCCGGCCTCCGCCAGACCGCCGACCCCGCTGCCTACCGGGGCCCCGTCGTCGCCGGCGATGTGACCATCGATCTGGACCACCGGCTGGTAACGCGCCAGGGCCAGCCCGTGCGGCTGACGCCCAAGGAATACGACCTGCTCGGCCACCTCGCGCGCCATGCCGGCAAGCTGGTCGGGCACGCCGACCTGCTCACCGCCGTCTGGGGCGCGGCCCACGCCGCCGACACCCAGTACCTCCGGGTCGTCATCGGCCAGCTCCGCCACAAGCTCGAAACCGACCCCGCCCAGCCCCGGCTGATCGTGACCGAACCGGCCGTGGGCTACCGCCTGCAGGTGTGAAGAAGAAAATGGCGCGCCCGGAACGATTCGAACGTCCGACCCTCAGATTCGTAGTCTGATGCTCTATCCAGCTGAGCTACGGGCGCGCTTGGCCGCGAACGGCGAGGGCGGGTATCTAGCGGAGGCGGGGGCGGGGGGCAAGGGCTGTGCGGCGGGTTTTCGGTGATCCTTTCCTTCCGCGCAGCGAAGGCGTCGCGGAACAGGGGGTTTCGTTCGCGCGGAGGGCGGGCCAAGGTGCGCGCCGTCCCGCTTTCGCCTCCGAGTGAGTCCGCCATGATCGTCCTTCCGACCCGGCCCCTGCGCGCCGTCACGGCCGCTGTCGTCGCGGCGACGCTGGCGCTGGCGGGATGCGCGGGCGGGCCGGTCCTGCCCTGGGCGACGGGCGACTCCGTCGCGGCGCCGACGCCGGCGGCGCCCGTCGCGCCGATGGCGCGCGGGCCCTTCGTGGCGGCGGCCAATCCGCTGGCGGTCGAGGCGGGGCTGAAGGTCCTGCGCGAAGGCGGCTCGGCGGTCGATGCCGCGGTGGCGGTGCAGGCGGTTCTCGGCCTGGTCGAGCCCCAGTCCTCGGGACTCGGCGGCGGGGCCTTCATGATGGTGTTCGACGCCCGCACCGGCGAGGTCACCAGCTATGACGGGCGGGAAACCGCCCCGGCGGCGGCGACGCCCGAACTCTTCTACGAGAACGGACGCCCCCTCGGGGTCGGGGAGGCCATCCTCAGCGGCCGTTCGACCGGCGCGCCGGGGGCGGTGGCGATGCTGGCCATGGCCCAGGCGGCGCACGGCCGACGGCCGTGGAACACGCTGTTCGGCGATGCGGAGCGGCTGGCGCGCGACGGCTTTGCGGTCAGCCCGCGTCTGGCCGGCTTCATTGCGGCCACCCGGGGGCAGGCGCGGACGCGCTGGGCCGACGCCTATTTCACCAAGGCAGACGGAACCCGCTACGTCGCCGGCGACCTGCTGAAGAACCCCGCCTATGCCGAGACCGTGGCCGAACTCGCCGCCGGCGGGGCCGCGGTCTTCTACAACGGCCGGGTCGCGCGCGAGATCGCCGCGACTGTGGCGGAAGCGCCGCGTCCGGGCGCCCTGACCGCCGAAGACATCGCCGCCTATCAGCCGATCGAGCGCGGCGCCCTGTGCCGGCCCTACAGAATCTACATCATCTGCGTGCCGCCGCCGCCGTCCAGCGGGGTGGCGGTGCTGCAGCTGCTGGCCATGGCCGAACAGACGCCGGACATCGCCCTGGGCCCCGACAGCGCCGGGGCCTGGACCGCCTTCGCCCAGCTGCAGCGGCTGATGTACGCCGACCGCGACCGCTATGTCGGCGACCCCGGCTTCGTCCGTGTGCCGGTGCAGGGTCTGCTCGATCCCGGCTATACGGCCGCGCGCGCGGCGCTGGCGCCGGGTCTGACCGGGGCGGCGGAGGCGGGGACGCCGCCGGGCGGCGTGCTGACCGGTCCCGATGCGACCCAGGAGCCGGCGGGAACCTCGCATCTCGTCATCGTCGACGCCGAGGGCAACGCCGTCAGCATGACCACCACGGTCGAGAGCGTGTTCGGCTCGGGCCGGATGGCGGCGGGCTTCTTCCTGAACAACCAGCTGACCGACTTCTCCTTCTCGCCGACGCGGGCCGACGGGGCTCCGGCCGCGAACGCCGCCGCGGCGGGCAAGCGGCCGCGGTCGTCGATGTCGCCGATCCTCATCCTCGACCGCGAGGGGCGGCTGGTCGGGGCCCTGGGCTCGCCGGGCGGACCGTCGATCCTGGCCTACAACGCCCGGGCCCTGATCGCGGTGCTGGACTGGGGCCTGCCCGTCCAGACGGCGTTCAACCTGCCCAATCTGGTGGCGCGGGGCGACGGCTTCGGCGCGGATACGGAGCGCTTCTCCGAGACCTTGCGGGCCGGGCTGATGGCGCGCGGCGTGACCCTGCGGCCCAACGACAGTGAAACCTCCGGCCTGCATGGCGGCGTCTGGCGTCAGGGCCCGGACGGCTGGGCCTGGGACGGCGGCGCCGACGACCGCCGCGAGGGCGTGGCGAGAACAGGGCTTGGGAATTAGGGCCTGGGGCTTGGGGCTATTGGATCGAGACCTGGCGAGGGCCGCAGTCAGGCCCAAGCCCTACTCGGGCTTGATCGACAGCTGGAACGCGATGACGCCTTCGGACACATCGGTGTCGACGCCCTCGCCGGCGCGCAGGCCCTCGACGCCGATCTCGCGATAGATCAGGCCGATCGAGCTCTGCACGGGGCCGCGGCGCATGGCCAGGCCAAGCGAGGCGTCGCCCATGAAGGAGCCCGCGTCATGGCTGACGCCGGAGCGGGCGAATTCGCCGTCGCGATTTCGGGCCCAGTTGTAGCCCACCGCCCGGCCCGAGCCGGCGGCATACAGATACCAGCGCGGCCGCTCGCCGAACGCCGCCTCGCCGTCAGGCACCAGCCGGTCGAGGTCGGGGCCGATCCGCAGGGTGGCGCCCGCCTCGGTGCTGCCGCCGCGCGAGCCGAGGCCCACGCCCACATGGGGGGTCAGGGAGACGTCGAGCCCGGACGCCGTCCGGCCCAGGATTTCCGTCCAGCCGCGCGTGTAGGTCAGATCGTAGTGTTCAGCCTCATAGGCCGCGGGATCCAGCGGTCCGGGCGGCAGGGGCGATCCATCGACCCGGCGAACGGGCCCTTCGGTGCGCAGCCGCAGGCGGTCGTCAAAGGCGTCGTTCTCGAACCAGACGTCCCGGTTGGAGGCGACCCAGGGCGAGGAGCGGTCGCGCGACGGGGGCGCATAGCCGCTCCAGCCCTTGTCCGGTCCGAAGTCCGGGCGGTCCGTTTCGGCGAAGCGGGCGTCGCGGTCGATCTGCGTGAGGAGGTCCGAGACCGTGGCGGCAGGGTCGCGGGCGACGACCCAGGGATTGGACAGGGAGACCTGGGTTTCCGGCGGCGATACGGCGGCGAGCGCCGGGGCCGCACAGGCCACAGTCGCCAACACTCCGAACGCAACAACCGTCATACGCATCAACGGCCCTCCCGACCCGTTAACGAATTCAACCCTGCACGATGCAGGTCGCCTCGCCAACAGACTTTTGCTCTCGCCGACCAACGTCAGCCGCAGGGCGAGGTTCCGGCGTCACAGCGTCGGAGGTGCTCCGGCCGCCCTACTGACAGGCCAGGCACTCGTCATAGTCGGTGCGGGCGGCGCTGAAGAGGTCCGGCTGGTTGGGGTCGATCTCTTCCTCGACCTTGTCCTCGGCGCCCGCGAAGGCGGCCCGCTGAACCGATTTCGAGCGCAGATAGTAGAGCGATTTCACGCCCTTCTCCCATGCCGACCAGTGCAGCATGTGCAGGTCCCATTTGTTCACGTCGCCCGGGATGAACAGGTTGATCGACTGGGCCTGGCAGATTTCCGCCGCGCGGTCGGCCGACAGTTCGACGATCCAGCGCTGATCCAGCTCGAAGGCGGTCTTGAAGATGGATTTCTCGTCGTCGGTCAGGCCGTCCAGATGCTGGACCGAGCCCTCGTGCTCGAGGATCGAGTTCCACACCGCCTCGGTGTCGATGCCCTTCTCGCCGAGGATCCGCTCCAGATAGGGGTTCTTGACCGCGAACGAGCCCGACAGGGTCTTGTGCGTATAGATGTTGGCCGGGATCGGCTCGATGCCGGCCGAGGTGCCGCCGCAGATGATCGAGATCGACGCGGTCGGGGCGATGGCCAGCTTGTGGCTGAACCGCTCCATGACGCCGCGCTCGGCGGCGTCCTCGCAGGCGCCCTTCTCTTCGGCCAGGACACGGCTGGCCTTGTCGGCCTCGCGGCGCAGATGTTTGAACAGCCGCATGTTCCACGACTTGGCCATGGCGGACTCAAAGGCCACGCCCTGCTGCTGCAGGAAGGAATGGAAGCCCATCAGGCCAAGGCCGACCGAGCGCTCGCGCTTGGCGGAGTAGACGGCTGCGGCCATCGCGGGCGGGGCGCGGCGGATGAAGTCTTCCAGCACATTGTCGAGGAAACGCATGACGTCCTCGACGAATTTCGGCTCCTCGCGCCACTCGAGGAACATCTCGGCATTGACCGAGGACAGGCAGCAGACGGCGGTGCGGTCGACGCCGAGGTGGTCGCGGCCGGTGTGCAGCATGATCTCGGCGCACAGGTTGGACTGTTTGACCGACAGGCCAAGGTCGCGCTGGTGCGGCGCCATCTGGCGGTTCACGGTGTCGGAGAAGATCAGATAGGGCTCGCCGGTCTGCAGGCGGATCTCGAGGATCTTCTGCCACAGGGAGCGGGCGTCGACCGTTCTCACCACGGCCTGGTCCTTGGGCGACAGCAGGTCGAACGTCCGGCCGTCGCGCACGGCCTCCATGAAGGCGTCCGAGATATTGATGCCGTGGTGCAGGTTCAGGGATTTGCGGTTGAAGTCGCCCGAGGGCTTCCGGATTTCCAGGAACTCCTCGATCTCCGGGTGGTGGACGTCCAGATAGACGGCGGCCGAGCCGCGGCGCAGCGAACCCTGGCTGATCGCCAGCGTCAGGGAGTCCATCACGCGGATGAAGGGGATGATGCCCGAGGTCTGGCCCGCGCCCTTGACCTTCTCGCCGATCGACCGGACGCCGCCCCAGTAGGTGCCGATGCCGCCGCCGTTCGAGGCGAGGGCGACGTTCTCGTTCCAGACCGACTGGATGCCGTCCAGGCTGTCGGCCACGGCGTTGAGGAAGCAGCTGATCGGCAGGCCGCGGTCGGCGCCGCCGTTCGACAGCACCGGCGTCGAGGGCATGAACCAGAGCTTCGACATATAGTCATAGACGCGCTGGGCGTGCTCGTGGTCGTCGGCAAAGGCCGTGGCGACCCGGGCGAACATGTCCTGGTAGCTCTCGCCCGGCAGAAGATAGCGGTCTTCCAGCGTCTTCTTGCCGAAGTCGGTCAGCAGGTCGTCCCGGGTCCGGTCGAGCTGGAGGGAGCGCACCACCGACAGATGGGGACGCGCAGCCACATCGCTGTCGACAACCGACGGAAATTCAACCGTCTTCAACGCTTCACCGCCTGCCATGATCCGCCCCGAGTGCTTGTCGATACGCCAGATGTTGTGTGGTCAACATCATTACAGCGCTAAATGTGGTTCATGATTGGTTACTGGCCAAGCCCTCAAATTTTGAGTGAGGGGCAACTTCATGGATGACATTTTCGTATCAGCCCTCGATGCGAGTGATTCGATCTAGCCACAAACCTGCCGGATTCAGCCACCGTGGGGATTGCCGCCCCGACCAGCTTTCTGTGTGTGGTCCGACAGGATTGTGGAAATAAATTTCGGACGGGAACGTCCCACAAGCGTGACCGTTTGCGACCGATGACTTCCTCCAGGCTCCTTCCGTTCGCGCGTCGCGTCTGGCGCGTCGCCCGCACCGAAATCGTCGCCCTCAGCGCCCTGTTCGTCGTGGCCGGGGGGATCATGACCTTCGTCGAACTGGCCGACGACATGTCCGAGGCCGACGGCCGGGCGTTCGACCAGGCCGTACTTCTGGCGATGCGGCCCGGCGGCTCCACCGACGGCTGGGGTCCGCCCTGGCTTGAGGCCGCGGCGCTCGACCTGACGTCCCTGGGCGGGATCGCGGTCCTGGCCCTGTTCGCCCTCATCGTGGTGCTGTTCCTGATCCTCCAGCGCAAGCGGCTGTCGGCCCTGCTGCTGGTGCTGGGTCTCGCCGGCGGCGTGGCGCTGAGCGAGGGCCTGAAGGCGGTCTTCGAGCGCGACCGGCCGCCGGAAGCCTTCCGGGCCGTGGAGACCATCAACGCCAGCTTCCCCTCGGGCCATGCCCTGCTGTCGGCGGTCTTCTATCTCAGCATCGGCGTCATGCTGACCCGGGCGTTCCCGCGGCGGCGTTTCAAAGCCTATGTCCTGGGCGTGGCCCTGCTGCTCACCCTGATCGTCGGCCTGACACGGATCTATCTGGCGGCGCACTGGGCCACCGATGTCCTTGCCGGCTGGAGCGTGGGCGCGGCCTGGGCCATGGCCCTGTGGCTGGTCGCCTATGCCGTGCAGCGCAGGCAGGCCGTCCACACGACCGGCCCGCACGACGAGGCCTTGCCGGAGGAGCCGATCACCGATAGAGACCCGCACGTCATCGGGGAGTAGCCGCCCGCACCGATCAGCGGGGTTCGCGTCAACACACTTCCTCTCGCCCGGAGAGGATGGCGCGTTCTTTAGTGGCCCTATCGCATCGCGCGTGGCGCGAGGCTGCTTGAGGGCGGACCGTTTCGGTCCTCAAGCAGCGAGTCCCGGACCTGATCCGGGACGAGCGTAGGACGACTAACTGGCAAGACCGCTGGCTTCGCAGGGTGCTTCCACGCGGGGGCCGGCTGCGGATGCCATTGGTCTGTCCGCCGAACCCCCGCGAATGATGATGTGTTGGAAGCCTTCCTGATCTCGACCGGCCTCGTCTCCATTGCGGAGATAGGCGACAAGACCATGCTGCTGGCCATCATGCTGGCGGCGGCCTGGCGGCGGCCGCTGCCGATCCTGCTGGGCATACTGGTCGCCACCCTGGCCAACCACGCCTTCGCCGCCCTGGCCGGCTCGGTCCTGGCCCGCTTCATGGACGGCGACTGGGTGCGCTGGGTCGTCGGCATCGCCTTTCTCGGCTTTGCGGCCTGGGCCCTGATCCCGGACAAGTTTGATGAGGCGCCGGACCGGACGGAGAAGACCTTCGCCGGCGTCTTCTGGACCACGGCCGCCGCCTTCTTCGTCATCGAGATGGGCGACAAGACCCAGGTCGCGACCGCCATGCTGGCCGCGCAGTTCCAGAACCTGCCGCTCGTCGTCGCCGGTTCGACCCTGGGGATGATGCTGGTGAACGGACCCGCGGTCCTGCTGGGCGAGACGGCGGCGAAACGGCTGCCGCTCGGCTGGATCCGTCTGGCGGCCGCGGCGGGCTTTGCGGCGACCGGGGTTTGGGTCCTCCTCGCCGGCTGATAGAAACGACGACGCTCCGGAAAGCACCGAAACCCATGCACCGCTTCCTTCGTCCCGTCGGCGCTATCGTGCTCGTCGTTCTGCTGGGCCTGATGCTGGCGCCGGGCGGGACGATCGAGTCCGAAACGCTGATCTGGGACAAGGCGGCGCATTTCATCGCCTTCGGCCTGATCCTGTGGAGCTTCGGCGTGCTTTTCCGGCGGATCCCGCGAACCGGGGCGGCGCTGCTGGCGATCGCGCTCGGGGCGGCGGTGGAGGTCCTGCAGGGATTCGTCGGCCGCGATCCCAGCTGGGGCGACCTCCTCGCCGACGCCCTGGGCGTGGCGACGGCGCTGGTGATCTGGCTGGTCTGGCGCGGGTTCCGGCCCCGTGACGCGTTCCGGGGCCCCAACCCCTGACACAGCCGGACACGTCGTAACGCGTCCGATTTGTTTACGCCTTCACTGTAACAATCCCGACATTGGATATGGCCGGAGGAAACCGGTTGCGGGGTCATTGGCGTCTTTTCAGGCATGAGGCAGGCCGCATCGCGGGGCCGCCGGCCTGGGTCTATGTGCTGCTGTTCGCCGCGTCGCAGCTGATCGGCCACTGGAGCGTGGCGACATTCGACGCGGTCGCGGTCTGGCTTTCGAACGGCATTCTCGCCGCGGCCCTGCTGCAGCTGCATCGCCGGTCCGCCGTGGCCGTGCTGACCGCCTGTTTCACCATCAATCTGTTCAGCAATGTCATCCGCGGCGACGTCGGCATGCTGCTCTGGCTGAACGCCCTGATGAACATGGGCGAAGCCTTCCTGTGCGCCTTCCTCGCCCGACGGGTCTGCGGCGCGGCGCTCGACATGCGCCGACCGAAACGCCTGCTGACCTTCGCCGGCTATTCCGCGGTCCCCGCCGTCGCGGCGATCGCCGCCATCGGCTTCGGACTGGTGATGGCGATACGCGGCGTGGGTCTCACCACCGCCGCCGTATTCAACATCTATTCCTTCTTCATTGTGGAGCTGGTCGGCCTTCTGCTGGTGACGCCGATCCTGCTGCTGGTGGCGCGGGCGCACCGGTTCGAGGGCATGACCCGCGCGCGCGCGCCCGAGGCCATCGGCCTGTTTGCGCTGATGCTGGTCGTGACGACGGCGGCCTTCTGGCAGGATGACCTGTCCATCGCCTACCTGACCTTCCCGCCGATGCTGCTGATCAGCCTGCGACTGTCGCCGACGAAGACCGCGGGCGCCGTGATCCTGCTGGCCGGGATCACCGGCGTGGCCACCCTGACCGGGCACGGCCCCGTGCATCTGACGCGGATTGCCGAGGTCGCCGGCCTCGAGGGTGTCTCGCCCATGCTGCGGCGGATGGGCATCTACAATCTGTACCTTCTGGCCATGGTCGCCACCGTCCTGCCGATCTCGACGGTCATGACCGAACGTCGCCGGCTGGAGGCGCGCCTGCGCGCCCGCACCCTCGCCGCCCAGGAGGCCCGGCGGAACGCCGAGGATGCGGCCGCCGCCCGCTCGCGCTTCCTGGCGATGATGAGCCATGAGATGCGTACGCCGCTGAACGGCGTCGCCGGTTTCGCCGATGTTCTGGCCAGCCGCCCGGGTCTGGACGCCGTGGCGGTCCGCCAGGCGCGCCAGATCCGTGAATCCAGCGACGGCCTGCTGATGCTGGTCGAGGACATTCTCGACTTCGCGCGTGGCGACGACACCCTGACCACCGAGCCGCTCGACCTCGCCGCCGTGGCCCGCGAGACGGTCGCGCCCAGCCTGGCGGCCGCCGAGGCGCGCGGCCTGACCCTGATCATCGACGACCGTCTGCCGGCCCAGGCCCGCTTCACCGCTGACCGGCGCGCCCTGCGGCAGGCCCTGCATCCCCTGGTCGCCAATGCGGTCAAATTCACCGAGCGCGGCGAGGTCGTGGTGCGGCTGGACCGGGCCGGCGACGGCGTCTGCATCCGGGTGTCCGACACCGGCTGCGGGATTGAACCGTCGATCCTGCCAGACCTGTTCGAAGCCTTCGCCCAGGGCGACGCCTCGATCCGGCGCAATCACTCGGGCGTGGGCCTCGGCCTGGCCCTCGCGGCGCGGCATGTGCGGCGGATGGGCGGGCGGATCGACGTGGACAGCCGCCTTGGCGAGGGCTCGACCTTCATCCTGAACCTGCCGTTTGAACGCGCCGCCGATGTCGTCGAGGACATCCGTCCCGCCGAGGCGACCGCTCCGTCTGAAGATTGCGGCCGCATTCCCTCGGTGCTGGTCGTCGACGATCACCCGGTCAATCGCGAGGTCGCCCGCATCATGCTGGAAGCCTTCGGCTGCGAGGTGGTGGAGGTCTGCGATGGCCAGCAGGCGCTCGACGCCGTGGCGGAGCAGCCCTTCGACCTGGTGCTGATGGATGTTCGCATGCCGAACATGGACGGGCTGGAGGCCACCCGCCGCATCCGCGCCATGGCGGGCACGGCCGGGGCCCTGTCCATCGTGGCCATGACCGCCGACGCCATGCCCGAGGACGTGAATCGCTGCCTCGCCGCCGGCATGAACGCCCACATGGCCAAGCCGATCAACCAGGCCGGCCTGCTGTCGATGGTCAGCCTGGCCCTGTCCGGCGACCTCCCGCCCGCCCGCCTGGCCCTCGAGGCCGCCTAGCTGCCGTAGCGGCCGACCAGCGGAAACCGGCCGGCCCAGAACGCCGCCAGCTCCGGCAGGGCGTCGACGCGCCGCATGACCTCGCCCATGCGCGGGGCGACCTCATGGAATGACTGGCGGTGCGGCGTCCATCGACTGGCGACCGAGACATAGAGGTCCAGAACCGTCAGCTCTGCGCCAAGAAGGAAACGCCCCGGCTCGATCTGGCTTTCCATCGCCGCCCAGCAGTCGGCGATGCGTTCGGAGGTGCGGACCTTGATCCTCTCCTGGGCGACGGGGTCGTCGCCGGCCAGCCGGGACGGCTCGTCCCGGACCCAGAACATCGAATAGACGGCGGCCGGCACAAAGGTCATCCAGCGCAGGAACTGCGCCCGCCGCGGGTCGCAGGGCTCCGGCGCCAGCGCCGCCTCCGGATGCTGCTCGGCCAGCCAGATGAGGATGGCCGCGCTCTCGGTCAGGGTCTCGCCTCCGGGGGTGATCAGGGCCGGGATCTGCCGCATCGGATTGACCGGCGCGACCTTGTTCCGCTCGGCCTCGCCCTCCCAGGTGACGGCCTCGATCACGGTGTAGGGCGCGCCGATCAGGGTCAGGGCCGCCTCGACCGGGACCGATCCCGAGCCCGCCGCGCCATAGACGGTATAGGTCATGGATGCCTCCTTTTCCGCTGGCGAGGCTAGGGCGCCGGCCGCCGGTTCGCACCCAGGACCTGTCCTGACCGCCATAGGCAGGGCTTGGGCTTGTCCCCAGCCGCATCCCCAGAGACCTGCGATGGACCTACCACATCTAGCGGTCGCGGAAAAAGTGATCGCAATATAGCCCTAATTCGGCTTGGCGCCGGGCCCGTCCGCCCGCATGGTGAATCCTCAATCCCGGATTCGCTTCAAGAGCCCCGTACCGATGAACGCGCACGTCTCGATCAAACCCGGCGCCCCCGGCCTGCTCACCGCCTCGGCGGCCTACAAGCCGTTCCGCTACCCGTGGGCCTTCGACATGTGGAAGAAGCAGCAGCAGGTCCACTGGATGCCTGAAGAGGTGCCGCTGGGCGAGGACTGCAAGGACTGGGCGGCCAATCTGACGCCGTCGGAACGCAACCTGCTGACCCAGATCTTCCGCTTCTTCACCCAGGCCGACATCGAGGTCCAGGACAACTACATGGAGCGCTACGGTCGGGTGTTCAAACCGACCGAGGTCAAGATGATGCTGGCGTCCTTCGCCAACATGGAGACCATCCACATCGCCGCCTACGCCCTGCTGCTCGAGACCATCGGCATGCCCGAGAGCGAGTTCGGGGCCTTCATGGAATACGAGGCCATGCGCGACAAGCATGACTTCATGGGCCGGTTCGGGGTCGAGACCAACGGCGACATCGCCCGCACCCTGGCCATGTTCGGCGGCTTCACCGAGGGGCTGCAGCTG
>CAYNNT010000070.1:0-16053 GCA_964398675.1 uncultured Brevundimonas sp.
GCGGCATGGCGGCGGGCTATGCGGGCGTCGAGAACGAGCTGTTCTTCCGCGACAATACGATGATGCTGTTCGCGGACGCGAAGAAGATGGTCGAGGGGATTGTGAAGGCGTTGTGATGGCCCGACTGACAGGATCAGTGGTCGCGGGCTTTCTTTGCCTGTTGCTCTGGGGCTGTTCGACAATCCTGGTCATCAAAGTCTCGGGCGATTTGCAGCAACCGGTGATCACGCCGGAGCGTCGGGCCGGGACGGTCTGTCTGTCGAACCTGACGATCTATCGCGGGTCGGAAGATCAGGCTGTGTGGAAAATCGAGGGACGGGACGGCGCCTGTGTCCGGTTCGGACGCCTCATCTATGGGCAAGCGCCGGAAGGCTTTGTCGAACGGGTCGCCGCTGCGCCGCTCGAGGCCGGCATTGCCTATTCCGCCCGGGGCCGCGGCGACATCCGAGGCCCGCTCGGCGCGATCTGGACCGGGGGCGGCGCATACGCCTTCCGCAACGGCGCGTGGAGCCCGGCAGCGAACTGATTTCGCGCCCGACTGCGTCACCCCGCCCGCCCTTTGCGACATTGCGTCCGGCCCCGCGGGGGTCTCTCGCGCGTTAGGGTTCAGAGCGCCCGCCCATCGCGGCCGAAGCGCCTGAAAGTCCACTCCCATGGTCAACAAGATCCTCGCTCCCGACGAACGCGCTCTCGAAGAGGAAAAGGACGCCGAACCCGTCATCCATCATCAGCCGAAGGGCTTCTCCGACCGGTTCGCGCTGGGTTTCACCAAACTGCTGAGGGTCTGCGCCGATACCTTCTTCGCCAAGAAATACGGCCACCGCGCCATCGTGCTGGAGACGGTCGCCGCCGTGCCGGGGATGGTCGGGGCGACGCTGCAGCATCTGCGCTGCCTGCGCGAGATGCGCGACGACGAGGGCTGGATCCGCACCCTGATGGAGGAGGCGGAGAACGAGCGGATGCACCTGATGACCTTCATCGAGGTGGCCAAGCCGACGTATTTCGAACGGCTGGTGGTCCAGCTGGCCCAGGCGATCTTCTATGTCGGCTTCTTCCTGCTGTATCTGATCTCGTCGCGCACGGCGCACCGGGTGGTCGGCTATTTCGAGGAAGAGGCCGTCATCAGCTACACCCTGTATCTGAAGGAGATCGACGAGGGCCGGTCGCCCAACATTCCGGCCCCGGCCATCGCCATCCACTACTGGAAGCTGCCGGCCGATGCGACGCTGCGCGATGTGGTGCTGAAGGTTCGGGCCGATGAGGCGCACCACCGCGACGTCAACCACGGCTTCGCCAGCACTCTGGCCAAACGGCCGCCCAGCCCTGTACCGTCCGCTCCCTATCCGCCCCACGCCACGGAGTTGAGGGGCGCAGCCTGAGGGGAGGGCAGAATGGCTGAACCCAAGACCAAGCCCACGGACGTGCCTGTCGCGAGTTTCATCGCCGCTGTCGACAACCCCCGGCGCCGCGCGGACGCCGAGGTCATCCAGGCCCTGCTGACCGAGGTTTCGGGCGAGGCGCCGGTGATGTGGGGACCGTCGATCGTCGGCTACGGCAGCTACAGGGGGCCGACCGGCGACTGGCCGATCATCGCCTTCTCGCCCCGAAAGGCGCAGCTGGTCCTCTACATCATGGGCGAGCTCGAGGACCGCGCCGACCGGATCGCGCGACTGGGCAAGGTCACGACCAAGGGCGGTTGCCTCTATGTGACCCGGCTGGACGCCGTGAACCTGGATGAGTTGCGCGATCTGGCGGCGGCTTCCGTCGCCTTCATGCGCGCGAAATATCCGGCCTGATCACGCCGCCATGCGGAAGTCTTCGGCCGGATCGAAGGCCGGGCGGGCTTCGTCCCACAGGGCGTCCTCGTCGGCGTAGCGGGCCGAGAGGCGGGCGTCGATGACGTCGATCACCTGCTCCTCCAGCCGGTCCCAGATCACGGCCAGATCGCCGCAGCCGTCGGCCTCGCAGGGCACGATCAGATAGCGGCTGGCGGCGACGGCGGCGTGGGGGGCGAATGAACGGGCCATGGGTTTCTCCGGGGAGCGGGTCTCTGTTGAAACTCACCCTGAAGCAGCGTTGCGTCAAAAACGGTCGTATGCCATCGTCGGTGCATGAGACAGGACAAGGCGGCCGTGGTGATCGAGCTGGCGCGGCGGATGGCCGCCAGCGCCGAGGGCCTGACGCTGGACGAGATGGCGCGCGAGAGCGGCGTGGGCCGCCGCACCGCCGAACGGATGCGGGACGCGGTCCTGGCCCTCTATCCCGCCGCCGAGGAGGTGTCGGACCCGCCGACCAAGCGCTGGCGCATCCGGGGCGGGCTGTCGGCCTTCGAACAGGCCCCGACGACGACCGAACTGGTCGAGCTGAGCAAGGCGGCGCAGGGGCTGCGGGCGGCGGGGGAGCCCGGCCGGGCGGCGGCGCTGGAGGGGCTGGAGCGCAAGTTGAAGTCGGCCATGCGCTCGACGACGCTGAACCGGCTGGCGCCCGATCTGGAGGCGCTGGTGCGCGCCGAGACCATCGCCGTCCAGGCGGGGCCGCGCCCGTCGGCGGACGAGGCTGTGCTGGCGGAAATCCGGCAGGCGATCCTGGCGGGGCAGCCGCTGGGCTTCATCTATAGCCGTCCGGGCGCCGAGGCGCGACGGCGCAGCGTGGCCCCGTGCGGCGTGATGTTCGGTCGCGCCAACTATCTGGTCGCCGCCGATCGGGAGAGCGGGCGCATCCAGACCTTCCGCCTAGACCGGATGAGCGCGGTCCGGGCCGAGGACGGGGTGGCGGCCGCGCCCGCCGACTTCGACCTGCAGGCCTTCGCCAGCCAGTCGTTCGGCATCTATCAGGACGAGATCGAGAATGTGGTGCTGCGGGTCACGCCGGGCGGCGCGGCCGAGGCGCGAGCCTGGCGCTGGCACCCGACCCAGACGGTCGAGGATTTGCCGGACGGCGGGGTCGAGGTGCGGTTCCGCGCCTCGGGCATGCGGGAACTGGCGTGGCATCTGTTCAGCTGGGGCGACCAGGTGCGGATCGTCGCGCCGGCGCGGCTGAAGGAGATGATGCGGGAGGCCTTGAAGGCCGCGACCGTCGCCCTCGATCGGACCCAAGCCTGACCAAAGCTTAAGCTGACGCGGGCCGCAGACCCGCGCTACGCCGAAGCGTCAGACGGGGAGGGACTCATGCGTCCGGTGATGATCGCGGCCATGGCCGCTGTTGCGATTGCGGCCGGTGCGCCGGAGGCCTCGGCGCGGCAGGCGTCGGTTGGGGTTCAGACCGGACCCTCCAGGCCGGCCGTGACGGTCACCCGCGACGGCGACGTCTGGACGGCCGAGTATGCGCTGGATCGAGACGCCCCTGTCTGGGCCTTCTTCGGCTCGGCGCTGGTCCAGGAAACGCGCCGGCCGTGGCGTCTGGATCAATGGCGGGTCGTGACGCCCGGCCTGGTGCTGGAGCGGTCCGGACACTACGACATCCTGCGCGCCGCCGACGGCGGTCCCGTGCCCCGCCGCGTCCGCATCGTCTTCACGCCGAAGTCCGAGAACCTTGAGGCCGACTATGGCGTCCTGGCCTTCACGGACGGTGCGGTGGCCTTGCCGAGCGGCCAGTTCGACGTCTTTCCACTGGCGTCGGTCGAAGACGCAGCCGCGGTCCCGCAGGACCTGAACGGCTATCCGCTGCAGGCCGAGCCGGCGACGGTCACATGGCGGGATGCGGCGGGTCCGGTGCTGTTTCGCGGCGAGCGGCTGGCACAGGCCGTGGCGGCCAATGCCGAGACCTATGTCCTGTTCGGCCAGGCCGACATGGTCGCGAGCGCGCGACTGGTCACGGTGGCGGATCCGCAGTTGCCGGGCTGGATCGGCGCCGCCATCGACGACTTCGCGCCGCGCGTGGCCGACATCTACGCCGGCCGACTGGGGCCGGGGCAGACAGAGCGACCGACGATCATGATCAGCTGGGCGGGACCGACGCCGGGCAAGACATCCATGGGCGGCAGCGTCATGCCGGGGCTGATCGTCATGCGGTTCGAGGGCTCGGGCGTGGTCGAGCCGACCGCGCGGGTGCTGGCCACGTCGCGCTGGTTCATCGGCCACGAGAGCGCGCATTTCTGGCTGGGGCAGACGGTGCGCTACGAGCGCGCCCGCGACGCCTGGATCACCGAGGGCGGAGCCGATCTGATGGCCATCCGGGCGCTGAAGACCATCGATCCGGCCTGGGACGCCCGGGCGGAACTGCAGAAGGAGGTCGATGACTGCGTCCGTCTGGCGGATGCGCCGGTGGTCGAGGCCGCAGAGCGCGGAGAACATCGCGCGAATTACGCCTGCGGGGCCGTGTTCGCCCTCGTGGCCGAGGCGGCCCAGCAGCGGGCGACCGGCGGCGACTGGTTCGACTTCCTCAGGCCGTTGATCGACGCCAGCCGCCAGGATGGGGTGCTGACGCGGGAAGAATGGCTGGACGCGCTGGACGCCGTGTCAGGCGATCCGTCGCTGCGCCGGGATATGGAGACGCTGCTGGATGTGGGGTCTGCGCAGGCGGCCGATGTGATCGCGGGACTGCTGGAGCGGTCGGGCGTGTGGGTGAAGCGCGAGGACGGGCGGGTCGTGTTGGGGTAGGGGGCTGTCACCAGCGATTGACCAGGCCCTCATCGGGGTCTCCAGGAGCCGAATGAAACCGTGCTGACTCTCGATCTGATCCTGCTGGCGGCGTTGCTGGCATTGGCGGGATGGCGGCTTGTCGCGCCTTCCTCGAGGCCGGGACTGCGGATGGCGGCCGCAGGCCTGGGTGTCTTGCTGCTGGCGGTCAAATGGGCCCTGTACGGTTTCACCTGGCAGGATCTGCCATCGTTTCCCCTGCTGGCGCTGAGCGCCCTGCCGCCGGTCCGCACGGGCGCCGTGCTGCGCTGGATGGGTCGCCTCGGTCTGGTCGGGATCGGCGCCGCCTGCATCGGCATCTGGATCCTGCCCGCGGTCCCGACCCTGCCGAAGCCTGACGGCCGCTTCGCCGTCGCGACCGAGGTCTATCGCTGGACCGATGCCTCGCGGGACGAGCCCCATACGGCGGACACGCACGACCGGCGCAGCGTGATCGCCCAGGCCTGGTATCCGACCAGCGGCGGCGACCGTTCCGGCAGAGCCGCGCCTGTCCCCTACATCGACGGGGCAGGCCGCCTTCCCGACACCGTCAGCGGCATGCCGAGCTTTGTGATGCGCCGCTACGGCCAGATCGACACCCATGCGGCGGCCTCGGCGCCGCTCGCGCCCCGTAGTCGGCCGTGGCCGGTGGTGATCTTCTCACCAGGCTACGGCGCGCCCCGCGCGGCCTATACCGGGCTGGCGACCCGGCTCGCCAGCCGCGGCTTCGTGGTGTTCGTGCTGGACCATCCCTATGAATCCGGGGTGACCCAACTCCCGGACGGTCGGGTGGTCGGGACGGAGGAAATCATCCCGGCGGACCACACCCAATACATGCCCAACCAGCAGGTCGTGCGGACCGCTGACATTCGCTTTGTCATCGACCAGCTCGGGCGTCCCGAGGCGCTTTCACCGCTGTTCCGGGGCGGCCGGATCGAGACATCGAAGGTGGCCGTGATCGGCCACTCCTTCGGTGGAGCGGCCTCAGCCATGGCGATGAGCGAGGACCCGCGTGTCGTGGCCGCCGCCAATATCGACGGCACGCCCTATGGCGACCTGCCGGACCGCCGGCTGACCCGGCCCTTCCTGCTGTTGCAGAGCGACTTCGACGAGACGCACCACAGCGACCTCTTCATCAACGGCAACGGCAAACTGCTCGCGCAGTCAGGCGCGCCCGGCCTCCACTATGAGATCAAGCGCGCCAACCACTACAGTTTCACTGATGCACCCTTCTTCTTCGCCCCGCCGGCCCGGTGGATGCTGGCGCAGATGACGGGCGGCGGACGCGGCGCCGCGGCCACACAGCAGGCGACGGCGGACATTCTGGCGGCGTTCCTCTCCGGTCCGCTTACGGGCGTGCCCGCAGACGTGACCGCGAGCGCCGCCCGCTATCCCGACGTCCGCCTCATCCCCCGGCGAACGGATACGGACTGACCGACTTGGCCCAGTCGTCGACCAGCAGAGGACGGTCGATCGGCGCCGCGGCGCGTTCGGCGCAGGGGTGGCGGTGGCAGAGACGGCAGGCGGGGCCGATGGGGGTGACCTCGGGCGCGGTCAGGTCGAGGCCGCGGGCATAGGTCAGGCGGTGGGCGTGCTTCAGCTCGCAGCCGAGGCCGATGGCGAGGTCCTGGCCCTCGGTGAAGGCGTCATGACCCTGGCGGTCGACGGTGCGGGCGAGGGTGAACCAGCGGCCGCCGTCCGGGGTCTCGATGATCTGGGTGATCACACGACCGGGCGTGCGGAAGGCGGAATGCAGCCGCCATCGCGGGCAGGCGCCGCCGAAGCGGGAGAAGGGGAAGGCGCCCGAGGCGAACCGTTTGGAGATGTTGCCCGCCTGATCGACCCGCATGAGGAAGAAGGGCACGCCCCGCGCCGTGGGACGCGACAGGGTGGTCAGGCGATGGGCGGCCTGTTCATAGCTGACGCCGAAGCGGGCCTGCAGCCGGCCGAGGTCGTAGCCCGTCTCTTCCGCCGTGCGCTGGAAGGGGGCGTAGGGCATGAGGATGGCGGCGGCGAGGGTGTTGGTCAGGGACACCTTGAGCAGGCGGCGGGTGGGCTCGTCGGGCGCGGCGCCGGCGTCGGCGAGGGCCGTCAGTTCGGCGTCATGCTCGGACAGGGCCAACTGGAAGGCGACGGCGAAGGCGCGGGAGGCGGGGCCGAGCGTCTCGGACAGCAGCAGCCGCTTGCGGTGCGGGTCATAGCGGCGGGTCCATTCGACCATGACCTCGGCGGGCAGAGTGCGGACGCTGAGGCCGTGGCGGGACTGCAGGCGGGCGCGGACGCGGGTCTCGAACGGCTCGCCGGGGGCGTCGGCGGCGAGGGCGTCGGCGAGGGTCTCGCCCAGGATGTCGAGTTCCGGGAAATGGTTGCGGCGCGACTGGACGTATTCGCGGACCCAGTCGGAGGGGCTGTCGTCTGCGGCGCCCGTTTCCGCACCGTCGCGGGCGCGGCGGTCCGAGAAGGCGCGATACAGCCGCAGCAGGGCGTCGGCGGCGGCGGGCTGGTCCTCGGCCAGCTGGACGATTTCGTGCCGCGGCACCGTCAGGCCCTGGAAGACCGGATCGGCGAAGGCCTCGGCCAGTTCGGCCTCCGAGGCCGGGCCGGCGGACTGGCCGAGGGTGCGCAGGTCGACGTCATAGGTGTCGGCGAGCCGCAGCAGCAGCTGGGCGGAGACCGGGCGCTGATTGCGCTCGATATGGTTCAGGTACGAGGGCGAGACGCCGAGATCGACGGCCATGGCGGTCTGGGTGAGGGCCAGATCCCGCCGGAGCCGCTTGAGCCGGCCTCCGAGAAACAGCTTGCGATCCGCGGCGACGTCCATGGCTTCAGTTAGTCACAAAGTGACTTAACAGTCTATGTCATATCATGACTGAATGACACGATATGACCGGCAGTTGCTGTGTCATTCGTGACTGTCGCGTGTTCTGCTCCCTGAGACCCGCGGCGATGGCCGCCCTCCCGAGCCGAGACCGACATGACCAGCTTCGCCCACCTCGTTCCCTCGCCCGTCGGCCGCTTCGACGGCATCGAACGGCCCTATACGCCGGACGACGTCCGCCGCCTGCGCGGCTCGGTGCCGATCACCCATACCCTGGCCGAGCGCGGCGCCAACCGGCTGTGGGAGCTGCTGCACGACGAGCCGTTCGTGAACGCCCTGGGCGCCGTGACCGGCAACCAGGCCATGCAGATGGTCCGGGCGGGCCTCAAGGCCATCTATCTGTCGGGCTGGCAGGTCGCCGCCGACGCCAACACCGCCGGGGCCATGTATCCGGACCAGTCGCTGTACCCGGCCAACGCCGCGCCGGAACTGTGCCGCCGCATCAACCGCACCCTGCAACGCGCCGACCAGATCGAGCATGCCGAGGGCGGGGCCAAGCGCGACTGGTTCGTGCCGATCGTCGCCGATGCCGAGGCCGGCTTCGGCGGGCCTCTCAACAGCTTCGAGATCATGAAGGCCTTCATCGAGGCGGGCGCCGCGGGCGTCCATTTCGAGGACCAGCTGGCCTCGGAGAAGAAATGCGGCCACCTGGGCGGCAAGGTGCTGATCCCGACCCAGGCGCATGAGCGCAACCTGATCGCCGCGCGCCTGGCCGCCGACGTCATGGGCGCCCCGACCCTGATCGTGGCCCGCACCGACGCCGAGAGCGCCCAGCTGATCACCTCCGACGTCGACGAGCGCGACCGGCCCTTCATCGACCGCGACAACCGCACGCCCGAGGGCTTCTTCCGCCTGAAGGAAGGCGCCGGCCTGGACCACTGCATCGCCCGCGGCCTGTCCTATGCGAAATACGCCGACGTGCTGTGGTGGGAGACCTCCCATCCCGATCTGGACGACGCCCGCCGCTTCGCCGAGGCGGTGCACAAGGAGCATCCCGGCAAGCTGCTGGCCTACAACTGCTCGCCGTCGTTCAACTGGAAGGCCAAGCTGGACGACGCCACCATCGCCAAATTCCAGCGCGAGCTGGGGGCCATGGGCTACAAATTCCAGTTCGTGACCCTGGCCGGCTTCCACAGCCTGAACAACGCCATGTTCGAGCTGGCCGACGGCTACCGCGACCGCGGCATGGCGGCCTATTCCGAGCTGCAGCAGCGCGAGTTCGCCAATGAGGCCGCCGGCTACACCGCCACCCGGCACCAGCGCGAGGTCGGCACCGGCTATTTCGACCAGGTCGCCACCGTCATCTCGAACGGCCAGTCGTCCACCACGGCCCTGAAGGATTCCACCGAGACCGCCCAGTTCGTGGCGGCCGAGTAAGGAGAGAGACCATGCAGCCCCTGAACAGCCCCACGGCCATCATCGACTTCTGCCTCGCCCCGCTGAATCTCGACACGGGCACCGAAGCCGAGCGCGAGGTGCGCCGCCGCCTCGAGCACGTCATCAAGACCTTCCGCGCCAAGGCGGCGCAGCCGGTCAGCGTCGACTTCTCGCGCATGCCTTCGCAGGTCATCAACGAGGCCGCGCACGGCTATGAATAGGGCGCCGGCCTAGGCGGCGAGGGCGGCTGCGGCGGCCAGCGGCAGGGTCGCGACCAGCTGGAGCAGTTCGGCGGCGTCGAACGGCTTGGCGAGGTGGCGATCCGCGCCGGCGGCTTCGGCCGAGGCGAT
This sequence comes from uncultured Brevundimonas sp., assembly GCA_964398675.1. Classification (GTDB taxonomy): domain Bacteria; phylum Pseudomonadota; class Alphaproteobacteria; order Caulobacterales; family Caulobacteraceae; genus Brevundimonas. The sequence goes on from CAYNNT010000070.1 coordinate 9,222, forward strand.
GTGTTCGGCCAGGGCGTTGGCGGTCAGCATGACGATGGGCGTGCGCGTCAGACCCATCGCCGCCTCGTTCAGCCGGATCTCGCGGGTCGCGGTCAGGCCGTCCATGACCGGCATCTGCATGTCCATGAGGATGATGTCGAAGTCGCCGTCCTGGCAGGCCTGGACCGCCTCGGCGCCGTTCTCGACCGAGGTCAGCTCGACGTCCGCCTGGGACAGGATCATCTCCACCACCTTGCGGTTGACCGGGTGGTCGTCGGCCAGCAGCACGCGGACGGTTGCGGCTTCGCCGTCTGTCGGCGGGGAGATTTCACCGACTGTAGCGGCGGGCGCCTCTGCGGCGTGGAAGGGAATGGTCAGGATGAAGGCCGAACCGCCGCCGGGCTCGCTTTCGCAGTCCAGATAACCGCCCATCATCTCCGCCAACTGGCGCGAGATGGCGAGACCCAGGCCCGAGCCGCCGAACCGACGGGTGATCGCGCCGTCGGCCTGTTCGAAGCGGCTGAACAGGCGGTCGCGGGTATCGCTGTCGAAGCCGATGCCGGTGTCCTCGATCGAGAACCGCAGGGTGGGCGATCCGCCCCGCTCGGGTCCGGGGGCGGCGGTCAGGCTGACAAAGCCGGTTCCCGTGAACTTGACCGCATTGGACACGAGGTTGGTCAGAATCTGCTTGATGCGGACCACATCGCCGATGATCCACCCGTCCGCCTCGGGCGCGATCTCGACGAAGAACTGCAGACCCTTGGCCTCGGCGGACGTCTCATAGAGCTGGGCGGCCTCGCGGACGGCGCGGCCGAGATGGAAGGTGTCGCTGGCCAGCTCCAGACGCCCGGATTCGACGCGGGCGAGGTCGAGAATGTCGCTGAGCAGGACCTGCAGCGTGTGGCCGGAGGACTGGATCAGCTCCAGCATCTCTTCCTGCTGGGCCGAGAGCGGGGTCTTGGCGAGCGCCTGGGCCACGCCGATGACGCCGTTCAGCGGCGTACGGATCTCGTGGCTCATATTGGCGAGGAACTGGCTCTTGGCGCTGTTGGCCGACTGGGCGACATCGCGCGCCTCGGCCAGGGCGCGGGCGTCGTTCTTCAGGTCGGTGATGTCGGTGCAGACCGTCACGATGCCGCCGGCGGAGGTGCGGCGGTCCGAGACCCGAAGCCAGCGGTCACCGGCGATCCGCTGTTCGATGGTGGTGGTCAGGGCCCGGCGGGAGTCGAGCCGTTCCTGGATCCATTCGGCCTGACGACCGCGGGCGTCGGCGTAGAGATCCTCGTCGAGGCCGATCTGGATGAACTCGCGGAAGGTCATGCCGGCCTTCAGCGTCGAGGACAGCTCCGGGTTCACCTCGGCATAGCGCTGGTTCCAGAGGACCAGCCGATCGTCGGCGTCGTAGAAGGCCATGCCGTCCGGCATGGCGTCCAGCGCCTCCCGGAACCGCCTGAGCGCGCCCGACTGCGACGCCCAGGTCGTCCAGGCGATGACCGCGGCGACCCCGGCGATGGCGACAACCATGGCGACGATCACGCCGGTCATGACGCCGCCCGAAACGGTCAGTCCATGATCGACACCCGTCCTGGGCGTGATGACGATCGCGCCCATGGCGGTGAAGTGAAGGAAGGCGACCCCCAGGGTTCCGCCGAGTGCGGTCGCCAGCCTGCGTGGCAGGCCGGGTCCGTAGATGACGCCGCCGCTCACCAGGGCGAGCACAAGACCGCCGCCGAGCGCAAGCGCCACGGCTGACGGCTCCCAGCTGATCGTTCCCGCGAGGCGCAGGCCCGATATGCCGAGGAAATGCATGCCGGCCACGCCGGCGAGGGCGACCACGCCGGACAGGGCGCGGAAGATCCGGGTCGGCCGCGCCATGACCGTTCCCGCGGCCAGCCCGAAGCTGCCCAGGGCGATGGCGAAGGAGCCGACCGTCGGCCACACGGCGTAGCGGATATCCTGGCCGGGCTGATAGCCGTGCAGGGCGACGAAATGGGTCGTGAAGACCGCGAGGCCCGAAATGAAGGCGGCGAGGATGATGCCGTTACGACGTCGGGCGCCGGTCTGCTGACGGGCGGCGGCCAGCAGGTGCAGGGCGGACGTCATGCCGAGGATGCAGATCAGCCCGGCGGCGAGAAGCCAACGGACGTCGTACTCGGTCGTAATGGAATACAGGATGTGGTCCAAAACGCCCCCCTTCGAGCGCCAGTCTGGCGCCAAGGGGTGAAGAAACCGTGGGCAATCTGTACGCTGGCGGTCAGACGGCGACGACGACTTCGAAGGCCCGACCCATCACCTTGACCGGATTGACCTGACGGTCGCCGCGACGGACCTCGAAATGCAGGTGGGGGCCGGTCGAGCGGCCCGTCGATCCGACCAGGCCGATGCGTGCGCCGGCTTCGACGGCGTCCCCGGACGCCACATCGATACGGCTGAGGTGGCCGTACAGGGTGGTCATGCCGTTCGGGTGACGGATTTCGACGAAGCGACCGTAGCCGGCGGGGTCATAGCCGGTACGCAGGACCGAACCCTCGGCGGAGACGTAGACCCCGGTGCCCCAGGGCGCGGCGATATCCACGCCCTCGTGATTGCGGGCCGCCTGGCCGGGCAGCCGGCGCAGGCCGAAGGGGGAGTTGATCTCATGGTTGCGGATGGGCGCTTCGAAGGCGATGAGCCGGGTGACGGGCCCGGCCGGCTCGGCGACGGCGGTCATCGGGGGCGCTTCCGGCATGGCGAGGGCCTCGACGGGCGCGTTGTCCGTGGCGGCCGTAAGGGGCGCGGCGGCCATGGCCAGCACGGCGACCGCGGCGAGGCTGGCGGCCTGGCCTGAATGGATGAGGAACGACCGGGCGGTCGGCAACAGGCGTCGCATGGCGGCGTCGGCTCCGTCTTCGGCTCAACGAGCGGGAGGGGCGCCGGCGGCCGCAACGAGCGACACACTGCGGCCAGCGACCGGAAGAGCGCCGTTCTAAGACTCCGTAGGGCGACTTTGGGGCGGGCGGGGGCGGCAGGTCGTCGCAGGCCGGAAACGAAGAAGGGCGCGCGACCCGAAAGTCGCGCGCCCCCTTTTTGCAGTCCCTGGAAGCCCTACTGCAGCGGCAGGCTGAAGTTGATGGCTCCGACATGGCTGTCGGCGGTGTCGCCGAAGCGGCCGCGATAACCCACCGTCATCTTCACCGGTCCCAGATCGGCCTCGACACCCGCCGACGCGATCAGGGATCCGCCGAACGGGTCCTCGATCTCGCGGGCGAGGATCTGGGCCGGGTTGGCGGCGATGCCGGTACGGACGGCGTCGCTGCTGTCACCGAAGCTGTCGCGATAGCCGCCCTCGACGAAGAAGCTCATGCCCTCGCCGCCGCCTTCGGCCCGCAGGGTGAACTCGCCGCTGGCGGCCTGGACCGTGCGGTCCTGGTAGCTGTACTGGGCCGCAGGACCCTGTTCGATATAGCCGTTGACGTCGGTCGAGACCCAGTTGACCGCGACGCGCGGCGACAGGCCGATGCCGCCCATGTCCATCCAGAAGCCGCCCTGGACGCGGGCGCCGATGCTGCCGCCGGTCGTGTCGCCGGTGTGGACGATCGGGGCCAGCGAGGTGATCCGGGTGATGTCGTCATAGTGTTCGACCGAACCGCCGGCGGTGGCGTTGACGAAGGCGCCGCCCGAGCGCCAGCCGCCGTAGAGGTCGACGGCGTAGGATTTGACGTCGAACGCCATGGCGCCGGCCTCGACGTCGGCGGTCTTGTAGGTCGCCGCGAAGCCGAAGCGGGTGCTCGGCGACATGACGTGGTCCAGACCGAACCGTGCGCCCCAGCCGGTCGTGTCGGAAGCCGCCACGGAGCCGCGGGCGTCGGTTTCGACGCTGTCGGCGATGGCCCCGAAGGTCAGGTGGGTGCCGGCCTGCCAGTCTGCGCGGCCGGACATTCCTTCGCTGGCGAGGTCCAGCAGGTCCTCACGCTGGCGGAAGCCGGTCTCGGCCTGGACGGTCGATTGGGCGCCGATGTCGCCATAGAACAGATAGTCGTCGGCGAGGGCCGCCAGCAGGCGGTGGCCCGCGGCCGTCGGGTGCACGCCGTCCCAGTACAGATAGGTGTCCGGGGTGGCGCAGACGGTGACGCCGTTGAAGCAGGCGTCCCGCACATTGGTCAGTCCGAATGCTTCGGGCCTGGCCGCCAGGGCCGGGGTGACCTTGTAGAGGTCCATCAGGATGATGTTGGTGCCCGGCCGCGCGGCGGCGGTGGTCATCAGTCCGGCCAGCAGGGCGCCGATGAACTGTGTCCCGGCGTAGTCGGCCAGGGGGGCGGCGGGCGCGCCTGCGCCCTGGTTGAACTGGGGCGTGATCGCCAGGTTGGGCAGGTTGCTGACCAGAATGGTCCCCGCGCCGGCGCCGGCGACGCTGTTGACGATGAAGTTGATGTCGGCGGCCGCGGCGAGGGCGACCGGCTGGATGGCGCCCGTCGGGTTGGACGAGATCGAGGCGGCGGGCACGGCCTGGAAGATGTTGTTGGCGCCGCCCAGGATGCTGACAAGGTCATTGCGGCCGAAGGTGCCGCCGGCGCCCGTATAGGCCAGCAGCTGGTTGCGCATGCCGGGCGGGAAGGCGGAGCTGTCCGTCCGCGCGCCGCCGTAGGCGTAGTTGATGCTGCCCGTCACGGGCGCGCCGGCCGCCGAGCGTCCGACGGTGAAGCCCAGCAGTTCGGTGAACACCGGACCGTTGGAGAACCGGCCCTGGAAATAGGGCGGCGAGGTCGGGTTGGTGTTGCCGCTGGCGGCGTACAGGTTGCCGTTGTCGCTCAGGCTGTCGCCGAAAACGACGAGGCGGCTGTAGGACTGGGCGCTGGCGGCCGACGCGACGCCCCCCACGGCGGCCACGGTCAGTGCGGCAAGCGCCGCGTTGCGCAGGAAACGAGACATCGATGATCCTCCCTCGGCCGTCATCATGCGACCGTTGGACTCCACTGTGCGCCCGTTTCGCGTCCGCGCAAGATGCCGCCGGGGAAGGTTCTAGTGCAACATCCGGAACCGCAGCGTTCCGGCCACACTGCGCAGGCTCTGCAGGGCCTCCGGATCGTAGTCGCGGTCGACGTCGGTGATGACATAGCCGGTGTGTTCGTCGGTCTTCAGGTGCTGGCCGAGGATGTTGAGGCCGGCGGCTGCGAGGGCGCGGTTCAGCTCGGCGAGGACGCCCGGCTGGTTGCGGTGGATGTGCAGGATGCGGTGGGCCCCCGAGACCTCGGCCAGCTGCACATTGGGCAGGTTGACGCAGAAGGTGGTGTCGCCCCGGTTCAGATAGGCCAGCAGCCGTTCGGCGGCGAATTCGCCGATGGCCTCCTGGGCCTCCTCGGTCGACCCGCCGATGTGGGGCGTCAGGATCACATTGGGCAGGCCGCGCAAGGGGCTGTCGAAGGGGTCGGCATTGGTGGCGGGTTCCTCGGGGAAGACATCCACCGCCGCGCCGCCGATCCGGCCCGACCCCAGCGCCTGCGCCAGGGCGCCGACGTCGACGACATGGCCGCGCGACAGGTTCAGCAGCAGGGCCCCGTCCTTCATGCGCGACAGCCGGGCCGCGTCGATGAGGGCGGTGTTGTCCGTCCGTCCGTCGACGTGCAGGCTGACCACGTCGCTCTCGGCCAGCAGGGCGTCCAGCGAGGCCATGCGGCGGGCGTTGCCCAGCGCCAGCCGCTCGGTCAGATCGTGGAAGATCACCCGCATGCCGAGGCCTTCGGCCAGGACCGACAGCTGCGAGCCGATGGCGCCGTAGCCGACGATGCCGAGGGTCTTGCCGCGCAGTTCGCGGGAGCCGGTCGCCGACTTGTTCCAGACGCCGCGATGCATGGCGGCGGACTTGTCGGCGACGTCGCGGAGCAGGGCGATGGTCAGGCCGACGGCCAGTTCGACGACCGAACGGGTGTTGGAATAGGGGGCGTTGAACACCGCCACGCCCCTGGCCGCCGCCGCATCGAGGTCGATCTGGTTGGTGCCGATGCAGAAGGCGGCCACGGCCATCATCCGGTCGGCGGCTTCCAGCACCCGGGCGCTGACCTGGGTCTTGGAGCGGACGCCCAGCACATGCACGCCCTTGATCGCCTCGATCAGGGCCTCCTCATCCAGCGCGCCTTTCAGCGATTCGACAGTGTAGCCGGCCTCCTCGAGCCGCTCGACCGCGGCCGGATGGATGTTTTCGAGCAGCAGGATGCGGATGCGGGCCCGGGGATAGGACCAGCGGCCGGCGAGGCCTTCGGCGTGCAGGAACTCGTCCATCGACGGCGCCTCGGCGTCGGCGGCGGCGACGACGCGCTCGCGGCGGACGACCTCGGTGAAGGCATGGAAGCGGTCGGCGGCGCCGGCCAGTTTGACCTCGGCGTCGGTCCAGCCGTCGCCGACCATGACCACGGGGCCGGGCAGGCCCAGCGCGCGGAGGACGAGGGGCTTGCCGCCGGCCTGCGACAGGGGATTGGCCTGGTCCACGCCGGTGACACGGCCCTCGGCGTCCCAGGTCAGGTCGTTGCACAGCACCCGCTCCGGCGGAATGTGCAGGTGGGCGGCGAGGGGGGCGATGATCTCGCGAAAGCCGCCCGACAGGATGACGATCCTGCCGGCGTTCTCGCGGAAGAAGCGCAGGTTCCGGCGGACCGACGGCGTGCCCTCGTCGAGGATGCGGTCCGCGAGCTCCGCCACATGGGCGCGGGTCAGGGGCAGCAGGGCCAGACGCCGGTTGAGGGCCTCGCCGAACGGCAGGTCGCCGGTCATGGCGGCGTCGGTCAGGGCCGCCACCTCGGCGCGGATCGCGGCGGCGTCAGGGGCCCCGGCCAGGGCGATATCAGCCAACGCCTCCAGCGTCTCGATGCGCACGAGGGTG
>CAYNNT010000071.1:0-15304 GCA_964398675.1 uncultured Brevundimonas sp.
CGTTGGCGGCCTCGATGGCGGCCTCGAACGAACCGACGCGGGTCACCGACAGGAAGGGGGCGAACATCTCTTCGTCGGGCACGGCAATGCCGGTGACGTCGATGATGGCGGGGGCGACAAAGGCACCGGGCAGGTTGCCGACGGGGCCGGAGGCGCGGATCACCCTGGCACCCAAATCGATCCGGTCCTGCAACGCCTTCAGCGCGGCCTCGGCGGCCTTCACCGAGATCAACGGACCGGCGTAGGGTTCGGGCGTCGAGTTCCACGGCGCGAAGATCAGCCGTTCGACCATGGCGTTGACCGCCTCGACGATGGCATCGCCCTGCGGCCCCTCGGGCACGATCAGGCGGCGGGCGCAGGAACAGCGCTGGCCGGTCGTCACAAAGGCCGACTGGACCACGATTCCGGCCACTGCTTCGGCGTCGGCCGCGTCCCAGACCACCAGCGGATTGTTGCCGCCCAGCTCCAGCGCCAGGATGACGTGCGGGTCGTCGGCGAATTTGCGCCGGAAATGCGCGCCCGCCGCGCCCGAGCCGGTGAACATCAGGGCGTCGATACCGCTGTCCAGCAGGGCCGCGCCGGTCTCGCGCCCGCCCTGGACGACGTTCACCACGCCGTCCGGCAGGTCCGCCTCGGCGAAGGCCTCGGCCATCAGCTGGCCGATGTAGGGCGTCTCTTCCGAGGGCTTGAACACCACCGTGTCACCGGCCAGCAGGGCCGGGACGATATGGCCGTTCGGCAGGTGTCCGGGGAAGTTGAACGGCCCCAGCACCGCCGCCACGCCGTGCGGCCGATGGCGCAGGGTCGCGTGGCCGAAGCCGGTCTCGGCGGTGCGCTCGCCGGTGCGCTCGTCATAGGCGCGGATCGAGATGTCGACCTTGCCCGCCATGGCCCCGAGTTCGGTCGTGGTCTCCCACAGGGCCTTTCCGGTCTCCCTGGAGATCGCCTCGGCCATCGCCGGGGCACGGGCCTTCAGCACCCCCTGATAGCGTTTCACCGCATCGATCCGGTCCTGCCGCGGCCGGTCCGCCCAGTCGGGGAAGGCAGCGCGGGCGCGGTGGGCGGCGGCCTGGACTTCGGCGGCCGAGGCCGCGGCACCCTCCCAGACGGTTTCGCCGGTGGCGGGGTCGATGGATTTGAAAGTAGTCATTGATTTGAACCCGACTGGTTTCCATCGCGGCGGCGGTCGAAGATCTCGAGAAGGAATACCAATATGGATAGGGGAAGGGTGCTGAGCAGAATCGCACATGTCCCCTCGAATGCTCTGCGCTGAAATTCAGGTTCCGCCAGAGACAGGAGGCCTTCAGTCCAAACCTGATATCCAAGTGCGAACAGAGCCAAAGTCAGCACAAGCAAGACCAGACGCAGTAGGCACGACCACCAAACTGCAAGGAAGTTTGTCTTTCCTGCCTGATACCCACTCACGTCTTCACCCGCACCGTATCGCCCGCCCGGACCCGCAGTGCGTCCGCGGTCTCGTCGTTCAGGGTGACGACGTCGCCCTCGATCACCGCGCGCTGGCGCACGGAGCGGAAGCCGCCGACGCTGTCGGTTGAGATCAGGGCGGGCAGGTCGGCCTCGACCTCCTGCGCCACCGCCACCTTCAGGCTCCGGGCGTCGCGCACGGTGCGGATGTTGTCGCGGCCGCAGGTCACCGTCGGACCGGCGTCAAAGATGTCGATCAGGCCGTTGGGCCGGAAGCCCTCGCTCTCCAGCAGGGCCATGGCGGGCACGCCCTGCGGATGGACCTTGCCGATCACGGCGCGGGCGGGCTCGGGCAGCAGGTCCATATAGATCGGGTGGCGCGGAGCCAGGTCGAGGATGAACTGCTTGTCGGTCGAGCCGGTCATCCGGTCCGCCTCGTCGAAATCCATGGGGAAGAATTTGTGCGCCACATGGTCCCAGAACGGGCAGGCGCCGTCCGGCGTGAAGACGCCCCGCAGCTCGGCCAGTACCGTGTCGGCGAACAGGTCGGGCTCGGCACCGATCAGCATGTAGCGCGACTGGCTGAGCAGCCGTCCCGCGCCGCCCTTGCGCCGGTCCGCCTTGAGGAACAGGGAGCCGACCTCGCTCCAGCCGGTGCATTCATTGACCAGCACCAGGGTCTTCTGTTCCAGCTTGATGCCCAGCGAGGGCGACGACTGGGTGTTGGTCACCACGCGGAAGGAGAAGAAGGGCCGGTTCAGACCCACCGCCGCCTTGACCGAGCCAATGCCGTCGACGTCGCCGGTCTCGGTCTCCTCCAGCATGAGGGTGTACCAGCGGTGCCGGGGCTCAATCTTGCCGGCGAAGCTGTCGCGGCTCAGGTCGAGCCGTTCGGCGAGTTGGTCGGGGTCTTCGGGCAGGCTGGTGAAGCCCGGCCCGGACAGGATGGCCAGCTCCAGCAGGAAGTCGAGATCGGCGGGGCCGGCGGGGCGGACGACGAGCATGGGGTTACATCGTCTCCAGACGCAGGGCTTTGAGTTTCAGAGCATCGATCTCGCCCGAGGCGATCTTGCACAGGATCAGGGCGCTCAGTTGCGCGCGTTCGACGAAGCTGGCGGGCCAGGCGAACTCCTGATCCGAATGGATGTCGCCGCCGAGGACGCCGAGGGTGTCGATATTGGGCAGGCCGGCCGCGTGCAGGTTGTTGCCCTCGCAGACACCGCCCGACGGCTTCCAGGCGATCGGCTGGCCCAGCAGGGCGCCGGTCTCGCGCACGGCCTCGAACAGGGCCGTCTGGCTGGCGTCCATCGCCTTGGGCGCGCGCGTCATGCCGCCGTGCAGGTCCAGCGTCAGGCCGGGGAAGGGCGGTTCGCTGGCGATCTGGCGCACCGTCTCCGCAATCCAGGCCGATGACTGTGCGTCGGGGACGCGGACATTGAAGCGGACGACGGCGTTGTCGGCGACGACATTCAGCGCCCCGCCGCCGCTGATCTTCGCGACATTGACCGTCACGCCCTCGCGCTGGCCATTCAGGGCGTGCAGGCGGGCGGCGATGATGGCCGCGCCGGCTACGGCGTTGGCCCCCTCGTGGAAGGCCCGGCCGGCGTGGGCCGCCTTGCCGGTGACGATCAAATGGTAGTTGCCGCTGCCCTTGCGCGCCCCGGCCAGGGTGCCGTCCGAAAGCGCCGGCTCATAGGTCATGCCGACGTGGCCGCGCGCGCCCAGTTCAGCCAGCAGGGGGGCGGAGGCCGGCGAACCGATTTCCTCGTCCGGCGACAGCAGGACCGTCCAGCCGAGGCGGTCGCGGTCCGGATGGGTCTCGAACGCCTCCAACGCCGCGAGCAGGACAGAAACGCCCCCCTTCATGTCGGCGATTCCGGGGCCGTTCAACGCGCCGTCAGCGCGGGTCGTCACGGTCTGGAAGGCGCTCTCCGCCGGGAAGACGGTGTCGTAGTGGCCCGTAAGCACAACCTGGATCGGAGCCTCGGGCCGGGCGGTGATCTTCAGGGCGTCGGCATGGGCCTCGGCCCGCACCGCGCCGTCGTCGCCGACCGTGGTCGAGCCCTGCGTGGGTATGCGCACCACCTCGGCCGGAAGGCGTCGCGCCTCGGCTTCGAGCAGGGCCAGGACATGGGCCAGGCCGCTGGCGTGACGACTGCCAGAATTGACATTGGCCCAGTCGACCGCGCGACCGACGATGGCGGTCTCGCGCGCCGCGACATGGTCGAGCACGATCTGGTCAGGGGGCAGAATCCGCATGGAGCGGGACCCTAGCCGTCCGGGCCGGAAAGGTGAAGGCGAGGCATGGGTTTCGCCTCGGGCGCGAGCGGGCTAGGCTTCCATCATCTTCAAGGGAGGAACCCACCAATGACTGACTGGATCAAGGCGTCGAATCCGACGGCGTCGATCACCACTGAAGCCGAGGCCATCGGCGCCGCAAGGGCCAGCGCCCTGGCGATCTTTCTGGGCGTGATCTGGGGCGGCATCGGGGTCGTCCTGCTGATCACAGGCGGCTCGGCCGAGATGGAGGCTGCCATGGCTGCAGCGTCCGCTGACACGCCGGAAATGGCCGGCATGGGCGCCATGGCGATGCAGATCGCCATGTGGGGCGCGATCGGCATCTGCGTCATTCAACTGGTGCTCGGTCTGGTCCAGTGGGCCAAGCCCAACATCGTGATCCCGATCATCTTCGCCATCCTGGTGGCGTTCGGTCTCGTGTCCGGCGTGTTCGGACTGATGATGTCTGGACAGGAAGGCATGCCTGAAGCGGCCGCGCCGTCCTGGCAGCTTTATGTCGGCCTCGTGATTCTGGTCATCCAGCTGGTCCTGCACATCGCCGGCATTCGCGGCGCCCGCGCGCTCGACAGGATCCGCATGGCGGCCGCCCAGTAGCGAGCCGTCACCGGTTCGGGCGTCGGTCCTCGCGACCGGCGCCCGGCTGGCGTGACTGCCGGCGCCAGCGGATCGACAGGCTGGCGTCGCCCTGTCCGCCGAATTTCGAACTTACGGTCAGGTTCCGGCGCACCTGCCATTCGACATTGACCGCCGCCCCGTTCTCGCCGCCGCCGATGATTTCGAGATAGACGTCATCGGTGATGTAGCGACCGCCTGCGACCGTCAGGCTGGACGCCTCGCCGCCGAACGACAGCCGGTCCAGCCCGGCCAGCTCCCTCAGGTTTCCAATCACATCAAAGCCGCCGCCGCCGGCCAGGGCCGCAACGCCCGCGGCGAGCTGGGCTGCCTCGAAGGCTGACAGCTGCGACGCCGAGCGTCCGAACAGGACCTGCGACAGGATTTCGTCCTGGGGCAGGGCGGGAGTCGAGGTCAGGGCGATCTCGGGCCGCGCCGCCGTGCCTGTGACGCGGATGGTGGCGGTCAGGGCCGGGTCGTCGCGCGTCGCGGTCAGGTTCAACCGGATCTGTTCGGGATTGGTCGACAGGGTCACCGTGCCGCGCTCGTCGAAGACGAACCTTTTGCCGGCGAAATCATAGTCGCCGCGCACCACCCGCGCCGTGCCGCTCAGCGTCGGCCGGGCGATCGTGCCGGTCACCCTGGCGTTCACGTTCATCTCGACATTGAGCCCCCGCCCGATCACGCGGACATCCCCGCCGGGCGAGCGCAGGGCGATATCGAGGCCGAACTGCAGGCCCCGCTGGCGGTTTTGCTCCGCCTCGGGCAGATCGCCGCCGGGCCGGTTGATCTCGATTACATCCATGCGGACGATCCCGTTCGATCCGGGCGGATTGGCCTGGATGCGCGCCTCGTCGATGTCCATCTCGCCGCTGAGGGTGATGTTGCCCTCCGTGCCGCGGGTTACGGTGAGGAGGCCGGACGCCTTGGCCTCCGCGATGTCGTTGTCGATGATGCGGAAGCGGTTGAGCAGCAGCTGGAAGCTGGAGCCGGAGCCTTCCTTCAGGCCGATCCGTCCGTTGCCGCTGATCGATCCGCCCGAGCCGTCGACGGCGCTGAAGCTCTCGACCAGCCCGGTTGTGTCGTCGAAACGGCTGGCCAGGGCGACGTTGTCGAGGAGGACGCCCGTGGCGCTGTCGCGGAAGCGACCCTGTTGCAGGTCAAGCCGCCCGTTGAGTCGAGGCTCCGCCATGGAGCCGGCGATGGTGGCGCGGGCGTTGACCTGGCCCGACAGCGAGCGCTCGCCGCCGGCCAGGAGGTCCCAGATCGGCTGGATCTGACCCTGGATGGAGATTTCGCCGGACATGTCCCGGGTCCTGATGATTGCAAGCCGCAGCGGCGCCGCGGAGGCCTCGACCGGCAGGGTGACGTCGGCCGTCGCCCGGACGGCGTCGCCATCGGCGGCCTGGGCCTGGATGCGCAGGGTGTTGTTGACCAGCAGGGCGTTCAGGGTTCCGTCGACGGCGATCCCCCGCGGCGCATCGATGCTGCGCATGTCGTCCAGTGTGACGTTGGCGGACCCCGACAGGTCATCGCCGGCGCCGCGCAGCGACAGCCGGCCGGTAACCCGTCCGCGCATGTCCTGGATCAGCGAGCCAAGGTCGACGCTGGTCAGGTTGGCCTCGATGATGGCGGCTCGGGAGTCCTGGCGAAGCTCGCCGAGCAGGACGCCCCCGCCGATGCCCAGATCGACGCGCGCGACCCGGCCGTCCCCGGACAGGGCGATCACGGCGGGGTTGCGGGTCGTGAAGGCGATCTCCCGGACCCGGCCGCCGCCTTCCAGCACCACGGTCTGGGATGGGCCCGAGCGCGAATAGACGCCGGTCCCGTCGAAGGACACGGGCGTGGCTCCGCCGACGTCGGCCTTGAGGGTGAAGGGCAGGCGTTCGAGGGTGCCGCGACCGTGGAGGTCGAGGGTGCGGATGACCCAGGTCGATCCGGCGAACCGCACATTTCGCCCCGTGACGTCGAGGATCGCCGTCTCGTCGCCCGCGCCCTCGATGAGGCGAATGGTCCCGTCAGCGGCGCCAGAGGCAAGGAAGGCGCCGGGGCGCGCCTCGAAGGTGAGATCCGCGCTGGACGGGACATTGCTCGACAGGGCGATCGCCCCCTTGGCGTTGATCCCGCCGGCGTCGAGGTAGACCTCCGTCAGCCGCAGACTTTCGCCACCGAGGAAGAAATTCCCGCTGGCGCTGGCGGGCCCGTAGTTCGAACCCGCATCGACCTTGATATGGCCGTCGGAGCCATCGGGGCCGCGCCGGAAAACGAGTTCCATCGTGGCGTCCGTGAGCACCAGGGCGCCGGCGGTGACCTTGCCGAACGCCGCATCAAGGTCGGCGCGTGGCTCGGCCAGCGTGCCCTTTACCTCGCCCTTGCCCGTCATGGCTCCGTCGATGGCGACGGGGCCGATGCCGAACGGTCCCTGGGCGTTCCAGTCCAGGTCGAGGTCGAGCCGGCCGTCGCTTTCGATCTTGCCGTTGGCGGAGGCTGTGCCCCGGGCCCCGGTCAGCAGCGCGCGTTCGACGTCGAGCCGTTCGCCCGCAAGCACCCCGGTCACCTGCAGCCGCGGCGCCGGTCCCAGCAGCCGGTCCATCTCGACCATGCCGGCGGCCAGTCCCTGTCCACGCGCGTCGAAGGTGAGCCGCCAGGGCGCGCCGGTCCGGGCGGCGGCCGCCGAGATGGGGCCGCCGAACCGGCCGCGGGCGCCGCGGTACAGTCGCGACGCGTCGGTGATCTCGGCCCGACCCCGGAAGCCCATGGCGCCGAGCAGATTGCGGCCGCCCGTACCGGTCACGGTCAGGGCCTGGCCGGTCAGACCGACCCGTTCCAGCAGGATGGCGCCATCCGCCTGACGAAAGGCCTCGAACGTCAGACGCGGGGTCGCGCCCAGCATGCTTCCGACGATCCCCGCGCTCGACCCGCCGACGGCCCGGATGTCGCCGTCGATGTCCATCCGGCCGCGCCGAACCTGGATGTTGAGCGGCCCCCGGATGCGTTGGGTCCGGTAGCTCGACACCTCGGCCCCGATCAGGTCGACCGAGCCATCCAGTCGCCACTCGGCGGCGTTTCCGCGGAAGACGCCGAGATAGGCCGCGGGCCCTCCCACGTCCTGTCCGGTGAGGCGGGCCAGCGACCGGGTCGAGATATTGAGGGTTACGCCGTCCGGACTGCTCTGGTCCGAAAGCCGGATTTCGCCGCTGGCGCGGGAGTCCAGGTTCTCCGCGATCAGGCGCCAGCCGACGCCGATCCGGCCGTCGCGATCACTGTCGCTCGAGGTCGCGAGGCCGAAGCGGACGGTGCGCCCGATCCGCGCGGCGAACGGCGCCAACAGGTCCGAGCCGGAGAAGTCCGCAAACCCCGATATCCGTGTGCGCGTCTCGCCGTAGCGTCCCTTGATCACCAGGGGCACGAAGTCGCCTGTGCGCACGACGGCGTCAACGATTTCCCCGTTGACCACCGCTGTCGCGAAGAAGGGCTGATCCGGGGAGTAGCCCAGGGCGCCGGCCAGCGGACCGCCCCGCGCCTCATTGGCCCGCAGGTTCAGCCGCAGGTCGTTGAGACTTTCCCCGATGGTCCCGTTGAGGCGCAGATAGTCGCCGGGGCGGGTGTTGCTGACGGCGTTGATGACGGCGGTCTTGGAACCCTTGCGCGGCACATCCGCCTCGCCGGACAGTTTCCAGCGGCCATATTCCTGACTGAAGCCCTCCAGCAGTTCGACGTCGGCTGTGAACCGGTCGATATCGATGGAAAGGGGTTGCGGCCCCGGGGGCTCCGTCGATGCCTCCAGCTCCGGGCGACGGACAAGCCGGATGACTTCCGCCTCGACGTCGGTTGCGTGGAACCGACGCGTGATCAGCGGCCACCAGTCCCAGTCGACCCGGACCTTGCGCGCCTCGAGCCAGACGCCCCTGGCGTCGGTGACGGTGACGCGGTCGATGGTGAAGTCGTCGAACAGATCGCCGCGCACGCCCTCGACATTGATCCGGCCGTAGCGGCCGAGCTTCTTGCCTGCGATGAAACTGGTCACCAGGCCCCGGCCCGAGTCCGACAGCAGGTACATCCGTCCGCCGACCGCGACGACGATCAGCAACGCGGCCAGGACGGCCGCCGCCATGCCGCCAAAGAAGGCCAGGGCCTGCAGACGCGTGCGCTTCTTCTTCGCCGCTTCAGCGGGCGTGTCAGGCGCGTCGACGGGCGCGTCGTCGGGGGGAGGCGCGGCGTCGGTCAAAACGCCTGTCCTATGCTGACATAGATCTGGAAGTCGGCGTCCCCGTCACGCCGATCCAGCGGAAAGGCGATGTCCGCGCGGATCGGTCCGAACGGCAGTTTGTAGCGCACGCCGAACCCGGCGCCGTAGCGAAGGTTGTTGAAGTTCGGCGTCTCCTGGAAGCCGATGGCCCCGGCATCGACGAACCCGACCGCCTGAAAATTCCGCCAGACATCACGCCGGACTTCGATGGAGGTCTCGAACAGACTCAGGCCGCCGCGCGGGGTGTTGTCGGGCAGGCGCGGTCCGACCCCCTGATACTCGAACCCCCGCACCGAGCCTCCGCCGCCCGAATAGAACAGGCGGTCCGACGGAACGGTCAGCTCTGCCCCGCCCAGGATCGAACCGATGCGCACGCGTCCCGCCAGCACGGTCTTGCCGCCTTCCTGCAGGGGCAGATAGGCGGTCGCCTGGGCCTCGGTGCGCAGGAACAGCACCGTGTCCTCGCCCGCCACCGCCGTCGGCTGGGCCGATGCGGACAGCCGCCAGCCCGTGACCGGGTCGAGCGGGTCGTTTGAGCGATCCAGATAGGCGCTGGCCCGTCCCGTCAGGATCACGAGATCGCGGTTGAAATTGACCGGCGCCTGGGTGAGGGGATCGAAGCGGTTCTCGTCGTACTGGCCCGCGTCCAGTCCCACGCCGTAGCTGACCCAGGACGTCTTGCCGAGCCGCTGCTGGAGGTCGGCGGCCAGGGCCAAGGCGGTGCGCCGGTAGGCGTCGGTGTCCTCGTTCAGCAGCGCGCCGGACAATCTCAGGGTCTCGCCGGGACGGCGCCAGTGAGGGAGACTCAGGGATGCGCCCAGCCGGCTGTCGACATTGGCGGCGCGCGCCTGCCAGACGAGGGTGTCGGCGCGCCCGAACTGGTTGTGCCAGGTCCAGATCAGGTCCAGCCCGGACCCTTCCGCAGTCGAGAAGGTCGCCCCGGCCTCCAGAACGCGGCGCGGACGATCGGTCAGGGTGACGATCACCGGCCGGTTGCCGTCCGAGTTGGTCTGGTCGGTCGGCGCGAGGGCGACGCCCACGCCGTCGTAGACCCCCGTCTCGAGCAACCGGCGCTCCAGTTCGGCGACGTCCTCCGGGTCATAGACCTCGCCCTCGGACCAGGGCGCCAGTCCGGCGACCCACTCAGGATGGGTCGGGCCCCGGGTTTCGAGCCTCACGCCGTCCAGCCGCACCAGCGGCCCCGCGGCGATGCGGAAGCTGGGCTGGACCGTGAACACAGCATGATCGACCACCACCCGGCGGGGCTGCGCCGCTGCGTCGGCATAGCCTCGACGGGTCAGGCCGGCGATGATCCGTCCCTCGGCGGAGATGATGTCGCCCGCACGACCCGGCTGTCCCGGGATCAGGCCGATCTCGCCGCGCACCGCCGTATCGGTCACGGCATCAGGCGAAGGATCGGCCCACAGAACCTGCACCTCGGCCAGCTCGAAGCGGCGCCCGGGTGTCACGTTGACGATCGCGACCGGTGTGTCTTCGCCCTCGACGGCGTCTTCGAGCACCGGCTGGTAGTAGCCCTCCGAACGCAGCAGCGCCTCGGCGGCTTCCATGGCGCCGCGTGCACGGCGCCGGGCTTCGAACCGGTTGGAGGGGGCGTCATCGACTTCCCCGACCGCCCGGACCAGCTGGGCGCGCAACTCGGCGTCCATTTCGCCACGAATCTGGGCGCGCGGGTCCGCCGTTGCAGCGGAGGCCAGCAACAAGGCGCCCGCCGTGCTGATGAGAAACAGGGCGGGCCTTGGCGTCAAACTGGGACCTTCGTCAGGGCGCGGACCTCTCGGTCGTCACATCCCGCTGTGGCGCCGGTGAGGCGGCGGCCGGGCTCAATAGAAGAGGGTTTCGCTTTCAGGCTGGACCGATTCCGCGGACGACCGCTTCTCGGGGGGCATGGTGGTCGAATCGGCCGGCGGAGCATCAACGGCGCTTGGAGCCGCGACCGGCGCGCCGACTTCCTCGGCTGCGGGCGCGAGCGGCGCATCGATCGGCGCCTCGGCGATCTCCGAATCATCGGCATCGGGATTGTCGCAGGCGGCGACGCCGAATGCGGTCGACAGGGCCAGTATGGCGATCAGGCGTTTCATCAGCAGCGTCTCCCCCGGAACGGCCTTCCAACGCGCGACCGGTTCGCCTGTTCCATAACCTCGAACGCGCGCCTGGTCACCACGCGCAGCAACCAATCCTTTCAGAATTTGCCGTAAGCCGAAGCCAGAGGGGTGCGAATGACTGTTACGGCCTATGCGATGGTGTCGCTGGTGCGATACCGGGAGCTCAAGACACGGATCGCCCTGGCGGCCTTCATCGGCTGCACGGCCTGGTTTGTCGTGCCTTCGATCTGGCCGCTGGTATGGTTCGCGGCGGTCCTGATGACCCAGGCGCTGGACTGGGCGGTGTTCAGCCGGTTCCGGCGGCGACAGGATTGGCAGCCCGATCAGCTGTACGTGGTCCTCTGTTGCGCCACCACAGTGCTGGGGGTCGCCGTCTATGCCGCCATGAGCGCCTATATGTGGTTCTACGGCGGCGAGGTCGGGCGGGTGTTCGCCATGGTCCAGTGCGCCGGCGGACTGCTGCACGTCAGCCTTCACATGCATCACGCCCGACCGATTCTCATTTCGGCGGTGGCCCCCCACGCAACCTATTTCCTGGCTTTGCCGGCGTTCACCGCGATCACGACCCAGAATTGGCAGGAGCTGCTGATCGCGATCGGCTGCATCCTCTACATGAGCCACCTGGTCGTGACGGTCCGGCAAAGTTCCTCAACGACCGGCGCCCTCCAGGCCGCCCGGGACGCCGAGCAGAGCGCGCGCCGCAAGGCCGAGGTCGCCAGCGCCGCCAAATCGGACTTCCTGGCTGTGGTCAGTCACGAGATCCGCACGCCGATGAATGCGGTCATTTCGGCCGCCAACCTGCTTCGCCGGACCCGGCTTGACAGCCAGCAGCGCGAGCATGTGTCGATGCTGATCGATGCCGGCGATGTGCTGATGGGGCTCCTGAACGACGTCCTCGACTTCTCCAAGATCGAGGCTGGCAAGATGGAGCTGGAAAGCGCCGATATGGTCGTACGCGACCGCCTGTCGACGATCGTTCGCCTGTGGGAGCCGCGCGCCCTGGCCAACGGCGTCCGCCTGAAGATGCGGATCGCGCCCGATGTGCCCGTCGCCGTGCGTACCGATCCGCTGCGGGTGCAACAGATACTCTTCAACCTCATGTCCAATGCGGTGAAGTTCACTCACGAGGGCGAAATCCGGATCGACGCCAGCTGGATGGACGGCCGCCTGAATATGGCTGTGACCGACACCGGCTGTGGCATTCCCGCAGACCGGCTGGGTCAGATTTTCAACAGTTTCGAACAGGCCGACGTCGGCACGACCCGCCGTTACGGCGGCACCGGCCTGGGCCTGGCGATCAGCCGCAAACTGGCCGAACTGATGGGCGGCGCCCTCACGGTCCGGAGCGTCGATGGAGAGGGCTCGACCTTCGTCCTCAGCCTCCCGATGACCGCGGTCGAGAATGCGCCGACCCAGCCGGTTCGCGCCGTGGAAACAAGCGGATCACTGATGGGCCGTTCGATCCTCGCCGCTGACGATCACGAGGTGAACCGCCGCATCCTGCAACTGCTGCTGGAGCCGCACGGCTGCCGTCTGACGCTCGTGGAGAACGGCGCGGAAGCGCTCGAGGCGGCGTCCGGTCAGAGGTTCGACGCCATCCTGATGGACATGCAGATGCCGGTCATGGACGGCCTTGAGGCCACGCGCCGGATCCGGGCGGGCGAGGTCAACGGAGCCACGCCGGTGATCGCCCTGACCGCCAATGCCCTGGACGTGCATCGCGCGGCCTGGGACGCCGCCGGCGTACACGCCTTCCTGACCAAGCCAATCGATCCGGTGATGCTGGCCACGACCCTCGCCGAGGCCTGCGCCCTTGAGCGGCCCGGGGCAGAAGTCGAGGCGGCCTGATCCTCAGCGCCAGCGGCTGCGGGCCTCATCCAGCGACATCGCCGGTGCCTGAGGGGCGGGTTCGGCCGGCGTTCCGTCGAAGCGGGGGGCAGGGGCGGCCTGGACGACGCCAAGTTCGACGAATGTGCCCCGCGCCGCGTTGTGCGGATGGATCGCCGCCTCGGCCATGGTCAGCACGGGCGTGACGCAGGCGTCCGTCTCTGCGAAATGCGCCGCCCAGTCGTCCCTGTCGCGCGTCGCGAAGATTCCTTCAAACCGCGCCTGCAGCGCCGGCCAGCGCGACATGTCGAATTGGGGCGCCGTTTCCGGATCGAGGCCGAGGCCGGCGATCAGTGCGGCGTAAAACTGCGGCTCAAGCGCGCCCACGGCGACGAACCGTCCATCCCGGCAGGTGTAGCAGCGATAGAAGGGCGTCCCGCCGTCGAGCAGATTGGCCCCGCGGGTTTCACGCCACAGGCCCCGCGCGCTGAAGGCGTGGAACAGGCTCATCAACAGGGCCGTGCCGTCCGTCATGGCGGCGTCCACCACCCGTCCCTTGCCCGTCGATCTGGCCTCCAGAAGGCCTGCGAGCACGCCGGCGACCAGCATCATCGCGCCGCCGCCGTAGTCGCCAACCAGATTGAGCGGCGGCCGCGGCGGGCGATCCGGTTCGCCCATGGCGTGGAGCGCGCCGCTCAGGCCGATGTAGTTGATGTCGTGGCCGACCTGTCGCGCCATTGGGCCCGTCTGACCCCAGCCCGTGATCCGGCCGTACACCAGCTTCGGGTTGCGCTCCTCGCAGACGTCCGGGCCCAGCCCCAGACGCTCCATCACGCCGGGTCGAAAGCCCTCGATCAGGGCGTCGGCCGAACCGATCAGATCCAAAATCGCCGCGCGACCGGCGGGGTCTTTCAGATTGACGCCGACCGCGGCGCGGCCACGGTGCAGGACCTCCCCGCCCACGTCGCTGAACACCGGCGCGCCTGCGTCGGCGCTTCGGCTCAGGCGCAAGACGTCGGCTCCCAGATCGGCCAGCATCATGCCGGCGAAGGTGACCGGCCCCAGACCGTCGAACTCGAGGATGCGCAGGCCGGACAGCGGTTTCATGGTCACTGCCTAACCTCCGCTCGCCCGCGCGTCGAGCCAGCCCTTGACCCCGGCGACGGTTTGCAACAGAAGGCGCGTCGCCGGATCGCAAACGCGACCGGCGTGGTATGCGCCCTTAGCTCAGTTGGTTAGAGCATCTGACTTTTAATCAGAGGGTCCTCGGTTCGAGCCCGAGAGGGCGTACCAACCCTTTCCCGCATTGATCGCCTGTGACGCCGGGGCCTCGTTGGCCCGGCCGTTCGGCGAGTCCCTAATTCCTGGGGCGAGGCCGGCGCTTGCGACAATGCTTGCAGACCAGGGTTCCAGGCCTGCTGCGGCTGTAGCGGTACTGGTGCTTGCACCAGAACCGCGCGAGCCAGGCTCCAATTCCTTGAATCATGGCGCCCCCGCAGCCGGTCAATGAAGAACGTTCAACCTGTATATGGCCACGCTTGTCAGGTCGAATTGCGGACCCGGCTTCCGGTCCGGCCCGCGGCGTGATTGAAGGGGGGATGCGCGCCGCCAGCCTCATTCTCGCTCTTTGCATTCCGCTCACGGCCTGCGGCGCCGTCGCCGGCGGCGCACAGCAGTTCGGCGCAGGTCTGGGGGCCGCGGCGACGGCCCCGCTCGACGACCTCAACCTGCGTCGGCAGTACATCCCGACCGTTCTGTTGCAGGCAGAGGCCAACCCCTATGACCTGCGCAATCTCAACCAGTGCGCCACCATCGGGGCCGAGATCGCCCGGCTGAACGAGGCGCTTGGCCCCGATACCGACGAGCCGCCGGCGCAGGATGGATCCTTTCTGAGCGAGCGGGCCGCTGACGCGGCCTCGGCCGCCGCGCTGGACGCCATTCGCGATGCCACGACCGATTTCATCCCGGGGCGCAGCTGGATCCGTCGGCTGTCAGGCGCCGAGCAACACAGCCGGCATGTCCAGTCCGCCATCCAGGCCGGCCGGATGCGTCGGGCTTTCCTGAAAGGGACGGGGATGCAGCGCAACTGCGCCCCGCCGGCCGCCCCGGGCTGGTTCCGCCCGCGAGGCCGAAGCCAGCGGTAGGGACCGGGAGGCGGGGGTCAGGACCCGTGGCGACGGACCTTTTCGCTGCGATCGCCTCTGATTTCGACCCTGCCGTCCTTGGTGAAAGCCTCGAAGGACGGTTTGTCGATGTTCCTGAATTCGCCGGTTTTGTCCCAGTCCCAGTCGAAGGATATCCGCTCGCCCTTGTGAGCGAACTTGCCGGACCAGTGGGCGAAGAACGAGTATTTGTCGCCGCCTATGATGATCACATGCCGATGGAGCGCGGTCTCATTTCCCTCGAGGCGGCGCGGTTCTTCCAGGTAGGTATTGTAGGCGTGGAACCCTGACTTCTCGATTCTCATGGAACGGGGTCCTGCGGCTAGTTCGAGATATGCCGGGCGTGGAAGTCGCGCCGGAAGGCTTCGAACCGACCGTGGGCGATCGCGTCCCGCATGGCTGCCGTCAGGGCCTGGAAGAAGGCGATGTTGTGCCAGCTCAGCAGCACCTTTCCGAGGATTTCGTCGGCCCGCACGAGGTGGTGCAGATAGGCCTTTGAATAGTCCTGCGAGGCCGGGCAGGGGACGTCGGGCTCCAGCGGGTCCTGGTCCTCGGCGAAACGGGCGTTCTTCAGATTGATCGGCCCGTCCCAGGTCCAGGCCTGACCA
>CAYNNT010000072.1:0-9120 GCA_964398675.1 uncultured Brevundimonas sp.
CGGCCTACAAGACGCCTGACTTCAAGAGCGTGCTGCTCAATCTGTGGATCCGGGCCCGCATCTTCCTCGAGCGGGCAGGGCGGATCATCCTGCCGCTGATGGTCGTGGTCTGGGCCCTGGCGACCTTTCCCTATCCGCCGGAAGGGGCGACGCAGCCAGCCATCGACTACAGTTTCGCCGGCATGATCGGCCATGCGCTGGAGCCGCTGTTCGCGCCCATCGGTTTCAACTGGCAAATGGTCATCGCCCTTGTGCCGGGGATGGCGGCCCGGGAAGTCGCCGTCGCGGCCCTGGGCACCGTCTACGCCGTGGCCGATCCCGAGAGCGCGACCAGCCTGCTGGGCGCGACGCTGGCGGCGCAGTGGTCGCTGGCGACCGGTCTGGCCTTCCTCGCCTGGTATGTCTTCGCGCCCCAGTGCGTGGCGACGCTGGGTGTGGTCAAGCGTGAGCTGAACTCGTGGAAATGGATGTGGGTGATGGTCATCTACATGTTTGGACTGGCCTATCTGGCGGCCTGGATCGTCTATCGCGTGGCCTCGGCCCTGGGCGGCGGCTAGCGCCCGATCGTTCGCTCGCCACATGACGATGGTTGACAAGCGTCATCGGTTGAGGCGATTCCCCTGATTGTACGGGGGAATTTCCATGCGTTCGCCGCTGAGGCCATTGTTGTGTCGACATGAGTTCTACTGGTCCGAGCGGCATCAGTCGGACCTCTGCCGACGGTGCGGCAAGACGCGGGTGGCGGTCGATCCCGAGTTTGCGAATCCGCTTCCAGCGGTCGGTTCCCGGGAAACAGAGCCCCCCTTCCTGATCGACGACCCTGAGCGCGCCGGCCCGCTGGACAGCGCTTTCTTCGATATCCCGGCCGCGGACGGCCCCGCGCCGGCAGGCCGGGTGCCGATCCGCCGGACTCCGAGCTCCAAGGTGCTCAAGGCGCAGGCGCGGGAGCGGCGGGAGAACCTTCTCGCCTTGCTGGATCGTATCGCGGAGGGCGGTCAGCCGAGCCGCAAGGACTCCCTCGATGCTATACTTGCGGTTATTGAGGACGCGCATTCGGCCGACCCGGTGCTCTTCGGCTCCGATGCGGCAGGCCATTTCGCCCGGCTGCACGACGCACGGAGCGGCCTGATTTTCTGACTGGCGCGCAGTGGTGCCGGCTGCAGGAATCGAACCCGCGACATCCAGTTTACAAAACTGGCGCTCTACCAACTGAGCTAAGCCGGCCGCCGACTTGACGGGCGGCCCTTATGCTGGCGCATGGCGGATGACGTCAAGACAGGTCCGACATGCCGCTTTCATTCGCCCAGGTCGCGCCCATCCTGCTGCTGACGGCCTCGAACATCTTCATGACCCTGGCCTGGTACGGCCATTTGAAGTTCGGCTCCAAACCACTGTGGCTGGTGGTCATCGTGGCCTGGGGGATCGCCTTCTTCGAGTACTGCCTCGCGGTTCCGGCCAACCGGATCGGCCATCAGGTTTATTCCGCGGCGGAGTTGAAGACGATGCAGGAGGTCATCACCCTGATCGTGTTCGCGGTCTTTTCAGTGACCTTCCTCGGAGAGAGACTGACGATGAACCACGCGGTCGGTTTCGGCCTGATCGTCGCCGGGGCGTGGTTCGTGTTCCGCGGCCCGCTCTAGACGTCCGGGCCGGCCAGAAGGGCCAGCAGGGCGAAACTGGCCAGCCAATGCTCGCCCATATAGTCGCCGGTGACATGGGGCAGGGCGGCGTCGAGATGGTTTTCAGCGGCGCGGAGGGCAATGGTGCGGCGCGGGTCATCGGACGGCAGGGCTGAAGCGATCTCGCGCCAGCACCAGGCGCGGCTCAGGTTCAGACCGTCCAGATGGGCGATCTTGCCGTCGGTGCGGTCGCTGACGCTGGCGGGCTTGAACAGGGTTGCCGGCTGGCGCCCTGGCAACTGCGGCAGGAAGGCGTCGAACCAGTCCACGAAGGCGTCCGGCGTCATCACCCGTCTCATCAGGGCGGCTTCCATAAGGGCGGGCGAGAGGAATTCGTCCTGCGACGGCTCCCAGGCCTGGCAGTCGCGGTCGCCTGAATGCCAGAGGCGGGCGCGGTCGCGGCACAGGGCGGCGAGGGCGTCTTCGCCGGCGCCCTCGGCATAGTCCAGCGTCAGACGCAGGGCGAAGGCGGTGTTGTAGTGGGTGCCGACCCTGACCGGGTAGGCGGCGAGGGGCAGGAAGTCCCGGAACCGCCGGGCGAAGGCCTCTGCCAGGGGTGCGAGCGTGCGTGCGCGTCGGCCGTCCTCGTGCCGCGCCAGTTCGGCGGCCAGCATCAGCAGCCAGGCCCAGCCGTAGGGCCGCTCAAAGCCACGGCTGCCCGGGCGATCAAGATAGGCCGTCTCGGCAGCGACGTTCTGCGGCGTGAACAATTCGTCGGCGAGCGCTTCGATGCGGGCCGATTCCGGCATGTCCGGATAGAGCCGCAGCAGGGTGAACAGGGTCCACCATCCGTGCACGCAGGAGTGCCAGTCGAAGCTCCCGAAGAAGATCGGGTGCAGGGCGCGCGGACCCTGGACGTCCTCGGGCCCGGCCAGGACGTGGTCCATCTTGTTGGGATATTCGCGCGTGACATGGCCGAGGGCGGCTGCAGCGAAGCGGGACGCCGTCGCGACGTCGAGGGCATGGGTCATCGTCAGAACCGGAAGGCCAGGAAATACATCAGCGCCATATTCACCCCGAGCAGGATCACGGCCGTCGGAAGCTGGGCGCGAATGACGCCGTTGAGCGCCGAATTCCGGTCCGGCAGTTCCAGCAGATTGGCGGGCACGACGTTGAAATTGGCCGCCATCGGCGTCATCAGCGTGCCGCAGAAGCCGGCCAGCATGCCGAGGGCGCAGACGATGGCCGGGTTCCCCCCGAACTGACCGACCACGAAGGGCAGGCCGATCGCGGCGGTCATCACCGGGAAGGCGGCGAAGGCGTTGCCCATGATGATCGTGAACAGGGCCATGCCGAGGCAGTAGGCCCCCACGGCCAGCAGGGGTGAGCTCATGGGCACCGCCTGGGTGACCAGTTCTCCGACCACCCCGCCGACGTCCGCGGCGAGGAAGACCGCGCCGAGCGAGGCCAGCATCTGCGGCAGCAAAGCCGCCCAGCCGATGGAGTCCATCAGCCGCCGTCCCTCCTGCACGGGCGCCATGACGGGCGGGCGGAGCCAGGCCATGGCGGCGACAAGCGCGAGGATGCAGCCCAGACCGAGCGCGATCAGGGTCGTCTGGGTCGATGAGATCAGCCAGGCGCCGACGCTTGTGTGCTTCGCCGCAAGCGTGCCGCCGACGGCGATCAGGGGCACGATCAGGGCCGGAATGAAGAGGGCGTTCCGGCGCAGGGTCGCGCTCTCGCGCCGCTCTTCAAGGGTCGTCGTGGACGGCTGACCGACGCCCAGCTTCCTGAGCCCTCCGAGAGCGACGAGGGCCAGCACCAGCAAGCCGTTGCCCAGGCCGCCCAGCCTGGAGCCGAACAGCATGGAAACCGCGATCAGGCCCCAGAAAAGGGCGCTGCGGATGCGCGTCGGGTGCCCGGCGTCGCGCAGGGTCAGGATAGCGAATCCCAGGAACATCAGGCCGACGAGGATGTAGGCGTGCTCGAGCGTGATCACTGGCCCACCTCCGCGTCACGGGCGGCGAGGTCGCGGCGGATCTCCCGGTCGAACAGCAGAAGGCGCGCGCCGTGTACGGCGAAGGCGGCGACGGCGGTCGGAATGGCCCAGACCGACAGCTGGAGCGGCTCGACGATGATTCCCGCCTGTTCGAGGAAGCCGACCATCAGCACGATCGACCCGATGGCGATGAAGATGTCCTCGCCGAAGAACAGCCCGATGTTGTCGGTGGCGGCGGACATGCCGCGGATGCGGAAGCGGATCCGGTCGGGCAGGTCGCCGCCGGCCTGGACCTCTGCGGCGCCCTCGGCCATCGGCGCGACCAGCGGCCGGACCATCTGGGGGTGGCCGCCCAGGGAGGTCAGACCGAGCGCCGAAGTCGCCTGGCGAACCACCAGATAGCTGAGCAGCAGTCGGCCGGCCGTTGCCGCCTTGACCCGGGCGATCAGCATCCGGGCCCGCTCCTGCAACCCGGCCCGCTCAAGCAGCCCGATCACCGGCAGGATCAGCCAGGTGATGTGGAAATACCGGTTGTCGTTGAAGGCGTCGCCGAAGGCCGCCAGCGTATCCACGCCCGCCTTCGCCAGCGCCCGGACGTCGACGCCCGGCGCCACCGCGGCCGTAACCCCCGTGACGATGGCCGCGATCAGAATGACCAGCAACGGATTAATGCGGGCGACGAAGCCCGCGACCACGACCGCTATCCCCAGAAGCACCAGCATTGGAATCTCCCCCCTCGGGCCGATGGTTGCGCCGAACCGGCGGCTCAGGAAGCCTTTTTCGCGCCGAAACCGCCGCCGCCCGGTGTTTCGATGACGAAGACGTCGCCGGGCGACATCGCGACCTCCGCTGTCGCACCCAGGCGCTCGACGCGCCCGTCCGCCCGCTCGACCCCATTGACGCCGACGGCCCCGTTCTCGCCGCCCGCCACGCCGAACGGCGCCGTTCTGCGGTGGTTGGACAGGATTGCGGCCGTCAGCGGCTCGAGGAAGCGCACACGCCGGACCGCGCCGTCGCCGCCACGGCTTGCACCGTCCCCGCCCGAGCCGCGACGGATGGAGAATTCCTCGAGCAGGACGGGGAAGCGCGTCTCCAGCACCTCGGGATCGGTCAGGCGGCTGTTGGTCATATGGGTCTGGACCGCCGCGGTTCCGTCGAAACCCGGCCCGGCGCCCGAGCCGCCGGCGATGGTTTCATAATACTGGCGGGTCTCATCGCCGAAGGTGAAGTTGTTCATCGTGCCCTGGCTGGCCGCGAGCACGCCGAGCGCGCCGTAGAGGCAGTCGACCACCGCCTGGCTGGTCTCGACGTTTCCGGCCACGACGGCCGCCGGATAGCGCGGGTTCAGCATGGAGCCCTCGGGCACGATCAGCCGGATCGGCTTCAGACAGCCCTCGTTCAGCGGGATGGCGTCGTCCACGAGGGTGCGGAAGACGTACAGGGTCGCCGCCCGTGCAATTGATAGCGGTGCGTTGAAGTTGTTGGGCAACTGGTCGCTCGTGCCGGTGAAGTCGACCACGGCGCTGCGGGCCCCGGGGTCGACATCGATCCGCACCCGGATGACGGCCCCGTCGTCCATCTCAAGGGCGAACGATCCGGGCTTGAGCGCGGCGATGGCGCGCCGCACGGCCTCTTCGGCATTGTCCTGGACGTGGCTCATATAGGCGGAGACCACGGGGCGACCGAACTCGGCGACCATCCGCGCCAGCTCGCCGCCGCCGCGGGCGCAGGAGGCGACCTGGGCCTTCAGGTCGGCCATGTTCTGGTCGACGTTGCGCGACGGGTATCGACCCGAGGCGAACAGGGAACGGGTCTCCGCGTCCCGAAGCCGCCCCGCATCGATCAGGAGGAAGTCGTCGATCAGAACGCCTTCCTCCTCCACCGTGCGCGACGCGGGCGGCATCGATCCCGGGGTGATGCCGCCGACATCCGCGTGGTGGCCGCGCGACGCGACGAAGAAGGCGGGGGCGTCGTCGGCGTCGAGGAAGACCGGCATGATGACGGTGATGTCGGGCAGGTGGGTGCCGCCGTTGTAGGGGGCGTTCAGCATGTAGATGTCGCCGCGCTTCATGCCCCGCCCGTCCGCGCCCGACCCCCGGGAGGCGATCACGGTGCGGATGCTCTCGCCCATCGAGCCCAGATGCACCGGGATGTGCGGGGCGTTGGCGATCAGGGCGCCGGCGGCGTCGAAAATGGCGCAGGAGAAGTCGAGCCGCTCCTTGATGTTGACCGAATAGGCCGTCGCCCTCAGCGCCTCGCCCATCTGCTCGGCGCAGGCCATGAAGCGGCTGTTGAACACCTCCAGCATGATCGGATCGACGTCCGTGCCCATGGCCGTGCGGGCGGGCAGGGGGACGGTGCGTTTAAGGATCAGATTGAGAGCCGGGTCGGTGGCGGCGCGCCAGCCGGGTTCGACAACGGTGGTGCCGGTGTCCTCGAGGATGAGGGCCGGCCCATGGACGGCGGCGTCAGGCCCGAAATCGCTGCGGCGATAGACCGGCGCCTCATGGGGGGCGCCCGCCATGCGCACCGGGACGCGGGCGATGATGGTCGGCCCCGGCGCCGCGGCGCCGCCGACGACGGTCGACGAGGTCTGACCGGAGGCGGCGACCGCCTCGGCCTCAAGAGCCTCGACGAGCAGGGCCTTGTCGTCGGCGAAGAAGCCGAACCGGAGCCTGTGCAGGGCTTCGAACGCGGCGCGCATCTCTCCGGCCGGGCCGAACGGGACCACCAGAGGCGTGTCGGACCCGGCGAATTTGATCTCCGCCCGGACCACGGTGGTGAGCACAGTCTCGGCGAACCCCTGGGCGATGAGGTCGCCGCGCGCCTGACGTTCGAGGGTCCTCGCGCGGTCGGCCAGGCCGGCGTCGCCGGCGGCGTCCAGTGGGGCGGCCACCGTCGCCTGCCGGATGGCCCGGACCTCGGCCAGCCCCATGCCGTAGGCCGACAGCACCCCCGCGAAGGGATGGAGCATCACGCGGGTCATGCCGAGCGCATCCGCCACCAGACAGGCGTGCTGCCCCCCTGCGCCGCCGAAACAGTTGAGGACATAGCGGGTGACGTCGTAGCCCCGCTGGATCGAGACCGACTTGATCGCTTCGGCCATGTTCTGGACGGCGATGGTGATGAAGCCCTCGGCCAGGGCGTCCGGCGTCGCGTCGCGGCCCGTGGCCCGGCGCACTTCGGCGGCCAGCGCCTCGAAACCGGCCGTCACCGCTGCGGCATCGAGCGGCTGGTCCCCGCGTGGGCCGAACACCGCCGGGAACTGGTCGGGCCGCAGCTTGCCCAGCATGACGTTGCAGTCGGTGACGGTCAGCGGTCCGCCCCGTCGGTAGGCGGCGGGCCCGGGCACGGCGCCGGCCGACTCCGGGCCGACGCGAAGGCGCGAGCCGTCGAACCGGCAGATCGAGCCGCCGCCGGCCGCCACGGTGTGGATTCCGAGCATCGGCGCGCGCAGCCGCACGCCTGCCACCACGGCGTCGGATGTCCGCTCGAAGTCGCCGGCGAAATGGGACACATCCGTCGAGGTGCCGCCCATGTCGAAGCCGATGACCCGGTCGAAACCCGCCGCCCTCGCGGTCCCGGCCATGCCGACCACGCCGCCCGCCGGACCCGACAGGATGGCGTCCTTGCCGCGGAAGGCTTCCGCCGCCGTCAGTCCGCCGCTGGACTGCATGAACAGCAGGGGGGTGGCGGCGCCCAGGTCCGCGCCGACCCGGTCCACATAGGCCCTGAGGATCGGTGACAGATAGGCGTCCGCCACCGTCGTGTCGCCGCGCCCGATCAGCTTGATCAGGGCCCCGACCTCGTGGCTGACCGAAATCTGTTCGAAGCCGATGTCGCGGGCGATGGCCGCCAGCCGGCGCTCATGATCGGTGAAGCGCCAGCCGTGCACCAGAGCGATAGCCACGGCCTTGAACCCCGCCGCGCGCGCCGCCGCCAGGTCCGTTCGCGCCTGCGCCTCGTCCAGCTCGCGGTCGAGGGTCCCGTCGGCCCGCATCCGTTCGTCGATCTCGATCACACGGTCGCAGAGCTGGTCATTGAGCACGATGTGACGGGCGAACAGGTCGGGCCGGCTCTGCCAGCCGATGCGCAGGGCGTCGCCGAAACCGCGGGTGATCGCCAGGACCACGGGCTCGCCCTTGCGCTCCAGCAGGGCGTTGGTCGCGACGGTGGTGCCCATCCGGACCTCGGCGACGAGGCCGGGGGGGAGGGGGGCGGTCCCGATATCGAGGATCCCCCGGACACCCTCTACCGCAGCGTCGGCATACTGTTCGGGATTGTCCGACAGCAGTTTGCGGGTCTGAAGCGACCCGTCCGGCGCGCGGGCGACAATGTCGGTGAAGGTGCCGCCCCGGTCGACCCAGAAGCGCCAGCCTGCCGCCGTCCCGGTCTGCGCTGCGCTCATGAAGGGGGCTCCGACTCGTTCCACGGGATCAGCTTATCGCAGACTTCGCGGCGTCTGTTCGGCTAGAGGTCTGTCGCAAGGCCGCGCCGGTTGCTAGATCGACCGGACCACGCCAAGGACGCGCCATGACCGATACGATCGAACTGTCCCACTGGATCAACGGCGAGCGGGTTTCCGCGGACCGGCCGGGCGAGAGCCTCAATCCTTCGGACACGCGCGAGATCGTCGCCCGCACCCCCGACGGCGGCGAGGCCGAGGTCAATGCCGCGGTCGCGGCGGCCAAGGCGGCCTTCCCGGGCTGGTCCGAGGCGTCGCCCGAACTGCGCTCGGACATTCTGGATCGCGCCGGGACGCTGGTGATGGAACGGCGCGAGGCCCTCGGGCGGCTGTTGTCGCGCGAGGAAGGCAAGACGCTGGCCGAAGGGATCGGTGAGACCGTCCGGGCCGGTCGTGTGCTGAAATATTTCGCGGGCGAGGCCCTGCGGGTTCACGGCCAGAACCTCGCCTCGGTCCGGCCGGGCGTGGAGATCCAGACCTATCGTCAGGCGGTCGGCGTCTATGGCCTGATCACGCCGTGGAATTTCCCCATCGCCATTCCGGCGTGGAAGGCCGCGCCGGCGCTGGCTTTCGGCAATACGGTGGTGATGAAGCCCGCCGGGCCGACGCCCGCCACGGCTGAGGCCCTGATCGCCATCCTGCATGAGGCGGGCCTGCCCAAGGGCGTGCTCAACATGGTCATCGGGCGCGGCCGGGTCGGCCAGGCGATCGTCGACCACCCGGATGTGGACGGTCTGAGCTTCACCGGCTCCCAGGGCGTCGGCGCGGGCGTCGCGGCGGGCGCCGTCAAACGGCAGGCGCGCGTCCAGCTGGAGATGGGCGGCAAGAACCCGCTGATCGTGCTCGACGACGCCGATCTCGACCGGGCGGTCCAGATCGCCCTCGACGGCTCCTTCTTCGCCACGGGCCAGCGCTGCACGGCCTCCAGCCGCCTGATCGTGCAGGACGGCATCCACGACCGCTTCGTCGCGGCGCTGGCGGAACGGGTCGCGGCCCTGCGGGTCGGCGACGCCCTGGACCCGCAGACCCAGATGGGT
>CAYNNT010000072.1:9130-14933 GCA_964398675.1 uncultured Brevundimonas sp.
CGGCCGTGTCCGAGGATCAGATGGAGACCTCCTACCGCTATATCGCGGTGGCGCGCGGCGAAGGCGGCCGGGTGGTCACCGGCGGCGAGCGGCTGCAGATGGAAAAGCCGGGCTGGTACGTCCAGCCGACCCTGATCGCCGATACCGAAGCGGGCATGCGGATCAACAACGAAGAGATCTTCGGCCCCGTCGCCTCGACCATCCGCGTCAAGGACTATGAGCAGGCGCTGGAGATCGCCAACGGCGTCGAGTTCGGCCTCTCGGCCGGCATCGTCACCAGCTCGCTGAAGCACGCCCGCGACTTCCAGCGGCGGGCGAAGGCGGGGATGACGATGGTCAATCTGCCGACGGCCGGGGTCGACTATCACGTCCCGTTCGGCGGCTCGAAATCGTCCAGCTACGGCGCACGGGAGCAGGGGTTCGCGGCGGTGGAGTTCTTCACCCAGACCAAGACGAGCTATTCTGCGGGCTGAGGGCTACGGGGCGTTCAAGGCGGCCGCCCGCCGCGCCTCGATCCAGGCTACCGGCCGTGCGAGCGTCGCGCCGAACAGCCGGCGCCAGATGCGGCGCATCCGGAGCTCGACAATGTCGTCGATGAGCGCGGATGCCGCGACCAGGACGGCGACGACCGCCGCCAGCACCCACCATTTGTTGGAGTCGTCGATCGCCAGCTGGTACATCAGCACGATCCCGACATGGAAATGGAGCAGGTAGAGCGGATAGGTAAGCGAGCCGATCCGTTGAGCGCCCGGCAGCTGGACGGTTCGTCCGCGCATGAACAGGAACAGGGCGAAGACGCCGAGAATTACAACGCTGCCGATCCAGGGATCGAACCTCGCTCTCTCGCTGATGACAAAGACGCAGCGAAGGCACGGCACGAGCGACAAGGCGAGCAACGCCAGGTTCAGTCTTTCGTTGCGGCGCTGGTACAGCAGGGCGAGCACCGCGCCGGCCGCCAGAAAATAGTAGGAGTGGCCGATCAGCGGGATGTCGCGGAACCAGTAGCAGGTCAGCGCCTGCAGGATCACCCATGTCGCCACGACGGTCTGAAGGTGTTTCATCGCGCCGAGCAGCATCACCACGGTCATCGCGCCATAGAAGGTGACCTCGACCGGCAGGGTCCAGTAACTCGCGTCCACCCAGCGATATCCCAGCGCCCTCGGATTAAGCGTGAGGTTGGCGAGATATTGGCCCACGCTCACATCGAAGCGGAAGTTCGGGCCCCATAGCGAGAGTACGGTGGTGATCGTCAGGCACAGGACGAACATGGGATAAAGACGCGCCGCGCGCCGCGTGACGAAGGTCGCGGCGTCCTGGGTTTGCGCGACAAGGGTGATCATCATTCCGCTGACCAGGAAGAAGATGAAGAGCGCGATATTGCCGAACTTTACGATTTCAGTGAGCAGCCCAAACCCGGAAATGCCAAGCCCGGCACGGGGATGGAGCGTCACCAGGGCAAGGTGATTGAACAGGACCACCCCGGCGCAAAGGGTGCGCAGATAGTCGATCCAGTCCATGCGCGGCACTTCGGCGTGTCCTGTGGTGGTCATGCGCACGTTCCCCCGCTCGCTCCACACCGAAAGCATGGCGCGTGGGCGACTGGCAACCCGGAGATGGCTGTTCGGGGAACGCCCGCCCTCCAACACCGCACCCGGTGGGTGATCCCCGCACGGCTTTCCGATGAGGGGGGAGGTTCGTGAGCTCCTGGCGGAGAACAGGCCGGACGTCCCGGGTCGGATTCAGATCAGGGAACTGGTCCGGGGCCGGTGGCGGAGAGGGTGGGATTCGAACCCACGGTGCCCGCAAAGGCACGCCGCATTTCGAGTGCGGTACATTCGACCACTCTGCCACCTCTCCGCGGGGCCGTAGTACGCTTGGTCGAGCGAGCGGCTTCTCTAATGGGCGACGGCCCGCGCCGCAAGCGGCCTGACGAGAAATCGCTTCAGCGCTGTGCGGGCAGGGGCAGGCCGAGGGCCTCGCCGGTCGAGAGGTCGCCGTCGATGACCCGGAACAGCTCGGCCGGGCGGCCGCCGGTGGCGGCGGAGAGACGGCCTGTCGGCTCGACCAGTCCGGTGCGTTCGACGCCGCGACGGAAATTCTGCTTGTGCAGGGACAGGCCCGTCACGGCCTCGGCGGCGATCTGGAGGTCGGACAGGGTGAAGGTCGCCGGCATCAGGTCGAAGAGCACCGGGCGGTATTTCAGCTTGCTCCGCAACCGGCCGAGCCCCGTGGCGAGGATGCGGCGGTGGTCGGACGCCATGGCGCGGCCGGGGGCGGTGCGGAGCGGCGGGCGATCCTGGTCGCGGGCGGCCTCGGCGACGAGCCCGGCCTCGTAGAGCAGTTCGTAGCGGTCCAGCACCCGGCCTTCGTTCCAGCGGTGGGCCGGGGTTGTGGCGAACAGGGTCTCGATCCGGGCCTGGCGGCGGGGATCGCCGTCGGCCCAGGCCGTCAGGTCGGCGATCAACGGGGCGAGGCAGGCGGGCGGGCCGTCGCGGCGGTCTTCCCAGGGGAAGATGTCCAGCACCGGGGTCCAGCGCGCCTCGGCCTGGGCGGCGTCGGCGGTCAGGGCGAGGTAGCCGACCGAGACCTCGCGGTGGCGTTCAGGGCCCGGCGTGGCGCGGGGGCTGGCCCGACCGAGGTCGCCGAAGGTGTAGAGCTGTTCGACGAAGCCGAGGCGAAAGCCCGTCTGGGCGGTCACGAAGTCGCGGAGCGCCCGTTCGAAGGTACGGTCGCGGGCCGGGTCGAACGGGCCGAAGGGCAGCACGGCGTCGCCGTCTTCGCCGGGCGTGGTCAGGACGCAGGCCTTGCGGTCGCGCAGGGCGATGACAACCGCCGAGAGGCCGATGCGAACGCCCTGTTCAGCCGGCGAACCCATCGCCTATTCCGTATGCCAGGCGTCGGCGGCGGGCATCAGGCCGACGGCCTCGGCGAGGACGCGGTAACGCTCGAGGTAACGCTGCTGCGCGACGGGGGCGGGCAGGGGATCGATGACCAGGTCGTAGCCGGGAGGCGGTGAGCCGAACAGGCTCAGGCCCTCCTTCTTGCTGAAGCCCGCCAGCTGCGTGGCCTCGAAATAGGCGCAGGCGACGTCGGCCTTCTTGATCAGGGTCTTGATCTCGACCGGGTTCTTCGGCGGGAGACCGAAGCGGAGGTGGATGGCGCCTTCCAGCCGGGCCTCGAAGGCCTTGTAGTTGACGCCCAGCGCCGCCTTGAACGGCGAGATCATGTCGCCGATGACGTATTCCGAAGCGTCGTGGAGCAGGGCGGCGAGCCGCCATTTCGGCTCCAGGCCCGGCTTGATGTGGGCGGCGATCTCCTCGACGACGCAGGAGTGCTGGGCGACCGAGAAGGCGTGTTCGCCGATGGTCTGGCCGTTCCAGCGGGCGACGCGGGCCAGGCCGTGGGCGATGTCCTCGATCTCGATGTCGAAGGGCGAGGGATCTAGCAGGTCGAGGCGGCGGCCGGACAGCATGCGCTGCCAGGCGCGGGGTTGTTTCGCGGAAGGGCGGGGCGTGACGGCCAAGGATCTGTCCTGCTTGCTGGGCAGGGTTGGTGACGCATCAGGGCGTCACGATCAAGGCCGGAGGGGGCGGTTATTCCCCGGCGTTGAGCGCGACGAGGTCCTTGGCGTCCTCGAAGGCGCGTTCGCGATTGCGGTCGCGGGAGCGGACGGTGGCGACCACAAGTGGGCCGCCGACGGGGCCGCGGGCCTCGTAGCCGACGATCCGCCAGCCCGATTCCGAGCCGCGGTTGTCGGTCAGCATCCAGCTGGCGCGGGTGGCCTCGCCGGACGCGGCGGCGCGGATTTCGGCGGCGTCGTCCTGGGCGTTGATGCTGACATTGTCGCCGTCGGGGCTGGAGCCCGTGATGCGGGCCGAGCCGTCGCTGTCGTCGGCGTCGATGTGGAAGCCGCCGATGCGGACGCTGGCCTTGTCGCCCCGGGTCTCGATGCGCATGCCGGGCAGGCGGACCGTGGCGTCATCGTTGTTGGCGTCGATGGCGACGCCGGGGGCGCGGACCGAGGCGCGGTCGCCCGTCGCGGCGGCGGCCTCATCGGCGGCGGCCCGGGCGGTGTCGGCGGCGCGCTGCGCGGTGTCCGCGGCGGCCCCCGCTGCGTCCGCCTGGACCGCGGCGGCGTCGGCCTGGGCGCGGGCCTCTGCGGCGCTGATCGCGGCCATGGCGCGCGGCAGGTCGGCGGAGAGGCGTTGTTCGAACGTCTTGAGCACGCTGGCGGGCGTTTCGCCGTCCAGCGCCACCAGGTGGAGGCTGACCTCGGCGCCCTTGGGACCGACATAGGTGCAGACGGTGCCGCCTTCGGAGGCGGAGCCCTTGCGGGTCAGCGAGCCCATGGTCTGGGGGCATTGCAGCGTCTCTACGACCTTGAGCACGCCCTTTTCGTCATTGTTCTCGCTGCGGGTCGAGGAGATGCGGACGCCGTCGCCGCAGGCGGCGAGCGCGGTCGCGGCGAAGAGGGTCGGGATCAGAAAGGGACGTAGGGGCATCAACGTAGGGTCCTGGTACGCATCCATCCTGCGCGCGCTCGTTTCATTTGCCAGTGAAATCGCGGTAAGGCGGGTGACGAAACCTGTTCGTTCGTGTGTTCGACTTGTTACGATCCGGGTCGCGAGCCTTCGCGGCGGTGCAGGAAGGCGAGACGTTCGAACAGGTGAACGTCCTGTTCGTTCTTCAACAGGGCGCCGTGCAACGGCGGGATCAGTTTGTTGGGCGATTTCTCGCGCAGCGTCTCGGGATCGACGTCGTCGACCAGCAGCAACTTGAGCCAGTCCAGCAGTTCGGAAGTCGAGGGCTTCTTCTTCAGACCGGGCGTGTCGCGGATTTCGTAGAAGGTCTTGAGCGCCTCGGAGACCAGCCGCGGCTTGATGCCCGGGAAGTGGACATCGACGATGGCCTTCATCGTCTGGTCGTCCGGGAAGCGGATATAGTGGAAGAAGCAGCGGCGCAGGAAGGCGTCGGGCAGCTCCTTCTCGTTGTTGGAGGTGATGATGACGATCGGGCGGACCTCGGCGCGGATCGTTTCGTCCGTCTCCTGGACGTAGAACTCCATGCGATCGAGTTCCTGCAACAGGTCGTTGGGGAATTCGATGTCGGCCTTGTCGATCTCGTCGATCAGGAGGACGGGGCGGTTCGGGGCGGTGAAGGCCTCCCACAGCTTGCCGGGCTTGAGGTAGTTGCGCACGTCGTGGACGCGGGCCTCGCCCAGCTGGCTGTCACGCAGGCGGGAGACGGCGTCGTATTCGTACAGGCCGTTGTGCGCCTTGGTCGTCGACTTGATGTGCCAGGTGATCAGCGGGGCGTTCATCGCCTTCGCGATCTCATAGGCCAGGACGGTCTTGCCGGTGCCGGGCTCGCCCTTGATCAGCAGCGGGCGCTCGAGGGCCACGGCGGCATTGACCGCGATCCGCAGGTCATCGGTGGCGATGTAGTTGGACGTGCCTTCGAAGCGGTCGGTCGGGCGGGGCATGGCGGTTCCGGGTTGTGGTCTGTTCCGGGTTAGCGAAGGCGGGGCGGGTTAACAACGATCATGTGTGGTGGGGTGGCTGGTGATTGGTGGTTGGTGATTGGTTGGGGCGCGGGTGCGGTTCGTGCCGTCCTTCCGCCGTCGTGGGGGCAGCCGCCATCCATCACCAACCACCAGTCACCAATCACCCACGACTCTTCGCCGCCTGCTTGCGCTGCGGTTGGGGAGGGCGCGGGGCGGCCGGGCCTCGCCCGGTGCTTTGATAGTTCTTACCGTTTCGACGAAGCAGACCGCCCCGCGCAGCCGTTTTCCACGCGCCATCCG
>CAYNNT010000073.1:0-11041 GCA_964398675.1 uncultured Brevundimonas sp.
GACGAAGATGGCGGTCATCATGGCGGGGGCTCCGGTTCGAGGTCGTAGGGCTTAGGGCTTAGGTCTTAGGGCTTAGTTCGCCGGCGAACCAGCCACCACCGACGCGAGCCCCTTCCCAATTTCCAAGCCCCAAGCCCCAAGCCCCAAGCCCTAAGCCCTAAGCCCTAGGCGAAGCCCTTGAACCTCGAAGCCCAGTACAACAACCGCGCCCTCGTACCCGACCATCCGGCCGTCATGCAGCGCTGGCGCGAGACTGCGGAGGCCGCGCGCGCCGCTCATCCGCCGGTCGGGATCGCCTATGGCCGCGGCGCGCGCGAGGTCATGGATCTGTTCGACGCCGGACCCGACGCCCCGGTCG
The DNA here is from genome assembly GCA_964398675.1 of uncultured Brevundimonas sp. Lineage (GTDB taxonomy): Bacteria > Pseudomonadota > Alphaproteobacteria > Caulobacterales > Caulobacteraceae > Brevundimonas. The sequence goes on from CAYNNT010000073.1 coordinate 359, forward strand.
CTGTCTTCCTGCATGGCGGCTACTGGCAGACGCTCGACAAGGACTGGTTCTCCGGCCTGGCCCCCGCCCTGCTCGCCCATGGCGTCAGCCTCGCCGTCCCGTCCTACGACCTCTGCCCCGCCGTTCGCCTGGGGACCATTCTGCGTCAGGTCCGCGCGGCCGTCGGAATGGTCCGCGAACGCACCGGCGTCCGCCCCGTCGTCTTCGGCCACTCCGCCGGCGGGCATATGGCCGCCTGCATGCTCTCCGAGGGCCGCGCCTCGGCCGCCGTCGCCATCAGCGGCGTCTTCGACCTTCGCCCCCTGATCCCCACCTCGCTGAACAAGGCGCTCGACCTCGATGATCGCGAGGCCGCCGCCCTGTCGCCGATCCACTGGCCCGTCCCCAACGGCTCCACCCCAGGCGGCACGGTTCTGGACTGCCTGGTCGGAGGCGACGAGAGCCCGGAGTTCCTGCGCCAGTCGCGCATGATGGCCGACCATTGGGCCGCCAACGGCGTCGAGACCCGCTACGAGGCTCTGCCGGGCCTGAACCATTTCACCGTACTGGACCCGCTGTTCGACCCGGAGAGCGCCATGGTGCGGCGTGTGGTGGAATTGGCGAAGGGGACGGCGCGGTGAAGCGTCTTGTTGCGACGACACTCTCCGCAGGCGTCCTGTTCGGCGCTTCGACCGCACAGGCCTGCGCGCCGCTGATCGCCACCGATCCGGTGACGGGCGAGACCTACCGGTCCGGCTCGCCGGAATGGCTGCGGCGCGAGCAGGCGGAGTGGCGCACCCGGTCCGAAACCGTCCTCATCGCCCAGGCCCGGCAAGGCCGGATGCTGGCGGGCGACGAGATCGAATTCGCACTCACGCCGATCGTCAGCGTTGACGGCGGGGCGCTCCCTGCAAGCGATCTGCTGTTCCGCTGGAACCCCGGCAATACCTGCAACAGCTTCACGCTCAACATTGCCGACAGGGTGATCGTCTATGTCGGCGTGGATGGCGGCATCGTCGGGGTGACCGTTCCTGAACAGCTTCAGGATCGTCCGCCCGGGTTCGCCCTTCGCCTGCGAGAAATCGCGCGCGGACTCATCGGCCCGCGCGTCCGACCACCCGTTCCCTGACTGCGTCCAGCCCTCGCATGTCCGTGTACGGACCAGGTCGACAGCGACAATTCATCGCCCCTGGCCCTGCCATCATCTCTTGACCTAACGTAACGCATCGGTGTGTTTGCACCTACTCCGGCAGATATCGCGGCGGCCGGTCGCGTTTGTTCAAAGTCTCGATGATTCGTACCCTCAGAAAATTCCTTCGCCAGCTTCGTTGCCGCCGTCACCGGTGGCGTCCTGATCGCCGGGCTGAGGGGCGCGAATTCTGCGACCTCTGCGGCGCCAGACGGCAGACCGCCTGAACCGCCCCTTCGGGTTTGGAAACACAAAGTTCCGGGCCGGCCGCCACCGGCGCTTTCCCGGCAGGCGGCGGGTGGGATAAGCATGGCGGGCTGCCGGAGCGACCGGCGGAGGAAATCAGACCATGCGCCACGACCGCCTGACCGTCCTCGCCGCCCTGGAAACCCAGGGCGTGGCCCCGGTCTTCTACCACCCTGATCCGCAGGTCTGCCTGAACGTCATCCGCGCCTGCGCCCGCGGCGGCGCGCCCGTGATCGAGTTCACCAATCGCGGCGACTTCGCCTGCGACCTGTTCGGCGACATCGCGCGCGAGCTGCAGAAGACCGACCCCCACATCATCCTCGGCATCGGCTCGGTCGTCGATGCGGGGACGGCGTCGCTCTATCTCAATCGGGGCGCGCGCTTCGTGGTCAGCCCCTGCCTGATCCCCGAGGTCGCCCGCGTCTGCAACCGGCGTATGACCGCCTATTTCCCGGGCTGCGGCTCGGTCACCGAGATCGGCCAGGCCCATGAGCTGGGCTGCGACATCGTCAAACTCTTCCCCGGCGCCAGCGTCGGCGGGCCCGACTTCATCAAGGCGGTCTTGGCGCCCATGCCGTGGACGAAGATCATGCCCACGGGCGGCGTCGATCCCGATGCCGCCAGCATCGCCAAATGGTTCGGCGCCGGCATCGTCGCCGCCGGCATGGGCTCGAAACTGGTCACAGAAGCCGCCGTCAAGGCCGGCGACTGGGCCGGCATCGAAGCGAACGTCCGGCAGACGGTCGAGGCGGTCGCGGCGTTCCGCGCGAAGTCGTGACTGGTGGTTGGTGATTGGTGATTGCCGGTTCACCGGCGGTGGTCGTCGAGAGCCGGCCGGCCCCCATCAGCCACCAATCACCAATCACCCCTCACAGCCCCAGCGTCGGACTGTTCAGGTCCAGGTCCGCCGCCGGGATCACCACCACGTCCGGATGCGCCGCCCGCAGCGCTTCGATGAACATCGAGGCCTGGCCGACCACGACCACATAGGCCTCGTCGGCGCTCACAGCCTGGGCCGCCGCCATCACCCCCGCCGGCGTGGTCGCGGCGATGCTCTGCGGATAGGTCTCGATCTCGGTCAGCGGCAGGCCATAGGTGACCGCGTCGGCCAGCACCCCGCCCAGACCCCCGGTCGTCTCCAGCGCCCGCGAGAAGCCGCCGGTGATGAAGGTCTCGCGGTCGGTCACCGCCTGTTCCGTCACCGCCTCGGTCCGCAACCGGTTGAACTCGGCCAGCACCAGATCGACCACCTCGGCGGCGCTCTCGTTCTTGGTCTGGGTCGCGGCGCTCAGCAGGCCGCCGTCGACCCGCGCGCCCAGCGAGGAGTTGGCCCCGTAGGACAGGCCGCGCTTGGCCCGGATCTCCTGGAACAGATGGCCGTTCTGCCCGCCCCCGATGACGCTGTTGACCACCGCCAGCGGATAGTAGGCCGCATCCGAACGTCGCGGTCCGCGCACGGCCGCCGCCACCGCGGCCTGACCGGCGCCCGGCAGGTCGACCACGACGATCCGCGGCCCCGGCCGCTCGCCGCCCGCGCGGTTCGTGGCAGCGGGCGCCGCGCCTGAAGGCCGCTCCCAGCCGCCCAGGGTCCGTTCGGCGAAGGCGAAGGCCTCCTCCGGCTCCATGCCGCCGGTGATGATCAGGGCGGCGTTGTCGGGCCGCCACCAGCGGTCGTGGAAGCCGTCGATCTGGTCGCGCGTCATGGACGCCACCGAATCCGGCGTTCCCGAAGACGGCGCGCCGTACGGGGCCGCGCCGAAGGCCAGCCGGTTCAGCACCAGCGAGGCCAGCGGCCCCGGCTGACGCAGATTGACCCGCAGGGCGTTGACCGCCTGGGTCCGGCTGCGCGCCACCTCCTCCTCGGCGAAGGTCGGGCGCTGCACCACATCGGCGAACACCGCGCCGGCCGCCTCGGCCGAGGCGACGGGCGCCGACAGGAACAGGGTCGTCGAATCCGCCCCCGCCCCGCCGCCGATATTGGCGCCCAGCGCCTCCAGCGTCCGCGCGATCTCCGGCGCCGAACGGTCGCCGGCGCCCTGGGTGGCCAGTCCGGCCGTCATGGAGGCCAGCCCCGGCTGATCCACGGGATCGCCCGCTGCCCCGCCCGCCAGCACCAGCTGGGCGTTGAGGATCGGCAGGTTGGTCGACTTCGCCACGATCACACGCAGGCCGTTCGACAGGGTCCGCTCGACCACGCGCGGCGTCGCCATCGCCCGCGGCTCGCCCGGCGCCGGCGGGGCCATGCGCTGGTCCTCGGGCAGCAGTTCATTGGCCGCCAGCACCGCCGGCGGCACGGTCAGGAAGGTCGGGACCGGGGCCGGGTTGCGCCAGCTGTCTTCCGGCACGCCCTCGGGCCGCGCGCTCTCATCCTGATAGCGGACCGAGACCCGCGCCTGGTCATTCAGATACGTCCGCGCCACCCGCTGCACATCGGCCGCGGTCACGGCCTGGATCGCGGCCAGCCGCTCATCGGCGGCGCGGGGATTGTTCTCCGACACGATCGCCTGGCCGAGGATGAAGGCCCGGCCCGACGAGGTCTCGCGCTGGCGCAGTTCGCCGGCCACGATCTCGGTTTTGGCCTCGGCCAGCTCCGCCGCCGTCACCGGCTCGTCGCGCACCCGCGCCAGCTCCGCGTCCAGCGCCGCCTCGACATCCGCGAGGGCCTTGCCCTGGGCGACGACAGCGGTCACGGCGATGACCCCGTCCTCCTCCATCGCATTGCCGCTGAAGCTGGCGTTCGAGGCCAGCTGGGAGCGATAGACCAGCGACTGGTACAGCCGCGAGCTCTCGCCCCGCGACATGATCGCCTGCAGCACGTCCAGCGCCGCATTGTCCGGATGGTTCGCCGCCACGCCGGGATAGATCACGCCCACCGCCGGCAGCGGCACGTTCGGCGCATAGGACTCGACCCTCCGCGGCGCGGTGCGCGGCGTCTCGACCGGCCGTTCGAACACCGGCACCGGACGCTCCGGGTTCGGAATATCGGCGAAATACTGGTCGACCCAGCGGTCCAGCTGCGTCGGATCGAAATTGCCCGAGACGATCATCGTCGCCGTGGCCGGACGGTAATAGGCCTCGTGGAAGGCACGCGCGTCCTCGATCTGCGCCGAGTTCAGCTCCTCGATCGAGCCGATCACGCTGCGGCGGTAGATGCTCTCGTCGAAGCTGTTGTCGCCGATCACAAAGCGCTGCAGCCGGCCGTAGGGCGGGGCATAGACGCGCTGGCGCAGCTCTTCCTGCACGATCGACCGCTCGGCGTCGAACACAGCCTGGTCCACCACCGGCCGCGCCATCCGCTCGGCGTGGGTCCACAGCATGGTCTCGAGGTACTGCGGCGGCACCGTCTCATAGTAGTTGGTGAAGTCCTGCCCGGTGGAGGCGTTGCGCGAGCCGCCGGCGTTCTCGACCAGGGTCGAGATCTGGCCATAGGGCAGGTTCACCGTCTTGCGGCTCAGGATGTGTTCGAACAGGTGGGCGAAGCCCGAGCGGCCCTGCGGATCGTCCTTGCCGCCGACATTGTACCAGAGGGTCACGGTCACCGTGCCCGCCGTGGCGTCCGGCATGGCGTAGACGTCCAGCCCGTTGGCCAGCTCGCGATGGGTGAACGCCAGCGGCGGCACGGTGACCGGCGCGGATGCGGGCGTCTGGGCGAAGGCGGGCCCGGAGACGATCGGGCAGAGGGCCAGCAGCGAGGCCCCCAGAAGCGCGGCGGTGCGAGTCATGGCGTCAGTCCCCAGGGTCATTGTCCGAACAGGATCGGGACCCTATCAGCGACCGGGACGACCCCAAGTTACGACCCTGTAATGATCGCTTCCACTTCCTCGCGCGTCGGCAGCGAGGGCTGGGCCCCCGGCCGGGTCGCCGCAATGGCTCCCGCCGCGCAGGCGAACCGCAGCGCCGCCTCCGGGTCCATCCCTTCCAGCAGGGCGACGCAGATCGCCCCGACGAAACAGTCGCCCGCCCCGGTCGCGTCGACCGCCCGGACCTTCGGCGGCGTCGCCCGGGCGATCTCGGCCCCGCGCTGGTACATGACCGCGCCTCGCGCCCCCAGCGTCACCACCACCTTGCCGCCGCCATGGTGCAGCAGGTCGCCGTAGAACTCCGCCTCGGTCTCATTGACCACCAGCAGGTCCGCCCGGCGCAGCAGCTGGTCCGACACCGGCGCGGCCGGGGCCAGGTTGACGCAGACGAACTCCGTCGCCCGCCCCACCGCCGCCTCGACCGTCTCGATCGGCAGCTCCAGTTGCAGGATCAGCGGCGTCTCGATCCGCGCCGGCAGTTGTTCGGGCATGGCGCTGTGGTTGGCGCCGGCGGCCACCACGATCTGGTTCTCGCCCTCGGGATCGACCGCGATCAGGGCCACGCCGGTCGGCGCTGAGGCGTCGGTCACCACCCCGGCGACATCGACGTCGTCGGCCAGCAGCAGGGCCATGGCTTCCTCGGCCATGCCGTCGCGCCCGACCCGGCCGATCATGCAGACCTCGGCCCCCAGCCGCCCGGCGGCCAGCGCCTGGTTGCCGCCCTTGCCGCCCGGGTGCCGCGCCAGGGTCGCCCCGGTCACGGTCTCGCCCGCGCGCGGCAGGCGCGGCGCGGTGGCGACGAAATCCAGATTGATCGAACCGACGACGGTCAGCCTCAAGGCGTCTCTCCCGCGTCCGGCAGGGCCGGACCGACGCCTTCCTATAACCCGTGCGCGGCCCCGTGGGCCACCACGACGCCGCCGCCGGCGATCACGCCGGCGGCGGCCTTCCTCGTTCTAGAATTTGCGGCCGACGCCGACCGACACGACCAGGGGATCGATGTTGACGTCACTGGTCAGGGCGCCGCCGTTGATCGTCGCCTCGGTGTCGAACCACACCTTCTTGACGTCGACATTGAGCGTCCAGGGTCCGGTCAGGGCCACATCCGCCCCGGCCTGCAGGGCGTAGCCGAAGCCGTCCTCCAGATCGACGGTGAAGCCGTTCTGGTCCTTGCCGCCGAAGAACAGCATGTAGTTGATCCCGGCGCCGACATAGGGACTGACGCGCGCCTCCGGAGCGGGACGGTATTGCAAGGTCACCACCGGCGGCAGCACCCAGGTCTCGTGCACGGCGACATCGGTCGCCCCGCCCTGGGCCCGGATCTCATGCTGGGTCGCGCCGAGGATGGCCTCGACCGAGATGTTGTCGGTCAGGAAATAGGTGAAGCCGAGGGTCGGCATGGTGCTGTTGCCGACATCGACGTTCAGGCCCGTGTCCGCGCCGGCCGAGGTGAAGATGGAGTCATCGGCGCCGCTCGAGACGTCGGTGATCCTGCCGGTGACGATCCAGTCGCCCTTGCGCGCGACCTGCCAGTCGTTGGCGGTCTGGGCCGAGGCGCCGGTCGCGGCGCCGGTCGCCAGCGTCATCACCGCCACTGCGGCCGCCAGCGTCATGTTCCGTTTCATCTTGGTCTTCCACGACGCGGTCCGAACGCGACATGCGGCCGGTGCGGGCGTCGGGGTTGTCGTGGTCCCGCCTGCCGCCGGCGACCTTGCGCCAGCGCAAACCTTGGCCGCAGGGCGCTGCGGCAGATTGTCCGGCGTTAGCGGACAGCCCCGGCGATCAGGGCGAACAGCCCCTCCGCATCCGCCGAAACCGCCCAGCGGTGCGGCAGCGATCCGGCCACGCCCTCGCGGAATTCCACCGCCGTATGACCGCGCGTCAGATCGCTTTCGGTCTCCACGGCGACCCGGCACGGCCGTACCTCGAAGAGCGCCGGCTTGAGCAGCCAGGCCACCGGACAGGGATCATGCACCGGCGGCGCGTCCCAGCCGACGATCTCGCGCTCGACCCGTTGCGAGAACCGCATCATCGACGCCGCCGCCTCCGCCATCGGCGTCCCCGTGGCCTCCAGCGCCGCGATCCGCGCCTCGGTCGCCCGCACCTGATGCGTCGCGTCGAGGCCGAACATCACCAGGTCGCACCCGGTCGCCAGCACCTCTGCCGCCGCGTCCGGGTCGGCCCAGATGTTGAACTCGGCCGAGGCGGTGATGTTGCCACCCTCTGATCGCGCTCCACCCATGACCGCAACCGGCCCGAGCCGCTCCGCCAGCGCCGGTTCCTTTCGCAAGGCCAGCGCCAGATTGGTCAGCGGCCCCAGCACCGCCATCGCCACCGATTTCGCGGGCCGGGCCATCACCAGATCGATGATCGCATCCGCCGCATACCCTTGCGCGCACGGCGCATCCGGCTCGAACGGCGCCATGTCCCCCAGCCCCTCGGCCCCGTGGAACTCCCCCGCCCCCGCCGGCTCGCGCCGCAGCGGCCGGTCAGCCCCCATGAACACCGGCACATCCTCGCGTCCGGCGATCTGCCTCAGGATCCGCGCATTCCGCGCCGTCTTCACCACCGGCACATTTCCGCCCACGGCGGTGATCGCCAGCAGGTCGAATGCGTCCGAGCCGAAGGCGAGCATGAGCGCCACGGCGTCATCCACGCCGGGATCACAGTCGATGATGAGGGCCTGTTTGGTCACGGCCCCTTATCGGCACGGCGCCGCACGGCTGCAAGTCGCGACGTCAGTCTTCCGAACCGATGGTCCCGGCTTGCCAGCGCGTTTCATAGTCGGCGGCCGTCCGGCGGATCAGATCCAGGAGGGCCAGATGCCCAACCTGCCCGGACAACCGCGGCGCGTCCTCATCCGGACCAAGCTTCAGGTTCGGGTTCGTATTGAGCGCCTGAAGGGTCCGACCATCTTCCGGGCGGCTCCTGCCAAGCCCCCAAAGCGGTTGATCGTCATCCAGCAGGATCGCCCCCTGCTCTCCCGACGGCGGTGCCGCGCGAAACTGGTGCGCGGTCAGCAGCCCCGCCTGCGCCCTCAGCTTGCCCGAGCGTTCGATGATCAGCACCCGGCGGTCCGTAAGCGCATACGTCTCTCCAATCCTGCGGGCCAGCCAGCGTCCCGTGCGCCAGCTGTCCTGAAGCACGCCGATAAGCAGGATGACGGCCACGACGATCACAATCGGGCTTCCGCGCATCGACCAGGCCGACACTCCGACCAGCAGCATTAGCAGCCACCAGGCAAGATTGAACGCTATGGCCGCGCCCTGACGGCGCGACAGAAATTGCAGGGAGTGGGGCGCGCCGGTCCAGACGATTGTCTCACCCGGCTGCAACAAACGGCGCGCGGCAAGCTCCGGGGTTATCTGCACCGCGCCACGCACGCCGCCGCCAGCACCTCGGCCGAATCCACCAGCGGCACGGACACGTCCTCCGCCGACAGCAGCAGCGGCACCTCGGTGCAGCCGGCGATCACGGCCTCGGCCCCGCCCGCGACCAGCAGGGCCGCCAGACGGCGCATCTCGGCGCGCGGGCCCTCGCCGACATCGCCGCGTTTCACCGCATAGACGCAGGCCATGAAGGCTTCGCGCGCCGCACCGCTGAGGCGCACGATCTTGGCGCCCTTGCCCTGCAGCGCCTTGGTGTAGAGCGCCTCGCCGCCCGGCGTGGCCAGGACGCCGATCTTCTTGGCCCCGCCCGCGGTCGCGACCTCGGTCGTCTCGGCGATCATGTCGATGAAGGGCAGGCCGACCTTCCGGATCCCCGCCGCCTGGGCGTGGGCCGTGTTGCACGGCATGGCCAGCACCTGGGCGCCGGCGTCGCGCAGCCGCATGGCCATCTGTCCGAGGGTCTTTTCGGCGGCGTCCGGCGCGCGATTGCGGTCCGGCACCTGCGGATTGATGTCGGCGATGATGCGGATGTGGTCCTGATCGCCGGCGGCCGGGGTCAGCGCCTGCACCCGGGCCAGAAACGCCACGGTCGCGGCCGGACCCATGCCGCCCAGAACGCCCAATACCTTGCCCATCTCGCCTTCAACTCCTCGCCGCCTGAACGGGCGGACGGTCTGCCGCCCTTATGCGCGGAAACCGGATGGAAAGGCCATGCCAAGCAACGCAAGGAGCGCGACGGTCGCAGCGCTGACCGGCGCCGGTCAGGTTCGCCTGGAGAGGAAATGGGCGCAAACTTTCTGCGTTCAAGAATTGCGGCGGGCCCAAATATGCGCAGTCTCTGAAGCCCGCTGAGAAAGGGCCGACGATCCATGACTGCATCCCCCACCCCGTTTGCCCGGGCCTTCTTCCACGGGTCGAAGGCCGATCTGAAGCCCGGCGATCTCATCGGCGCCGGCCATGCCTCGAACTACGGCGCGCGGAAGTCAGCCGTATTCGCCTATATGGCCGCGACCCTGGACGCCGCCGTCTGGGGGGCTGAACTGGCGGCGGGGGCAGGAGCCGGGCGGATCTATGTCGTCGAGCCGACCGGGCCGTTCGAGGACGACCCCAACGTCACAGACAGGAAATTTCCCGGCAATCCGACGCAGTCCTTCCGGACCCGCGACCCGCTCAGGATCATCGGCGAAGTCAACGGCTGGCAAGGACACGCGCCGGCGCAGCTTGCGGCCATGAAGGACCATCTGGCCCACCTTGAAAGTCTCGGCATCGAGGCGATTGAGGAGTGAGGGACTGCATCACCTCAATGTCCCGACGCCAAAAGCCCCGGCCTCAACGGCATGGAGTTCGGAAGCGGAGATCAGGCCGTCCCCGATCGAACGCGCTATTCCGGCCTGGAACGCAGCATGCCGCCGCCCCATCGAAGGGCTTGCGCGCTCACCATCAGGAACATCGCGGCATAGCCGAGATCCACCCAGTCCGTGTTGCGCCCAAATCCCTCGGCCCGCACGACCACCGCAAATCGCCAGAGCGCCCAGACTCCCAGCACTCCCACGGCAAGGCCGATCGCCATGACCATGACGGCATTGAGCACATTGGCGGCCTTGTCCTCCCAGCCGCCCGACCCCTGCTGATCTTCACCGCCGCCGGTTTCCACTCGCTCGTTCCCGTTTCTCGCTGTCGCCAATGGCCCACGTGACGGCCTCGTCGGCAATGGGTCTTGAAAGGCGACTGCCCGCATCGCTGGCCCGGTCGCTCTTTCGTCCGTTTTACGGGGGCGCCCGTCCCCTTCTAACCCGCGCCTTTCCGCTGTAGGCCTTGGCCCATGAGCGTCGTCGCAGCCTATCTCTATCAGCACGGCAAGCGGGTCCGGCGCGTGACCATCCGCGAGCGGATCGACTGTCCCGAGGACAAGTCGCAGTTCGTCTGGATCGGCCTGGTCGATCCGACTCTCAAGGAACTCCGGACCCTGCAGGAGAGCTATGGCCTGCATCCGCTGGCGGTCGAGGACGCCGCCAAGGGCGAGCAACTGCCCAAGCTGGACGTCTTCGGCGACCAGCTCTTCGTGGTGGCCCGGACGGCC
>CAYNNT010000073.1:11051-14921 GCA_964398675.1 uncultured Brevundimonas sp.
GGCCTGGCTGGAAGAGGGCTCCATCCGCTACGGCGAAACCGCCATCTTCGTCGGCCATAGCCACATCATCAGCGTTCGCCGCACCTCAAGCCGCGGTCATGCCGACCTGCGGACCCAGCTCGAATCGTCGCCGACGCTGCTCAGCCACGGTGTCGACTACGTCCTCCACGCCATCCTCGACTTCATCGTCGACGGCTATCTGCCGCTGGGCGAGGCCCTCGAGGACGAGGTGCTGGGCATGGAGCAGCGGGCCGTGGACAATTTCCTCGCCCGCAGCGAGGTCCGTCGCATCTTCGAGATCCGCCGCCAGCTGATCCGCTTCCAGCGCATCCTCGCGCCGACGGGCGAGGTGGTGGCCAAGCTGAGCCGTCTGGACCTCCCCGGGATCGATCCCGAGGCGCGCCCCTATTTCAGCGACGTCCTCGACCACGTCCGGCGGGTCCAGGGCATGGTCGACGGCCTGCGCGACGTGCTCGGTTCCGTGTTCGAGTTCAGCAGCCTGCTTGAGCAGCAGCGCACGGGCGTCATCACCCGCCAGCTCGCCTCCTGGGCCGCCATCCTGGCCGTTCCGACCGCCGTCGCGGGCATCTACGGCATGAATTTCACCCACATGCCCGAGCTGGACAGCGTCTGGGGCTATCCCGCCGTCCTGCTGCTGATCGGCGTCACCTGCACCTGGCTGTACATCCGGTTCAAACGGACGCGCTGGCTGTAGCCTTACAGCGCGCCCTCGATCTCGCCCTGATAGCCGAACAACCCCTGCGCCCCGCCGGTGTGCAGGAAGACGATCGTCTCGTTCTCGAACCGACCCGCCTTCGCCAGGGCGATCAGCCCCTTCATCGCCTTGCCCGTATAGACCGGGTCCAGCACGATCGCGTCGGTCCGCGCCGCCAGCACAAGGGCGTCGATCACCGCCTGGTCGACCAGCCCGTAGCCCTCGCCGACATAGTCGCAGTCGGCGACCACCATCTCCGGCGTCACCGCACCCGGCCGCCCCAGCAGGGAGGCGGTCTCGCGGGCCAGCTTCAGCACATTCTCTTCCTGCTTCGCCTTCGGTGCCCGCACCCCGATGCCCAGCACCGGAATGTCCGCCCCCATCACCGCCAGCCCGGCGACCAGACCCGCATGGGTCCCGGCGCTGCCCGTGGCGGTGACGATCCGGTCGATCTGCATGTCCAGCTCATCGGCCTGGACCACGATCTCGCGGGCGCAGTCGACATAGCCGAGCGCCCCGACCGGGTTCGAGCCGCCGCCGGGGATGATGTAGGGCTTGCCGCCCCGCGCCCGCACCTCGGCCGCGGTCTTCTCCAGCTCGGCCGGCATGTCGCTGCCGCCCGGCACGGTGCGGATGCCCGCCCCGAACAGCCGGTCCATCAGCACATTGCCGTTGCGGGTGTAGTCGATCGCCTTCGACCCGGTCCGCTCCTCCAGAATGACCTCGCAGGCCAGGCCATGCGCCGCCGCCGCCGCCGCCGTCTGGCGCACATGGTTCGACTGCACCGCCCCTTGCGTCACCAGCGTATCGGCCCCGCATTCGAAGGCGTCGCCCAGCAGGAACTCCAGCTTGCGGGTCTTGTTGCCGCCGCCGGCCAGGCCCGTGCAGTCGTCGCGCTTGATCCAGATCTCCACCCCGAGCGCCTCGCTCAGCCGCGGCAGCGGCTCCAGCGGCGTCGGCAGATGGGCGAGGCGGATGCGGGGAAAGCGGGCGAGATGCATGGGCGGAATCCTGTTTGGACCCCTTCTAGCCGCCTCCGTCCGGTTTGCCGACCGCTTCCGGTTCAGGTCAGGTGCAGGGCGTCCTTGCCGTCCAGCATGACCCGGATGACCTCCCAGGCGGTCAGGCCCTGACGCGCCACGAGGGCGTCCAGCGTCGCGGCCTTTTCGGGGGATATGCGGGCGCTCGCCATCGACCACTGGCCAAACAGGCGCGTCTGGACGGGCGCGCGGTCCAGAATGACGATGTCGCGGTGGCGGGGGTCGTTCGCCAGTCGCGCCAGCAGGGCGTCCAGCGCCTGCGCCGGCCCCTCGAGGACCTGGATATAGCGCTCGCGGTGCGCTGCCAGGGCGCCCGTCAGACCGTCGCGATCATTGTTCCGCTGTGACTCGGCGAGGATGACCGACAGGTTCAGGATCGAATCCGTCGTCCCGGTGGCCGTGCTCTCGTACACCACCCGTTCCAGTCGCAGGCTCATGCTTTCCTCGCTTACTGGCGCCGTCCGGCCTCCGCCTCGCCGCGCTATGGTTCCTTTAAATCATTGTCCGTTAAGGAAAGTTCCGCCGCCGGCTCGCGGATCGTCGGGCCCCGTGGCGGTTTCTGCCGCCCTGCCGGGAACGGATTTCGCCAAACGCCGTTTACCGGTCGGACCTTGCGGCGATGCGCGCTCGACAGAGTCTACTGCGGCCCGGCCCTGCGAACGCCCCCCCGACGCAGGTCCGGGCCGCGCCTTTCCCCTCCGCTCCGCTCCCGCTTGCCGACTCAGGCCGCACGGCCCGATGCTGCGCCCATGGACGATTCGCCCATCCGTCTGCGCAGCCGCCCCGCCACCGAGGCCCTCATCGTCGAGGCCGGCGAGCGCATCCTGCTGCGCGACGGCTTCCCCGGGCTCAACGTCCAGACCCTGGCCGCCGAGGCCGGCTGCGACCGGAAACTGGTCTATCGCTATTTCGACGGCGCCGACGGCGTGGTCGCCCGCATCGCCGCGCGCGCCCATGCCGAGCTGGTCCGCACCCTCGACGCCACGCCCCCGGCCGGCTCCGAAACCCTGCGCGCCTTCGCCCGCGAGAGCCTGTCGGCCTGGCTCGGCGCCCTGCGCGCCAGTCCCCTGACCCTGCGCCTGATGGCCTGGGCCCTGGTCGAGGCCTCGCCCCTGCTCAACCGGATCGAGGCCGAGCGGTCCGCCGTCCTCCAGGCCTGGATGCGCGAGCGCCGCCCCCGCCTGCGCCTGCCGCCGTCCGGCGACGCCGTGGCCATCAACGCCGTCCTGCTGGCCGCGGTCCAGCATCTCGCCCTCACCGGCGAGGCCCGCCCCGGCTCCGGCGGCGTGGCGCTCGACGCCGCCGGCTGGGCCCGCATCGAGGCCGCCCTCGACGCCCTGCTCGCCGCCTTCCCGGATTGAAGCCCGCGCCGGGCAGGCGTAAGGCTGGTTCGTTCTCCGGGGGGTCGCACGTCAGCGGCTGAGATTGAGGTGTGCCTCTGACCCGTCGAACCTGATCCGGGTCATGCCGGCGAAGGGATGGGAAACGCGGTCCACGCCACAGGACCACCCGGCCGACGTCGGCGGACTCTCTGAAACCAGAGGCCGCCATGAACATCTCCGTCACGCCCCCCGCCCTGCCCGAAGAGCCCAATGTCGATCTGGCCCTGAAGGACGCCCGCGAGCAGGTGATGAAGGAGACCGGGACCATCCCGACCGGCGAACGCGCCGGCTCGCGCAAGGTCTATGTCAGCGGCGAGCTGTTCCCCGAGATCCGCGTCCCCTTCCGCGAGGTGGCGGTGCATCCGTCGGCCAATGAGCCGCCGGTGACCATCTATGATTCCTCGGGCCCCTATACCGACCCGACCGTGACCATCGACATCAAGCGCGGCCTGCCGCTGGTCAAATCCAGCTGGCAGCTCGACCGCGGCGACATCGCGCCCGTGCTGAACCCGCGCGAGGTCAAGCCCGAGGACAACGGCCACGCCAGCGGCAAGAACCTGGCCCCCCGTTTCGACGTCTCGAACCACAGGGTCTTCAAGGGCGTCGAGGGCCGCCCGGTCACCCAGTACGAATACGCCAGGGCGGGCATCATCACCCCCGAGATGGAATACGTCGCCATCCGCGAGAACCTGCGCCGCGAGCAGAACGCCCCCTGCATCCGCGACGGCGAGGA
>CAYNNT010000074.1:0-14499 GCA_964398675.1 uncultured Brevundimonas sp.
TGAAGGAGATCGCTTCGGCCTCGAAGGGCCGGCGCTGGATGGCGATCGGCGCGGCCCAGACCGCCGTCTGGGGCGCGGCCTCGGCGGCCCTGACCCTCATCGCCAGTCCGAAACGGGCCGAGATGTACGATCGCACCGCGCGTGGCGTCGGAAAACTGTTCTGGATGAAGGGGTTCGAGCCCCATTTCTACGGCGCGCGGGAAGTCGCCCGGCTGGACGCGGCGAAGGGCTAGCCCGTCAGCCGCTTCAGGAACGCCGGGGGATTGTAGGTCGAGCGATTGACCACGACCCCGGCGATCTTGCCTCCGACGGCCTCGATCTCGTCACGCAGCATCAGCGGCTCATTGGCGGCGCCGCTCTCCGCCGCCACGACCAGCACGGTCGCGTCGACATAGGGGGCGAGCGTGATGGCCAGATCGCTGCGGTCAGCCGCGGGGGCGTCGATCACCACCGTATCCGCATGTTTGCGCAGGGCGTCCCAGTAGCGGGCGTCGCTGACCGCCTCGGCCCGCTGTCCCGACCGCAGATGCTCCGCCGCGAACCGGGTCACCCACAGCCGCCCGCCGAGGCAGGGCCGGGCGCTCATCAGCCGGGCCGGATGCACGGGCTTGCCCGCCCGGTCCATGATGCGCGGGGTGATGGCGAAGAAGATCGAACCGTCGGGCGTGGCGATGGCCGCCTTGCCCAGCGTGCCGAAACGATCAGGTTCGGCGGCGACAGCCTCCATCTGGCCCTGCTGCGCCAGATCGGCGTCGATCAGCCAGACGGGACGGCGGGCGCGCACGGCGGCCAGCCGGGCGTATTCGCGCGCGACCGTCGACACGCCCTCGCCCGAGGCGGCGGCGGCGATCTGGACCACGCGGCCGCGATGGCCCCGCGCCGGTCCCAGCGCAGCCCAGAGAGCCGCCATTTCGGATGTCAGATCGACCATCGAATCGCTACGCGCCCGTTACAGGCTCCTACGCTAGCACGGGCGGGGTCATCGGGCCTTCATCGGGGCCACGGCCAGAACGGGCATGTCGAGGGTCCGTCCGGTCGAGGCGGGTGTCACATAGCCCCGTCGGGTGAACACCCTCAGCAGGCCGACGCACAGGGCGGTGAAGGCGGCGAACAGGAAGACCACCGCCAGCAGGGGCGCCTTCAGGCTGGTGCCGCGGGTCGGGGCCTCGGCGCGCTCGATCACATTGACGTTGTCGGCCCCGGCGGCGACCAGGGCGTTGTTGGCGCGGGCGGTGCTTTCGCGCTGCTGGAAGTCGCGGACCAGGGCGGTCAGTGTTTCGCGATTGCCGGCCAGATTGGCGTTGGTCGATTCCAGCCGGGTCATCTCGGCCAGGCGCGAGCGCAGCTGGTTCAGCTGGCCCTCGGCCACGGCCAGCCGGGCGGCCAGACCGTCGCGGTCGGCGGCGGCGGTGATCCGGGCGGTCTCGATCTCGGTGAAGATGGTGCTCGGCCCGGTGCGGACCTCCTTGGGCCCGACCGTGGTGCCGGTGGCCACATAGGCCTGCAGGTCGGCGATCTGCTGGTCGATGTCCCGCACGGGCTGGGCCTCGGGGGTATAGCGCGACAGCAGCGCCTCGCGCTGGGTGCGCAGCGTCAGGATCTGGTCCTGGGCCGAGATGTTCAGGTCCTGCTGCAGCACCACCTCGGCGGGCTGTTGCGCCAGCTGGGCCTCGAGCGTCGCCAGCCGCTGGCTGGCCTGGTTCAACTGGGCGCGCAGCGACAGGGCCTCGGCCTGGGTGGCCTGATAGCTGGCGGCGAGGCTGGCCTTGGCCGTGGCGAAGTCGCCGATGTCGTTGGATTCCAGGAAGGCGTTATAGGCCTCGTCGGCGGTGTTGAGGTCGGACTCGAACGCCTCGCGCTGGGCGGCATAGGCCGGGGTGGTCGAGCCCTGGAAGACCTGCCGCCGCCGGACCAGATACTGGTCGACCACGGCGTTCAGCACCTGGGCCGCCCGCACCGGGTCATCGGCCTCATAGGACACGGCGATGATGGCGCTGCCCGGCGTGACGCCGACCCCGAGGGCGCTGTCCAGCACCTTCAGCGCGGCGGCTTCCTTCTCCGCCGGCGTCCCTTTTGCGTCAGGTCCCAGCACCGTATCGGCGCCGACGGCGCGGACAGCCCGGCGCTTGACTTCGAGACTGCCCAGAATGGTCGCCTCCGCCCCGGCCACGGCGTCCGCCTCCAGCGGCTGGCTGGGATCGATCTGGCCGACCCGGGACTGGTAGACATACTCCTGCCCGGCTCCGGCATAGACGCTGGCGGTGGCGGTGTAGCTCTTCTTGAGGGTCAGCACCGCCGCCGTGCCTATGGCGAACACGACCAGGAAGATGACGACCATCAGCAGGGTTTCGCGGAACAGCAGGCCGACGACATCCGAGAAGCCGTAGCGCGGGCGGACTGTCGTGTAGGCCGACGTGCGCATGGGGGGCGGACTGATTCCATCGTACTGGACTTGGATGGTCAGCCTTGAGCCACCGGCGTTAACTACCGGTTAGCGACGTTGGTTTTTCGGCACCTTGTTTTCAATGGCTTTTCTTCGCCGGGGTGCGCGACTCCCTCCCCGACAGACCTGAAGTCACCAGCTGAACGAAAGACCGGCCCTCAGGGTGCGCGGGGGACCGAAGCCCGCCACGCCGTTGGCCGTTTCCGAAACCTCGACCGCCGCATCGAACAGGTTGTCCGCCGCGGCGTACAGGGTCACGCCATCGCGCACCTGCCAGTCGGCGCGCGCGTCCACCGTCAGGGCCGCCTCAAGCACGCGGCTGTTCAGGTCGTCCTCGAACCGCCGGCTCTCGTACCGGCCGCGAACGCCGAGCGTCAGCCGGTCGCTCACGCGCCAGTCCGCACCGGCGGTGGCGCTGAGCACGGGCGCCTGCGCCGGCCGAAGGCCGGTCAGCTGCGGCGCCGCCTGACCGCCGTCCACCCCGGCGTCCGTCACCGAAACGGCGCCCGTGAGGGTGAGATCCTCGACGCGATGCTCGGCGCTCAGCTCCAGGCCCACGGCCTCGATGACGCCTGCGTTCCGCCGCTGGCGCAGCACGCCGCCGGCCGGGATGAAGCCCGCGCGCGGCAGGGCTGCGATGATCCCCGGGCCCTCGCCGAGGGTGACGTTGACGATCGCGGCCTCGATCCGGTTCACGAACACCGTGGCGCTGACGCTTGTGCGCGTGTCGTCCCACGACAGGCCGACCTCGGCGCCCTGAACCGTCTCAGGCTCCAGCGCGGCATTGGCTTCGGTCAGATCGTTCCCGACACGGAAGGGACGGTGCAGTTCATTGAGGGTCGCGGGGCGAAAGCCGGAATAGGCGGCGGCGCGCACCGCCAGATCGGGGCTGAGCGTCCGGCGCGCCGCGAGCCGTCCGCTGACGACGTCGCCCGACCGGTCCGGATAGGTCTCGTCGAGGGTCGGCAGGCCGGTGGCGCGATCCCGTTCCAGCCGCCGCGCCTGCGCGTTTTCCCAATGATCAAGCCGCAGCCCTCCCGCGACCAGCCAGGGTCTGCGGCTCCACGACGCCTCGGCATAGCCGCCCGCGACCGAGGCCTCCCCGCCGGCGAACCGGTCGCGGGTGAACTGGCCGCCCAGGTAGCGGAACCGCTCCTGCGTCTCGCCCTCGCTGAAGCGGGCGTCGGCGCCCAGCTCCCATTCCAGACGGCCGTCGCCCAGGTCGAGGCCCGAGCCGCGCAGGGCGAGATTGCCGCCCCAGCCGCTGGCGGGCGTGGCGAACTGGTCATTGGCGGGGGTTGTCGAAGCCCGGTCGGCCGCGACCGCGACGGATGTGTTCGCGAAGTCGCTGTCGCGGCGCCAGACCTGTGCGCGCCAGCCGAGTCGGTCGCGGCCCGGCGTCCGCGCCAGGGTCGCGCTGTAGCCCTGCCCGCTTCCGGACGACCGGGCGCCCGCCAGGCCTGACCCGCGCGCCTCGTCATAGGCCGAGGCATGCAGGGACAGGGCGGTGGCCGCGTCGAGGCCAATGTCCGCGCGCAGGGCCCTGCTGAGGGTCTCCAGATCCAGCGGGGTGTCGGCGGCGCCCGCCGCCGGCCCGCGCACCGGCGTGTATCCATTCGACCGGTCGTAGAGGGTCGAGCCGGTGATCGACACGCGGCCGCGTCCGAGGGTGGCGGAGGCTGCGATCCGCCGCCCGCCGTCCTCGCCCAGGGCGGCGTCCATCACCCCGCCGGCGCGGTCACGTTCCCGCAGGGCGATCACCCCCGTCAGGGCGCCCGCGCCATAGGGACCCGCCCCGGCGCCGCGGATGATGTCGACGCCTTCCAGACTCTCGGGCGCGACCTGCGACCAGATCACCCAGCCGCCGAACGGATCATTCAGCGGTACGCCGTCGAGGGTGACGAGCGTCCGGCCCGCCCCGGACGGCGCGATGGCGCGCAGGCTGATCCCCTGCGTCGTCGGATTGGCGCCGAGGCTGGAGGTGCGCCGGAACAGGGAGACGGCAGGGACGGTCGCCAGCGCCTCGTCCAGCCGGGTCGCACGGTCGAGCAAGGCGCCGTCGAGCCGGATCACCGAAAAGGCCGCATCGCCGGCCGCCGGAGGCAGGCGGGCCGCGGTCACGACAACGTCCTCGAGCTCGCGGGGTCCGTCCTGGATCATCCGGCCACCCAATACGGCCTCCCCCGCCGGACGCAAGCTGACGGCCATCCGCGGGTCGGGCGTCGCGCGGGACGCGTCGTCGCATTCGCACATCCCGCAGACGTCCGTTAACCACTGGTTAGCGACATTTTGTTTTTGGATCATTGTTTTCAATGGGTTTTGTCTGCCGCACCGTCCGACTTTCAGATTAACTGGTGATCTAAGTCGGACTCTGTCGGCCGGTATCGGGCTCTGTCGCGGGGCGCAGTCGGAAGATGCGGCGCAGGTAGGAGGCTTCAAAAAGGAACAAGGAGCGTGGCTGGGGCGGAGACCCCGCTCCACGCATTTGCCGGGGACCCGCCAGAATGCGGATCTGTGAGCGCGTCTGATCTGCGTAGCAGAGGCCGCTCAAAACGCACCCGGTGGCCCGCTAGAAGGGCATGACCGAGTTTAGCTTGGGCACGGCATCAGTGCGCCAGTTCCAGACCTTGCCGCCTCTCCGACAACACGACATTCAGGGCGGACGGCTGGCCGCAGGAAGGTCGACTTTGCGGCGGCGCTCACCGAGCCCATAGGACCTGACGTTGAGTGAGGCTAGGACGGCCGGGTCAGGATCCAGACGCCGGCCGCCAGCATGACGGCGCCGGCGGCAACGGAAATCGCCACGGGTGCGCCGCCGGACCAAAGCAAGAGCCAGCTGGCGGGCAGGCTGAAGCCGGCGATCGCTTTGGCCTTGCGGGGGATGGCGCGGCGATGCTCCCAACCGGCCAGCGGCGGCCCAAGGTGGGGATGAGCTCGCAGCCAAGCGTCAAGCCGTGGTGAGCTGCGGGCGAACGCCCAGCCTGCGACCAGCAGAAAGGGTGTCGTCGGCAGGAGCGGTAGGACCACGCCCGCCAAAGCGAGACACACCGCGCCGCTTCCGAATAGACGGAGTGGCCAGGTACCGTGACAGCGCGTCTCACAAGGGGAGCAGTGGCACTCGCTGAACAGGCACAAGTCTGGCGGGCAGGTCGTTCTGGCGCCAAAGTTCGC
Source organism: uncultured Brevundimonas sp. (assembly GCA_964398675.1). GTDB lineage: Bacteria > Pseudomonadota > Alphaproteobacteria > Caulobacterales > Caulobacteraceae > Brevundimonas. The sequence goes on from CAYNNT010000074.1 coordinate 5,615, forward strand.
GAGACGGGTCATGAACTGACTATGGCTCGGGGCTGCGCGGCAGGCGTTGCGCTCGCGCAGGCGATGACGCTGGCGCCGCCGGGCGTCCACGTAGCCAGCGCCAGGGCGATGGTCAGCGGTGTCCGTCCCGCAGTCACCGCCACCTCCCCCAAGTCCACCGGCGCCTCCGAGACAAGCGCAACGGATTGGGCGTGGACACCAGTCGAGGCGGCCAAGGCCAGCGTCAGAAGGACGCAAGCCCCTGCGGTGTTGACCCAGAACAACGACACCGGGCGGGGACGTGGGGTTCTGTGGCGCATCGTCGTTCCTCTCTGACCTTCTCGGTCACGTATTGCTTCTCATTATCACCCTTAGCGCCCGTAGGCCTTTGATGGGGTCCGTCCAGGCACTTGATGGATGCCTATCCGATCTGCCGACGCAGGCTGTAAGTCCAGAGGACCAGCCCGGGCCGGGCAGAGAGGCAACCGACGTTCCGATGACCGCAAAACCGTCGCGCCAGCTCGTCCGCACCCGTTTCCCTGGCGCGCGATCCGAGAATGAAGGGCACCTGCGCCGATGAACCCCAACCAGCATTTCCCGCAGCTTCTGGCCGCCGCCGCTGCCGAGCCTGAACCGCAGCGTCTGCTGTTCGTCTTCGCCGGCGCCGAACTGCCCGACAACGCCACGCCGGAACAGGATGCACGCTTCCGGTCAGGGCGCGGTGGCGCGCTCGCGCCGCTGATGTGCGTCGACAAGGCACCCCGGGATTTGGCGGACTTCGCCGCCCTGGTCTCGGAGGCCGAGCGGGCCGGCCCCCGCTGGAGCGTAGTGTTCGCCGCCAGCCTTTCGGGACAGGCCGGCCGTCCGCCCGACAAGGCTCGCATTGACCTTGCTCTCGAGACCATGACCGCGGCCGTGCGCGACGGCCGGTTCGGAGGGTTCGCAGCCTACGGGCCTGAGGGCGAGTTCCTCGAAATCCGCTAGCGCCGGAGGATTATACGCGGCCCTTCTGGCGGCCGTGGGCGTGACCGATCAGGGGGCGGGATGCATCGTTACGACTTTCTCGTCGTCGGCTCAGGGATTGCCGGGTCCTCTATCGCCAGCGAACTGGCGGCGACGGCAAAGGTGCTTCTGATCGAACGAGAAGCTTGCCACGGCTACCACACCACGGGCCGCTCGGCGGCGATGTTCATCGAGTCCTATGGCAACGCCTGGATCAGACGCCTCACCGGAGCCAGCCGGGGCTTTTTCGATAACCCGCCTGACGGCTTCTGCAGCCATGCGCTCCTCAAGCGGCGAGGCAGTCTCACCATAGCCACGCGGGATCAGATTTCGGCCCTCGAGGCCCTTGTCGCGGACGTCAAGGCGATGGGCAGCGAGGTCCAGCAGATTGACGGTGAAGCGGCTCGGGCGCTGACGCCGATCCTGCGTCGCGACCGGGTCGCTCAGGCGGTATTCGAACCCAACTCCTGCGACATCGACACCCACGGCCTGCACGGCGGCTTCCTGCGTCTGGCCCGGACCCGCGGAGCCGATGTGCGGCTCAACGCGGAGGTTGAAGGGATCGAGCGGCGGACGGCGGGATGGCGCATCTCCCTCGGCGGTGGCGCACCGGTGGAAGCCCGGGTGATAGTCAATGCGGCGGGCGCGTGGGCTGATGTGATCGCCGGAATGGCCGGCGTTCGACCGATGGGTCTGGAGCCCCGACGGCGCACAGCTGTTCTGATCGACCCGCCTGTCGGACTGCCGATAGACGGCTGGCCCACGGTGATGGATGTCGACGAAAGGTTCTACTTCAAACCAGAGTCAGGCAGCCTCCTCGCTTCCCCCGCCGACGAAACGCCGTCCGCCCCGGTGGACGCGGCACCGGAGGAAATCGACATCGCGGAGTGCATCGACCGTATCGAGTTGGCGACGACCCTCTGTGTGACCCAGGTAAGACGATCCTGGGCCGGTCTGCGGACTTTTGCTCCCGACCGGACACCCGTCTTCGGATATGATCCGGATGTCGCTGACTTTTTCTGGTTCGCTGGCCAGGGCGGCTACGGCATGCAGACCGCACCCGGAGCCGCCCGTCTGGGCGCCGCACTGGCCTTGGGGCAGGCAATCCCGCCCGATCTTGGTGAACACGGTCTGGGACCAGCCCCCTTCTGTCCCTCACGGTTTCGGTGACCAACCCGGAAGCGGACGCTCCCGGCCTTTGACGGGGTTCGTCCGGGCGCTTGATGGATGCCAATTCGTTTTGGCGACACAGGCTGTAAGTCCAGCGGATCGGCCCGGTCCGGGCAGAGAGGCAACCGACGTCCCGATGACCGCAGCCCCGTCGCGCGAACTCGTCCGCACCTATTTTCCCGGCGCGCGATCCGAAAACGAACGCCGTCTGCGCGGGGAGATCGACGCCACCCTCGACCACTGGTTTCGCTGGCGCTCCGGTCGGTTCGAGGACAGCGCCTCGAGCGACGTGCTGCCCGTCGTCGGGTCGCCCTCACGGGAGGGCGATCTGCTCGGCCAACGGTTGCTGACGCTCTGCGACGCACTGACGGCGGAGACCCCGACCTTCTCCCCCCGCTATATCGCCCACATGAAGGCCGATCTGTCCCTGCCCGGTCTGCTGGGCTGGTTCGCGGCCATGCTGCACAATCCCAACAACAGTTCGCGCGACGCCAGCCGCGTCGGCAGTGTGATCGAGACCGAAGCCATCGCCGCCCTGGCCGGCATGCTGGGCTATGATCCCGCGCAGGCCCAGGGGCATTTCACTTCCGGCGGGACGGTGGCCAATTTCGAGGCGGTCTGGCGCGCGCGCTACCGACTGGACCATTGGCTGGCCCTCGCGCTGCATGTTTCCGAAGCGACCGGCGAACCACTCGACCCCTTCGCCGCGGCTCATATGGGCTGGAAGCAGTTCCGCAGCCTGCAGTCCGCTCACGCCGCGTCGGACGCGATCCTGAAATCCTGCAGCGCGGCGGCGTCCAATCCAGGGGATGTCTGGCGTCGGATCAGCCGGGCGTCAGGACGGGACTACCAGGGGCCCGTGATGCTGGTTCCCGGAAACCGGCACTATTCGTGGAGCAAATCGGCCAATGTCTTCGGTCTGGGCGGCGAGGCGATCTGGAGCGTGGCCCTGGACAAGGGCGGTCACCTGGATCTCGCCGATTTCGAACGTCAGGTGGACCGCGCCCAGGCTGATGGAAGACCGATCCTGATGGCCGTCGCCGTGGCCGGGGCCACCGAGACCGGGGCCATTGATCCGCTCGATCGCCTCTATGGCCGGTTGGACCTGTGGCGAGCGGAGCGGGGATGGCGCATCTGGCGCCACGTCGATGCGGCCTATGGTGGCTTCCTCCGGGCCATGCTGGACGGCCCGTCGGAAGCGGCCCTGGCTCCAGAGACGGCCGCCGCACTGCGGGCCATGGGACGCTCGGATTCGATCACCATCGACCCGCACAAGCTGGGCTATGTGCCCTATGCCTGCGGAGCCTTCCTGACGCCGGACGCGGAACGGTACGCCGTGTCCGCCTTTGACGCCCCCTATCTGGACCGGCCGGAACTGGGCGATGGAAAATGGTCATCGACGCTGGAAGGATCGCGGTCGGCGGCCGGCGCCGCGGCGACCTGGCTGACGGCGGAAACCCTCGGCTTCGGCGCGGACGGCCTCGGGGCTTTGATGGCCACTACGATTGAGACCCGCCAGGCTTTCGAAGCCGCCGTAGAGGAAGCTGTCCCGGAAGCGCGTTTCCTGCCTGCCGACAGCAATATCGCCTGCTTCTCGCTGGCTCGCCCCGGCGAGGCGCTGAGCCTTTCCAACGCCCGCAGCCAGGCCGTCTTTGATCATTTCCAGAGATCGCCCCATTTCGCTGTGTCCAAGACGACCCTGGGGGCCGACAACGCCGCGCTGATCGCCGACCTGCTCGGCGGCCATGGCGGCTACGATGACCGATCCGAGGGGGATGCCGGGATGCTGGTGATCCGCTGCGTGTTCATGAATCCCTATTGGTCTGACCCGTCGGTGCGGCACGACCTGCTGCCGCGCTTCATCGAGGAGTTGCGCCAGGCCCTGGCCGACCCCGACGAAGCGAAGGCGGCCTGAAATGGAGACGACCATGAGCCCTATCCTGTTCTTTGGCCGGGTCGGCGAGCTTCTGGGCCCGGAGGGGCACCTGGGATTGCCCGCCGAGGGACTTCCGGTTCGTGAGATCCGTCGACTACTGGCCGAGCGCGACGAGGTCGCAGCGGACGCCCTGCTGCGGCCCGACGTCCGCGCGTCGGTTGATCTGGTCGTCGTCGGTGAGGACGCCCTCGCCCGCCCGGGGCAGGAGATCGCGTTCTTTTCCCTGTTTTCGGGGGGCTGAGGTGGCCCTCGACGTCAGGCTCATCAGCACAACCCTGTCCGCCCCTGCGGAGCTTGAGGCCTTTCTCGCCGGCCGCACGGTCGAGGGCGCCGTGGTGACGTTCACCGGCCTGGCACGAGGCGCGGGCAAGGACGGCTCGGTCGTCGAGACCCTCACCCTGGATTGGTATCCCGGCATGACCGAGCGTTCGATGCAGGTTATCGCCGAGGCCGCCGCAGCGCGCTTTCCGGTTACGGATGTGGTCGTCGTCCACCGATGCGGCGAGATCGTCCCCGGCGAGACCATCGTCTTCGTCGCCGCCGCCGCCGCCCACCGGCGCGAAGCCTTCGCGGCGGCGGACTATCTGATGGACAGGCTCAAGACCGAGGCCGCATTCTGGAAGCGCGAGACCGGCCCCTCCGGCACACGCTGGATCGAACCCGTAGACGAGGACCGCGCCGCCCTGGCGCGCTGGAAGGATGAGACGCCCTGATGGCCGGAAGAATTGACGAGTCGCTGCCGTTTCACCCGCTCAACATCGCGGTGCTGACCATCTCGGACACCCGCGATGAAACGACTGACACCTCGGGCGGCACGCTGGTCGAACGGCTGACCACGGCGGGCCATGTGCTGAAAGGGAAGGCCATCGTCCACGACGAGGTGGACGCCATCCGCAGCCAGCTCAGGATCTGGATACAGGACCCGGACGTGGACGTCGTCCTGACGACGGGCGGCACCGGCTTTTCCCCCCGCGACGTGACGCCTGAGGCCGTGAAGCCGCTCTTCCGGCGCGAGCTCGAGGGATTTTCTGTTGTGTTCCATCTGGCCAGCCTGGGCACCGTCGGTGTCGCGACCCTGCAATCACGGGCGCTGGCGGGTCAGGCCGAAGACACCTTCGTCTTCTGCGTGCCGGGTTCGACCGGGGCGTGCCGCGACGCCTGGGATCTGGTGCTGGCGGAAGAACTGGACAGCCGCTTCCGGCCCTGTTCGCTGGTAGGCCAGATCCCGCGCTTCCGGGGCATCTGCCCGTGAGCGCCCTCACCCATCTGGACAGCGGCGGGCGTGTGCACATGGTCGACGTCGGCGACAAGGCGCCGACATCGCGGCGGGCTGTGGCCGAGGGGCGAGTCATTTGCGCGCCCGCGACCCTCGCCTTGGTCCGGGACGACCATGCACCCAAGGGCGCGGTCATCACCACCGCCGAACTGGCGGGGATCATGGGGGCCAAGCGCACGGCCGACCTGATTCCGCTGTGTCACCCGCTCGGCCTCGACAAGGTCTCTGTAAAGATCGATCTCGAGGAGGCGCTGCCCGGCTTCGTCGTCACCGCCGAGGCGCGTGTCTCCGGGCCTACCGGCGTCGAGATGGAAGCCCTGACGGCCGTTTCGGTGGCCTGTCTCACCCTGTACGACATGCTCAAGGCGGCCGACCGCGGCATGGTGATCAGCCAGGTCCGGCTGCTGTCCAAATCTGGCGGCCGATCGGGCGACTGGACCGCATCGTGATCGATTTCGATACCGCCCTCGCCCTGATCCTGGCCGAAGCCCGCCCCCTCCCCAGTGAGACGGTGGCGCTGGACGCCGCCGCGGAGCGGGTGCTGGCCGCCGATCTGAAGGCGCGCGGCGACGCGCCGCGCGCAGCGGTATCGGCCATGGACGGCTATGCCGTGCGCGACGCCGACCTGGCGTCGCTGCCGGCCCGATTGCCGATCGCTGCCGTCGCCTTCGCGGGCCGGGCCGACGTGCCCGTCCTGCCCCCTGCAAGCTGCGCCCGGGTCTTCACCGGAGGACCCGTACCCCACGGGGCCGACAGGGTCGTGGTCCAGGAGATTGTCGGCCGCGACGGCGATCTGGCCCTGTTCGAGGTCCCGCCCGGACCGGCGACCCACATCCGCGCGGCCGGTTCGGATTTCCGGGCCGGCGATACTCTGCTTCCGGCCGGGACCGTTCTCGGCTTTCGCGCCATGGTCGCCGCCGCTGCGGCAGATGTCGCCAACCTGTCGGTCGTGCGCCGGCCGCGCATCGTCATCCTTGGCACCGGCGATGAACTGGCGGAGCCGGGACAGGCGCTTGAGACGCCCGGCAGCATTCCGGAAAGCGTCTCATTCGGCGTCGCGGCCCTGGCGCGGCAATGCGGCGGGGAGTTGATTGATCGCCGCCGCCTGACCGACACGCCCGAGACCCTTGAGGCCGCCGCTCGCCTTGCCCTGAGCGAGGCCGATCTGGTGGTCGTGACGGGCGGCGCATCCGTCGGCGAGAAGGACTACGCCCGCTCGATGTTCGCGCCCTTCGGGCTGGAGCTGATCTTCTCCAAGGTGGCCATCAAGCCCGGCAAGCCGGTCTGGTTCGGGCGGGCAGGCGGCGCCCTGATCCTGGGTCTGCCCGGCAATCCGACATCGGCGCTGGTGACGGCCCGCCTGTTCCTAGCGCCGCTGGTCGCGGGTCTGGCGGGAAGAGATCCTGCCGCGCTGCTGAGCTGGCGGGACATGACCCTGAGCGCGCCGCTAAAGGCCTGTGGAGAGCGGGAGACCTTTGAACGCGGCCGTCTGGTCGGAGGCGGCGTCGTGGGACTGGCTGTCCAGGATTCCGCGACCCAGATGGCCCTGGCGACAGCCGATGTGCTGATCCGGCGTCGCGCCGGCGCTGCAGTTCTCAGCGCTGGCGACAGCGCCCTCGTTCTGGACTTCTGAACCGGCTCAGAGGCAGCGCTGGAACAGGATGTTGTTCTCCAGGTGGACATGCTCGCGCAGGTCCATGTCCAGCTTGCTGCATCCGGCATACAGGGCCCGCCAGGTAGCGCAGGCGCCTTCCGGCGCGACGAAGTCGTCGGTCAGCTCCGCCATAAAGGCGAGCAACGCCCCCAGATCCTCATGGTCCTGCATCATCCGGGCGATCGGATCACGCAGAACCTGACCCATGCCCCTGATCATGGCGGGAAACAGAACCGCCTCTTCCTTGTGCTGATGGTCTTCGAGGTCCTCGAACATGTCGGAGAGCAGGTTGGCGAGCCCGTGCGGACAGTCGGTCCTGTCCTGGTGAACCGACTCAACGCGCCGGGCCAATGCGATGACCGCGGGGAATTCGCGCCGGTGCACCTTGTGATAACGCTCAATGATGTGGGCGATCAGATCAGCGGTCTCGGCGGGCGCATGGACCCCCGGGGTTTCCAGGGCGTGGAGTTCCGCCTCAAGGGCCGCCAGGTCCAGGCCGCGGCTTTCCGCTTCCTTCGCGAGCAAGGTATCGCCCTTACAGCAGAAATCGATCTTGTGGCGGCGAAAGACCGCGGTGGCTGCGGGCAGGATGACGGCGATCTCGCCGACAGACAGGTGTTCAAGCGCCATGATCGGGGTTGACCTCTCCGGTTCGCGCTTCGCATTCACGGGCACGACGAAGCGTCTTCCTAGACCGCCGGCGCCGACCGTCGCTTGACGTCAATCAAGCCTCCCGTTGATGGCGGTCCGTGACCGCGACACCCCCGGAAGCCTTCCCGACGCCGCACGGAATCACCGAGTCTGACCCTCCGCTTTTCGAGGAGTGCAGACATGGCGTTCGACAGTCCGCTGGCCGGTGAGATCTGGAGCAGCAAATATCGTTTCCGGCCTCAGGACGGGCCGGGAGACGCGACCGTCGAGGCCACGTGGGACCGGGTCGCCACCGCCCTCGCCGAAGCCGAACCGGCGAAGTCTCGCGGTCGCTGGCGCGCGCGGTTCCGGGAGGCCCTCGAAGGCTATCGCTTCCTGCCAGCTGGGCGAATTCTCGCCGGAGCCGGCACGGGACGTGCGGTGACCCTGTTCAACTGTTTTGTCATGGGGACCCTCCCTGACGATCTCGACGGCATCTTCCAGCATCTGCGGGAGGCGGCGGTCACCATGCAGCAGGGCGGCGGCGTGGGTATGGACTTCTCCACGGTCCGGCCGTCAGGTGCACCGGTGCGGGGGGTCGGCGCGGAGGCCTCGGGCCCGCTCAGCTTCATGGACGTCTGGGACTCCATGTGCCGCACGATCATGTCGGCGGGCCAAAGGCGCGGGGCGATGATGGGCTGTCTCCGGATCGACCATCCGGACATCGAGGCCTTCATCGACGCCAAGCGGAACGCGGTGCGGTTCCGCAATTTCAACCTCTCGGTGCTGGTCACCGACGCCTTCATGACCGCCCTGGACGCCGACACGGACTGGCCCCTGGTGTTCAACGGCGAGGTCCGGCGCACAGTCCGGGCGGCGGACCTGTGGAACCGCCTGATGCAGGCAACCTACGACGCAGCCGAACCGGGTGTGATCTTTATCGACCGGGTCAACGCCGCCAACAACCTGGCCCATTGCGAGTTGATCTCGGCCTCCAATCCCTGCGGCGAACAGATGCTGCCGCCCTATGGGGCCTGTTTGTTGGGGTCGATCAATCTCGCTCGTCTCGTCTCCGCGCCGTTCGAATCCGGCGCGGCCATGGACGAGGTGGAGCTGGCGGCGCTCACCCGCACAGCCGTGCGGATGCTGGACAACGTCATCGACATCTCACGCTTCCCCCTGCCGGCCCAGGAGGCCGAGGCCAAGGCCAAGCGGCGCATCGGGCTGGGGGTGACCGG
>CAYNNT010000075.1:0-14408 GCA_964398675.1 uncultured Brevundimonas sp.
CCGCACGCACCGGCAAGATCGGCGACGGCAAGATCTTCATCTCCGACGTCCTCAACGTCATCCGCATCCGCACCGGTGAATCCGGCGCCCAGGCCGTCTAGTCCCATTTTCCACCGGCCGTTCCGCAAGGAGCGGCCGTTATTCTTCCTCCCCCGCCAGACAGGATCCACAAGACATGAGCGCCGGAAAGATTCTCAAGGAGATCAAGGAGAAGGACGTGAAATACGTCGATCTCCGTTTCACCGACACCAAGGGTCGGATGCAACACGTCACCTTCGACATCGACCTGGTCGATGAAGAGTTCCTCGAAGAGGGGACGATGTTTGACGGCTCCTCGATCGCCGGCTGGAAGGCGATCAACGAGTCCGACATGCTGCTCAAGCCGGACCTGAACGGCTACTGGATCGACCCGTTCTACCAGCAGACGACCCTGTTCCTGTTCTGCGACGTCCTGAACCCCGACACCGGCGAGCCCTACAACCGCGACAGCCGGTCGATGGCCAAGAAGGCCCTGGCCTATGTCCAGTCGTCGGGCGTGGGCGACACCGTCTTCTTCGGCCCGGAAGCCGAGTTCTTCATCTTCGACGACGTCCGCTGGTCCACCGCGCCGCACGATACCGGCTACGCCTATGACTCGATCGAACTGCCGGCCAATACGGGCGCGGAATATTCCGAAGGCAACATGGGTCACCGCCCGACGCACAAGGGCGGCTATTTCCCGGTCAATCCGACCGACAGCGCCCAGGACCTGCGCGGCGAAATGCTGGGCGTCATGCGCGACCTGGGCATGCAGCCCGAGAAGCACCACCACGAGGTCGCCCCGGCCCAGCACGAACTGGGTCTGAAGTTCAGCGACCTGCTGACCATGGCCGACCGGCTCCAGCTCTACAAATACGTCATCCACAACGTCGCCGCCGCCTACGGCAAGTCGGCCACCTTCATGGCCAAGCCGACCTTCGGCGACAACGGCTCGGGCATGCACGTTCACCAGTCGATCTGGCGCGATGGCAAGCCGCTGTTCGCGGGTGACAAATACGCCGGCCTGTCGGACCTCTGTCTCTGGTACATCGGCGGCATCATCAAACACGCCAAGGCCATCAACGCCTTCGCCAACTCGACCACCAACTCCTACAAGCGGCTGGTCCCCGGCTACGAAGCGCCGGTGAAACTGGCCTATTCGTCGCGCAACCGCTCCGCCTCGATCCGGATCCCGTGGGTCAATTCGCCCAAGGCCAAGCGCATCGAAGCCCGCTTCCCCGATCCGATGGGCAACCCCTACCTGACCTTCGTGGCCCTGCTGATGGCGGGCCTGGACGGCATCGAGAACCGCATCGATCCGGGCGCGCCCGCCGACAAGAACCTCTACGACCTGCCGCCGGAAGAGCGCGGCTCGATCCCCGAGGTCTGCGGCTCGCTGAAGGAGGCGCTGGACGCCCTCGACCAGGACCGCGCCTTCCTCAAGAAGGGCGGCGTCATGGATGACGACTTCATCGACAGCTATATCGAGCTGAAGATGGAAGAGGTGATGCGCTTGCAACTGCACCCGCACCCCGTCGAATTCGACATGTACTACAGCTGCTGATCGGCGGCTGAAGAGACGATCAGGGGCGCCGGACAGGAAACCGTCCGGCGCCCTTTTTCGTTGTGGCCGACCGACGCAATCCCGCCTCAGGTTGCGGTCAGGCTGGTCGTCCTGACCAGAGGGGGCTGAGGACATGGCGAACAGAGCGATACTGGGTTTGATGTTCCTGGCGACCGTCCTGGCGACGCCAGCGCATGCGCAGAGCGCCCGGGAGTGGACCGCCTTCAGGGACGAGACCATGTCGCGCTACGGCGAGCCGGCCGATCCGCCCGACTGGGAGGACCTGCTGTATGCCGCCGGAGAGGCGCATCCCTCTGACCCCCGTGCAGCGCTGGACGTGTTCGCCCGGTCGATCGGACGATCGCGCGCCGAAGCGAGCCGCTACGCCCTGGTCATCATGCGGACGGTGGCGGCCCACCAGGCCTGCCGCGACGGCGATTGCGAGCCCGTTGATCCGACCGCAGCGACCGCGGCCGCGCTGGTCGAGGCCGCTCAGGAGCCTTCGGGCGCCTTGCTGACGGTCGTCGGCAAGAACGTTCTCGACGCCCGGGTCATGGCCGCTATCCGTGCTCATCCCGCGCGCATCCGGGTACTGTCCGACCTCTATACCTACAACGAGCAAGCACCGCTGCTGGCGCTGATGCTGCTGGAGGCGCCGGACGCGCCCGGGGTGCTGGAGGCGTTGCGAGCCAGTCCCCCGGTGGCGGGTGGCGAACCCGATCACCGGGATGGCTGGCTGCTGGCTATTCTCGAGGAGGGGCAGGCGCGCCTCGCGCGGGACGGCGCTCCGATCGAGGCGCAGGCCATCCATGCCCAGGTCCTCCTGACCCACTATCTGAGACTGGGTCTGACCGGTGAGGCTATCGCCGCCTGGCGCGGACAGGAGCCGGCCTTGCGTGAGGCTCTGCCCCTCGCGCCCTCCGAAGGATGCGGCGTTCCCGGGCCGTCTCGAGAGGGATCCGCCCGGCTGCCGGATGAGACCTGCGAGGAGCGTGAGTACGGCACGGCCTTCATGGACGAAATGGTCGCGGCCCTCTGGGCGGCGGGCGACCGGGAGGAGGCCGGGATACTGCTGACCCGGGGTGAAACCCGCCTCGGCGGCGCGGCGCAGATGGGTCAGGCGCATGCCGCCGTGGTCGATGCGCTTCACCGCGAGCGACCGCACGAGAGCCTCTTCAACCTCTATGTCGACGGCGACCCGACGCTGCCGTCGCGGCATCGGGGCCTGGATGGATCGGGCTGGATGAACCTCGGCTATGGCCCCGCGGCGCAGGTCGTCGTCGCCGATCGGGCGCGGTCCGCGGGATACGCCGGCATCGCCGCAGAGATCGAGGCGCGACCGCCCTACTACCGCAGGGAATACCAGCCGCCGACCCTCGCCGCCTTGGCGGACTCCTTTCCCCCGTCGGTGCGTGAGCGGCGTGCGGCCCTGTCGCCGAAGATCGAGTCGGCCTGGCGGGCCTTTCCGGAACAGGCTGATCAGGGCAGGGGTCGGGTCGGGGTGATTCCGGCCGCCTGGACCGAGTCCCGCCTGCCCGAGGGGCTGGCGCCCTGGCGCGCGCCGGAGCCGGAGGCGGGCCACAGCCGTGCGGACATCGGCCCCGACGACGGCGACGAAGAGGAAGACCCCACGCTTCCCGTCCTGCGTCATGCAGTCATTCGCCTGGATGAACGGGGTGACGAGCGTCTTCTGGTCTATCGGGACTCGACCTACGACCTGCCGGGCGAAACCGGCGCCTATGGACTGTGGTTCAACCGGAGTCTCGGCGGCGTCTGGGGCCAGCCTGTCTATCTCGGTCTGCAGGAACATTTCCCCTATCTGGTTGCGCCCCGTTCGAGGTTGCCGCTGCTCGATGGCGACCGCCTGCAGATCGAGGTGCAGGTGCGCGAGATCGATCCGGAATCCATCACCTTCCCGCCGGTGGGCCTTCGCCTCAAACGCCAGGAGGACGGCGTGGTGCTGACGGCGTCCCTCGCCGACCTGAACCGGGACGGCGACGCAGACGGTCTGACCGATCTGGTGGAACGCCGCCTGAATCTGGACGGAGCCAATCCTGATATCGACGGAGATGGAGCGCTGGACGGGATCGATCCACTACCTCAGGTCGCCTATGACCCCGCGACTCCGCCCGACCGGACGGCCCTGGCCCGCGCCATCCTGAAGCAGATGATCGGCTATGATGACGCCGCGCTTGTCGTACCGGTGGCCTCGCCGGGGGAGGGCCTGGACGACATAATCGCCTCGGCCATCGGCGGCCCGCCGGTTCCGGCGCCGCGCGACACCTTCATTGTCGGCGGAGACCCGTCCCTGTTTGCCGGACTGGATCTGCCGTTCCGCCTGCTGCTCTATACGCCCGAAGCCTTGCGCGCCCTGACCGGGCGAGGCGCGCCCTTCTATCCGCCGACCGTGAAGGTTTACTCGTCTCTCGACGGTCGCCGGCACTATGTCGTGTGGTCGGCCAGCTGGGTCGGGGGCAGCTTCCTGGCTACCTGCGAGGAGGGCGCCGGGACGTGCGAAATCGATCCCCGCTCGAGCTGGATAACCTGAGGGGCCGACTCTAGCGGTTGGTGGTCTCGACCTCGATGCCGTCGCGGCCGGCGCGGACCGTGGTGCTGTCGTCGCCGCGGCGGTCCGTGTCGATGACCACGGGCGGCGTCGGGACGGGCACTTCGCGTTCAACCACGACCGGAGCCGCCGGGACCTCGCGCTCGATGATGGTGGTCGTGTCGGTGTCGCGGTCAGCGTTGGCGTCGTTGGCGGCGGGGGTGCAGGCGGCGGCGCCGATGGCGACGACGGCGAGGGCGGCGACCGTGGTGAGCGTGTGGCGAATGGTCATGGGCGGACTCCTGGATGGGAACCCGGTGCTAACGGCCACGCTCGACCGTTGTTCCCCCTAGTGCAGGCTGACCGCCACGGGGTTCCAGCGCTCCGCCGGCTGGACCTCGGCCGGGAAGGTGATGCGCACGCCGCCGCCTCCGCCGCCGCCCGGCGCGCCGCGGGTGATCAGCAATCGTCCGCCCAGTTGTTCGGTGATGGCCTCGAACAGGGGGATGTCGTCGGGAGTCGGCCCTTCGCCCTCGGTCACGGCCAGATTCAGGAACCGGTCCCGGCCGTCCTCGTCGAGGATGACCGAGAGCGCCACGGCGGCGCGCTGGGCCTTCAGGGTGTTCAGGTATTCCAGCAGGACCAGCCCCAGCGAGGTGGCCTGTTCCAGCGGGATGTCGCGCGCGCCGCCGGCGATGCTGACGCGATCAGAGGGAACGCCGCCCCGGGCCGCGGCGGCCTCGACCAGCTTGCGGGCGAAGGCCTCGAACGGAATGCGCCGGTCGACGCCGCCGGTGAACTCCCTGTGGGTGCGCGAGATCAGCAGGGTGCGCGAGGCGGCGTTGGTCAGAACCCGCGAAACGACGGGATCGGCTTCCTCCCGCGCCCGCAGCTGCAGAATGGCCGAGATCAGCTGCAGATGATCGGTCGTGCGCTGCGCGTGGTCGCGGAACAGTTCGGCCTGGCCCATGGCCAGGGCTTCGACCTGCGCATGTTTGGTGGTCAGGGTGTTGAGCCGCGCCCGGATGGTGCTGAGGACATGGATCAGCAGCACGGACGAGACCAGAAAGAAGCCCAGCCCCACCATCGCCTGTCCGTCGGTCGGGAAGGAGAAGGGCGCAGGCCCCATGAAATTATAGACGATGACCGTCGAAAGGCCCGCCGCCGTAAGGCCCGGACGGCCGCCCAGCCAGTAGGCCGACAGGATGACCCCCGGATAGAAGCAGATGTAGCCGTAGCCGGCGAGGTAGGGCGAAAGCTGCACCCGCACCCAGAGCGAGACCAGCACCAGACCGGCCGCCGCCCAGTATCGCACGCCGGGAATGCGTTGGACCTGGGCCAGCAAGGCGGCGGCCCGGGCGGTCGTCGGCATCAGGAAACGGGACGGCGAAACCATGTCTTCTCCCTAGCACGGCGGGCGCTTGGCGTCGCCAGGATCAGGCCAGCCCCTCGGCCGCATCCGCCTTCCTGCGGCGGAATTCGATCAGCCGCACGCACCAGATCGAAATCTCGTAGAGCAGCACCAGCGGCACGGCGAGCATGATCTGGCTGATCGGATCGGGCGGTGTGACGATGGCGGCGACCACGACCACAGCCATGATGGCGTAGCGGCGTCCCTCGGCCATGACCTTCGAGGAGATGATCCCGGCGAGACCGAGCAGGGTCATGACGATGGGAAGCTGGAAACAAAGGCCAAACGCCAGCAGCAGGGCGGTGACGAGATTCAGGTACTCTGAAATCTTGGGAAGCAGGGCGACCGAGACGCCGTCGCCTACGACCTGCTGGTTCAGCGAGAACCACATGACGAATGGCAACATCACGAAATAGACCAGCGCGGCGCCCAGGCTGAACAGGACAGGCGACGCCAGCAGGAAGGGCAGGAAGGCCCCCTTCTCGTTGCGATAGAGGCCCGGCGCCACGAACCGGTAGAGCTGCCAGGCCAGGACGGGAAAGGCCAGAACCACGCCGCCGAAACCGGCGATCTTCATCTTGGTGAACAGCTGCTCCAGCGGCGCCGTCGAGATCAGCGCGACCGGTTCTCCGCCTGTCGGAAGCGGCTTCAGCCAGGCCGTCGCTTCGATGAGATCGAAGGGCGAGGCGCTATGGCCGGAAGGGCCGGCCGCCGCGTGCAGCGCCGAGGCGACCTGGAACGGATGGATCAGGATCAGCTGGATCGGGGCGGCGAAATAGAAGCAGACGAGAAAGGCGATCACGAAGGCGACCACGCAGACCACCAGTCGCCCCCGCAGCTCGATCAGATGATCCATCAGCGGCGCGCGCGACGCCTCGATCTCATCCTCGTCGGTGTCAAGCCGGCTCACAGGTCCACCTTCTTCGCACGGACGGGCCGGGACTTGCCGCTGGCGGTCTTGATGGAGGCCACGGGCGCATCCGCCTTTTTGGTCGCGGGCTTGCGGGGTCTGGACGCTGTCTTTTTCACCGGCGCCGGTTCGGCTTCAAGCGGAGTCATCACCGGCGGGCTGTCCGGCCATTCGTCGGGCGCGGCCAGCATCACCGGCTGGTCCAGCGGCCGGTTCAGGTCGTCGCGGATTTCGCGGAAGGCGGCGTCGGCCTCGGCCCCCAGCGGGACCAAGCCCTGACCGGTCCGCAGCGCCTGGACCTCCTTGCGGAGTTCATCGAGCTCGGACTGACGCGCCATCTCGTCGAAACTCGAGCGGAACTCATTCGCCATTCCGCGCGCCCTGGCGACAAGCTTGCCCAGTTTGCGCAGCAGCAGCGGCAGCCGCTCGGGCCCCACCACGAGCAGGGCGACGACGGCGATCACCAGATATTCGCCGCCCCCGATGCCGGGACCCAGTCCACCCATCCTCAGTCTCCGACGCGCGTCGCGACTAGTTTTTCAGGTCTTCTTTTTCGGCGTCGGTGCGGGGCAGGGCGCCCGCGCGCTCGTCCGAAGGCTTGTCCGAATCGGTGTCCTTGAGACCCTCGCGGAAGGCCTTGATGCCCTTGGCCGCGTCGCCCATCAGGCCCGACAGCTTGCCGCGTCCGCCGAACAGCAACATGCCGAGAATAATGACAATGGCCCAATGCCAGATGCTGAAAGAGCCCACAAACCATCTCCTCGTTCGGGCCGATGCGCGGCCCGTTCAATCACTTGAGCCGCATATAGGCGCTTCGGTGGCGCGACGCCAAGCGAACCTGTTAGGACGCGCGCATGAGTCACGTGATCATCCACACCGACGGCGCCTGCAAGGGCAATCCCGGCCCCGGCGGCTGGGGCGCCATTCTGCAGACCGGCGGCGGTCATGAGAAGGAGCTGTGGGGCGGCGAGCCGCTGACCACCAACAACCGCATGGAGTTGATGGGCGCGATCAGCGCGCTGGAGGCCCTGACCCGTCCGTGCCGCGTCGATCTGCACACCGACAGCCGCTACGTCATGGACGGCATCACCAAATGGATCGGGCCGTGGAAAGCGCGCGGCTGGAAGACGGCCGAGAAGAAGCCGGTCAAGAACGAGGACCTGTGGAAACGCCTCGACGCCGCCCGGTCACGCCACGAGGTGAAATGGCACTGGGTCAAGGGCCACGCCGGCCATGAGTTGAACGAACGCGCCGACGGCCTGGCCAATCGCGGGATCGAGGATATGCGCGCCGGTTAGGCCGGCCGCACCTTCAGCTTCGGTCCGTCCATCCCCTCGACGATCACGCTCTCGCCCGCCAGCGGCGCCGCGCCCTCGATTTCGGCGACCCATTCGGCGCCCGAGACGAACACCCGGCCCCGGCCGTCGACGAAGCCCTGGACCACCTGGGCGCGCTGGCCGACCAGGCGGATGTCGCGGGCGTTGATGTCGGGCGCGTCCGAGGGATTGACCCGCTGGATCAGCCGGCGCGACAGCAGGGTCATCGCCACGGTGAGGGCGGCGAACAGCGCCATCTCGCCGAGGAAGTTGAGCGGCAGGCCGAGCGCGGTGACCACGGCCACCACCCCCGCCGAAACCGCCGGCCACAGCAGCCATTCGGTCGAGAAGGCGGCTTCCACCGCCAGCAGCAGCACGCCCAGAGCCAGCCAGATCCAGAACGGCTGGGCCGCGTGCAGGTCAGTCAGGGCTTCCATGGATCAGGTCCTCGGAACGGAGGGGCGGGGCGGACGCGGCGGGGTCGCGCGGGCAGGGGCGGGCGGCGGCGGCGGGGCGTCGCGGCGCACGTCGCTGCGGCCCTGCTGCTGTTCCTTCGCCAGGCCGACCAGTTCGCCCAGGCCGGCGATGGTGCCGACCAGGCCGGACATCTCCGCCGGGACGATGACCGTCTTGGCCGTCGGATTGCGCGCCAGTTCGGCGAAGGCCTCGACGTATTTCTGGGCCACGAAATAGTTGATGGCGTTGACGTCGCCGGCCGCGATGGCCTGGGACACCATGGCGGTGGCCTTGGCCTCGGCCTCGGCTTCGCGTTCACGGGCCTCGGCGTCACGGAAGGCGGCTTCGCGACGGCCCTCGGCTTCGAGGATGGCCGCCTGTTTGGCGCCCTCGGCCCGCGCGATGGCGGCCTGTTTCTCGCCGTCGGCCTCGGTGATGACGGCGCGGCGCTCGCGCTCGGCCTTCATCTGGCGGGCCATGGCGTTGGTGATGTCGGCCGGCGGGGTCAGGTCCTTGATCTCGATCCGGTTGACCTTGACGCCCCACGGCTCTGTCGCCGCGTCGATCACGGTCAGCAGGCGCGAGTTGATCGAGTCCCGCTGGAACAGCACCTCGTCGAGCTCCATCGAACCGACCACGGTGCGCAGATTGGTCGAGCACAGCTGGGTGATGGCGTAGGGCAGGTTCTCGATGCGGTAGGCGGCGGCCGAGGCCTCCATCACCTGGATGAAGACGATGGCGTCGACCTTCACCATGGCGTTGTCCTTGGTGATGACCTCTTGCTGAGGAACATCAAGGACCTGCTCCATCATGTTCATGCGGCGCCCGATGCGCTCGACGAACGGGGTCAGGATGCTGATGCCGGGGCTGAGGGTGCGGGTGTATTTGCCGAACCGTTCAACGGTCATCTCGCGGCCCTGGGGGACGATCTTGACCACGCTGAACAGCAGCACAAAGGCCAGCACCACCAGAGCGACGGTGAATAGAAGCGACGTGTCCATAATATCTCCCTGTCCCGCTCAGGTTAGCACCCTGTGGCCGCCACGCCACAGAAACCGGACACGGCGGAGATGACATCCGCGTAATCTTGCGCCTTCAACGCGCGTCTGCGGCCATCCGTATGATCCGCCGGGTTTCGGACCAGTCGATCAGCGTCTCGACCTCGTCCAGGGCGACGAACCGGGCCTCCGCGGCGTCGTCGCCGGCCACCGGCTCGCCCGACACCCAGCGCGCCGCGTAATCGATCAGGACATAGTGACGGCCCGCCTCGGGGAAGAGCCCGTCGACCACGTCGATCAGGCCGGTGATCTCCGCCTCGACCCCCGTCTCCTCGCGCAATTCCCGCAGGGCGGCGTCGATCGCCCGTTCGCCCGACTCGATCCGGCCGCCGGGCAGGCTCCATTCGCCCTGGCGCGGCGGCGTCCCCCGCCGGATCAGCAGCACGGAATCGCCGCGCAGACAGACGACTCCGACGGCGGGAACGGGGGCGGGCGGGGTGGCGGACATCTCGGCATATCCCGGCATTCGCGGACGGGTGTCCACCCATGGATTGTGAAGGTTCCGCATGACCCTATGCTGGACCCATGACCCCCTTGGAGACCGAACGCCTGTTGCTTCGACCGCTGACCCTGGCGGACGCGCCCGCCATCCAGGCGGCGTTTCCGGTGTGGGAGGTGGTGCGTTGGATGACGGCGACGGTCCCCTGGCCCTATCCGGACGACGGCGCTGAAACCTTTGTGTCGAAGGTCGCCTTGCCCGGTATGGCGGAGGGTACGGCCTGGCACTGGAGCATCCGGCGCAAGGTCGAGCCGGGGCAGCTGATCGGCGTTGTCACCCTGTCGGAGGCGGCCGACGACAACCGCGGCTTCTGGATTGACCCGGCATGGCAGGGACAGGGCTTCGCGACCGAGGCGAGCGACGCGGTAACCGACTACTGGTTCGAGGGGTTGGGGAAAGACGTCCTGCGCGTCCCCAAGGCGGTCGCCAATCCGGCGTCGCGCCGGATTTCCGCGAAGCGGGGAATGCGTGTGGTGAGGCGTCTGGCGCTGCCCTTGGTCAGCGGTGTGCAGGAGGCCGAGCTGTGGGAGATCGACCGGGAGACGTGGCGGCGAAACAGGGGTTGAGGATTGGGCTGGCGCAAACGCCCTCGCCTTGCCACAAAAACGGCATGACCGACCCGTCGCCCGCTGCGTTCGCCGCCCTCAAGTCCGCCCTCGGCGACGGCGGCTGGACCGATGATCCCGCTGAAATCGCCCCGTGGCTGACCGAGTGGCGCAATCGCTGGCACGGCCATTCGCCGCTGATGCTGACGCCGCGCTCGACCGCCCAGGTCGCCGCCGCCGTCCGTGTCTGCGCAGAGCATCGCATCGCCATCGTGCCCCAGGGCGGCAACACCGGCCTCGTCGGCGGCCAGATTCCCTATGGCGAGGTCCTGCTCTCGACCCGCAAGCTGCGCGCCGTACGCGACGTCACGCCTCTGGACGACGCCATGACCGTCGAGGCCGGGATCACCCTGCTGGAGGCCCAGCAGGCCGCCGCCGCCGCTGACCGCCTGTTTCCGCTCAGCCTCGCGGCGGAGGGCACGGCCACCATCGGCGGGGTCATCTCGACCAACGCCGGCGGCACCGCCGTGCTCCGCTACGGCATGATGCGCGATCTGGTGCTGGGCATCGAGGCGGTGATGCCGGACGGCGAGGTCTTCAACGGCCTCAAACGCCTGCGCAAGGACAATACCGGCTATGACCTGAAACAGCTGCTGATCGGCGCCGAGGGCACCCTCGGCGTGGTCACCGCCGCCACCCTCAAGCTGTTCCCCGTCATGCGCAGCCGCGCCACCGCCATGGTCGGGCTCGACGCGCCCTCGGCCGCCATCGAACTGCTGGCCCGCGCCAAGTCCGAGACGGGCGGCGGGGTCGAGGCCTTCGAGCTGATGAAGCGGATCGGCATGGGTTTCGTCCTCGCCAACGTCCCCGAGACGCGCGAGCCGCTGGACAGCACGCCGCCCTGGTACGTCCTGATCGAACTGGTCTCGGGCGAGCCCGGCGCGGCCGACGCGGCCATGGAACGGCTGCTGACCCACGCCTTCGAGGCCGGCCTGATCAACGACGCCGCCATCGCCCAGAACGACGCCCAGCGCGCCGCCTTCTGGAAGGTGCGCGAGGAACAGTCGGCGGCCCAGAAGCCCGAAGGCGGCGGCTGGAAGCACGACGTCTCCGTGCCCCTGTCCCGCATCGCCGACTTCCTTGAAGAAGCGACCGCGACCGTCGAACGCTTCCACCCGGGCGCGAGGGTCAGCGCCTTCGGCCACGTCGGCGACGGCAACCTGCACTATGATGTGCTCTGCCCGGTCGGCGGTGATCGCCCGGCCTTTCTCGCGCGCTGGGAAGAAGGCTCGCAGATCGTCCACGACATCGTCGCCCGCTACGACGGCTCCATCTCCGCCGAGCACGGCCTCGGCCGCCTCAAGACGGAGGAAGCGCGGCGCTACAAGTCGCCGCTCGAAGTCCGCACCATGCAAGCGGTGAGGGCGGCGATCGACCCGCACCGCATCATGAACCCGGCAGTGCTGTTCTAGCGCCCGGCTTGCCCCCTCCGCGCTTCCGTCCTACCCCTCCGGCTCGATTCAACACCGCCGGAGACCCGACATGACCCTCGCCCTGCTGTTCCCCGGACAAGGCAGCCAGTCGGTCGGCATGGGGGCGGCGCTCGCCGACGCCTTCGCCTCCGCCCGCGAGGTCTATGCCGAGATCGACGAGGCCCTGGGCCAGAAGCTGTCGGTCCTGATGCGCGAGGGGCCCGAGGACCAGCTGACCCTGACCGAGAACGCCCAGCCCGCCCTGATGGCCGTGTCCCTGGCCGCCGCCCGCGTGCTCAAGGTCGAGTTCGGCGTCGACGTCAGCCGCGCCGGCTTCGTCGCCGGTCATTCGCTCGGGGAATATTCGGCCCTGTGCGCCGCCGGCTCCATCACACTCGCCGACACCGCCCGGCTGCTGAAACTGCGCGGTCAGGCGATGCAGCGCGCCGTGCCCGTCGGCAAGGGCGCCATGGCCTCGCTGATCGGGCCGAAGACCGACCTGGCGCTCGCCGAGGCCGCCGCCGCCGCGGGCTCCGAGGTCGGCGTCTGCGTCGTCGCCAATGACAACAACGCCGGCAATATCGTCATCTCGGGCGACAAGGCCGCCGTCGATCGGGCGATCGAAAAGGCCAAGGAACTGGGCGCCCGCGCCATCCCGCTGAACGTCTCGGCGCCCTTCCACTGCCCCCTGATGCAGTCCGCCGCCGACGAAATGGCCACGGCGCTCGGCTCCGCGACCATCGTCGCCCCCTCGGTCGCCGTCGTCGCCAACGTCACCGCCCGCCCCGAGCGCGACCCCGAGGTCCTGCGCCGCCTGCTGGTCGAACAGGTCACCGGCCGCGTCCGCTGGCGCGAGAGCATGGAATGGATGGCCGGGGAGGGGGGCGTGACCCGCTTCGCCGAGATCGGCTCGGGCAAGGTCCTGGCCGGCATGGCCAAGCGGATCGCGCCCGACGCGGAGAGCCTGTCGCTGAACACGCCGGAAGATCTGGAAGCGTTCGCGAAGTCGCTTTGAGGTGATTGGTGGTTGGTGATTGGTGACTGGTCCGTGCGTGACGCCGCCAGCGATCCCCGACCACCAACCCTTCCGCGCCAGTCACCAATCACCAACCACCAACCACCGATCACCCTCCAATCTTCCGAAACGGAGCCCCCGCATGTTCAATCTCACCGGCAAGACCGCCCTTGTGACCGGCGCGACCGGCGGCATCGGCGGGGCCATCGCCCGGGCCCTGCACGCCCAGGGCGCGACCGTCGTCCTCTCCGGCACCCGTGAGGCGGTGCTGCAGGACCTGGCCGGTGAGCTGGGCGAGCGCGCCTTCGCCGCCGCCGCCAATCTGTCGGACGCCGACTCGGTCGACGGCCTGCTGGCCCGGGCCGAGGAAGCCGCGGGCGCTCCGCTCGACATCCTCGTCGCCAATGCCGGCATCACGAAGGACGGCCTGCTGATGCGGATGAAGGACGAGGATTTCCAGGACGTGATCCGGGTCAATCTCGAAAGCTATTTCCGCCTGTCGCGCGCGGCGATGAAGGGGATGATGAAGCGCCGCTCGGGCCGGATCATCGGCATCACCTCCGTCGTCGGCGTCACCGGCAACCCCGGCCAGACCAACTATGCGGCCTCAAAGGCCGGCATGATCGGCTTTTCCAAGTCGCTGGCGCAGGAAGTCGGGTCGCGCGGGATCACGGTGAACTGCATCGCGCCGGGCTTCATCGCCTCGCCGATGACCGATGTCCTGAACGATGCCCAGCGCGAGACCATCCTGAAGAACATCCCCGCCGGCCGTCTCGGCACGGGCGAGGAGATCGCCGCCGCCGCCGTCTATCTGTGCTCGGACGAAGCCGCCTACGTCACGGGGCAGACCCTGCACGTGAACGGCGGCATGGCGATGATCTAGGTGGGTGCGTCCTTCTCCCCTTGGGGGAGAAGGTGGCCCGTAGGGCCGGATGAGGGGTAAGGTCGCCCCGGACCGGTCGCCAGCCAGTCGGCCTCCAACATCCCCCTCATCCGGGCGGCTCCGCCGCCCACCTTCTCCCCCAAGGGGAGAAGGCAACGGGAGACACTATGAAAATCCTCCGCATCCTCGCCACCATCCTCAGCGGCCCCATGCTGCTGATCGGCATCATCTGGGTGCTGCAGGGGCTCAACATCCTGCCGGGCAGCTTCATGACCGGCCAGATCATCTGGGCCATCTATGGCGCGCCGCTCGCGCTGGCGGGCGGCGGGCTGGTCTGGTGGGTGAACCGGGGCGGTCAAACCCGGTAACGGGCTATTTTCCGCCCGCGCCGCCGTGCTAAAGCCTCGGCAACCGGTTGGCGTGAGTCTTCGTTCAAGGCTTGCGTCGCCGTCGCCGTCGTCATACGGCAGGATTTGAGACAACAGCCGCCGCGGCGGCCCTGAAAGCAGAGACACCCATGTCCGACACCCTGGAACGCGTCCGCAAGATCGTCATCGACCACCTGGACGCCGATCCGGAAAAGGTCGTTGAAAAGGCCAGCTTCATCGACGACCTGGGCGCTGACTCGCTCGACAACGTCGAACTGGTCATGGCCTTCGAGGAAGAATTCGACATCGAAATCCCGGACGACGCCGCCGAACACATCCAGACGGTCG
>CAYNNT010000076.1:0-14299 GCA_964398675.1 uncultured Brevundimonas sp.
AATTCCGCCCTGAATCCCTATATGTTGCAGGCCTCGGCGCGACCCGGATTCGCGCCCTGAAAACCGCCCTGAAAACCGTCCGTTCAAGGCGGCCCCGCCGCCGCCTTCCGAAGCCCTCCTGGAGGGCGTTTCACCGACCGATTGTATGACCGACCAGACCCCGACCGCGCGCAACGAAGACACCGCCGAAGAGGCCGCCTACGGCGCCGATTCCATCAAGGTCCTGAAGGGCCTCGACGCCGTGCGCAAACGCCCCGGCATGTATATCGGCGACACCGACGACGGCTCGGGTCTGCACCACATGGTCTATGAGGTGGTCGACAACGCCATCGACGAGGCCCTCGCCGGCCACGCCGACCTGGTCCAGGTCATCCTCAACGCCGACGGCTCGGTCACCGTGACCGACAACGGCCGCGGCATCCCCACCGACATTCACGAGGGCGAGGGCGTCTCGGCGGCCGAGGTCATCATGACCCAGCTCCACGCCGGCGGTAAGTTCGACCAGAATTCCTACAAGGTCTCGGGCGGCCTGCACGGCGTCGGCGTCTCCGTCGTCAACGCTCTCTCGGACTGGCTGAAGCTGGTCATCTACCGCAACGGCAAACGCCACGAGATGAAGTTCGCCCGCGGCGACACGGTCGAAAGCCTCAAGGTCACCGGCGACGCGCCGATGCGCGACAACGGCAAGGTCCTGTCGGGCACCGAGGTCACCTTCTTCCCCTCGGTCACCACCTTCGCCCACATCGATTTCGACCTGAAGACGCTCGAGCATCGCCTGCGCGAGCTGGCCTTCCTCAACTCGGGCGTGGTCATCAAGCTGCAGGATCACCGCGGGGCCGAGCCCTTCGAGGAAATCCTGCACTACGAGGGCGGCGTCGAGGCCTTCGTGCGCCACCTGGACAAGTCCAAGTCGCCGATCCTGAAGGACGTCATCGTCATTCGCGGCAAGAAGGAAGGGATCGAGATCGATCTCGCCCTGTGGTGGAACGACAGCTACCACGAGACCATGCTGTGCTTCACCAACAACATCCCCCAGCGGGATGGAGGCACCCACCTCTCGGCCTTCCGCGCCAGCCTGACCCGCGTCATGGGCGGCTATATCGACGCCGCCGGCGCCGCCAAGAAGGAGAAGGTTTCGGTCTCGGGCGAGGACGCCCGCGAAGGCCTGACCTGCGTCCTGTCGGTCAAGGTGCCGGATCCGAAATTCTCGTCGCAAACCAAGGACAAGCTGGTCTCGTCAGAGGTCCGCCCCGCCGTCGAGGGCCTCTGCTCCGAAGGCCTTTCGACCTGGTTCGAGGAACATCCGGTCGAGGCCAAGGCCGTCGTCGCCAAGATCATCGAGGCCGCCGCCGCCCGCGAGGCCGCCCGCAAGGCCCGCGACCTGACCCGCCGCAAGACCTCGATGGACATGGCCTCCCTGCCCGGGAAACTGGCCGACTGCCAGGAACGCGATCCCGCCAAGTCCGAACTGTTCATCGTCGAGGGCGACTCCGCCGGCGGCTCGGCCAAACAGGCCCGCAACCGCGAGAACCAGGCCGTCCTGCCCCTGCGCGGCAAGATCCTCAACGTCGAGCGCGCCCGCTTCGACCGGATGCTGTCGTCTGAACTGATCGGGACGCTGATCCTGGCGCTCGGCACCGGCATCGGCCGCGACGACTTCAACGCCGACAAGCTGCGCTATCACAAGATCATCCTGATGGCCGACGCCGACGTCGACGGCGCCCACATCCGGACCCTGCTGCTGACCTTCTTCTATCGGCAGATGCCCGAGCTGATCGAGCGCGGGCACGTCTATATCGCCCAGCCGCCGCTCTACAAGGTCTCCAAGGGCAAGCAGTCGCGCTACCTCAAGGACCAGTCCGAGATGGACGCCTACCTCATCGAGGAAGGGTCATCCGAGGCCGAGCTGGACCTGCCCAATGGCGAACGCCGCGTCGGTCTCGACCTGCAGGCCCTGGTGCGCGAGGCCAAGGCCTTCAAGGCCGGCGTCGACCGCCTGTCGCAGCGCGCGCCCGTCTTCGCCATCGAACAGGCGGCCCTGGCCGGTCTGTTCGACGAGGCGACCGCCGATCCGGCGAAGGCCGCCAGCCGCCTTAACCTCTACGCCGAGGAAGGCGACGGCGACTGGACCGGCTCGCCCGGCGCCCAGGGGGCCGTGGCCTTCGAACGCGTCCGCCGCGCCGTCACCGAGCGCATCGTGCTGGAAGAGGCGCTGATCCGCTCGCTGGACGCCCGCCGCCTGTCCGAACGCTCCGCCGCCTTCGAGGGCCTGTTCGACAAGCCCGCCGTCTTCCGCCGCAGGGACAAGGCCGTCACCGTCCGCGGCCCGCTGGACCTGCTGGAAGCGGTTCTGGACGCCGGCAAGAAGGGCCTCGCCATCCAGCGCTACAAGGGCCTGGGCGAGATGAACCCGGAACAGCTGTGGGAGACCACGCTGGACGTCAACGCCCGCACCCTGCTGAAGGTGCAGGTCGAACATCAGGAAGACGCGTCCGACCTCTTCGCCAAACTGATGGGCGACGTGGTCGAGCCGCGCCGCGAGTTCATCCAGGCCAATGCGCTGGATGCGGCGGTCGACGCCTGACGCGGCTCAGGTCGAGGGGACCCTCGCCTCGACAAAGGCGCTGACAGACGCCCAGTGGGGCGGATTGGCCCGCACCCCGTCGCAGGCGATCTCCTTCAGGATGCCCGGGATCGTCCCGTCCCGGGCGTTCAGCCAGTCGCTTTCGTCCGGATACCGGCCGGTCTCGACGCCGTCGGGGCCGAATTCGACCGACAGGGTGCTGCGCCACTGGTTCGGGCCGCATTTGAACTCATAGGTGTCGACGGTGTGGCTCAGATCGCCGGCCTCGCCCCGCAGCGGCACGATGGCCATCTGGATGCGGGTGACGTCGCCCTCCACCACAATGCTGTCGACCTCGGCCATATAGGCCGAGTTGGCGCTGCGCGAGAACGCGTGCCAGGTCTCGGCCGCCGCCGGCGTCGCAAACCCCAGTATCGCCAGCCCCGCCAGTACGAATTTCATGATGTCCTCCCCGGATCCCCCGGCGACATGATGCTCCGCTGTACGGCTTTGGCAAGAGCCTCTCAGGCGGCCCGGCGGAGCCCCCTCCGCGCCGCCAGCAGGGGCTCGATCAGCCACTGCGCCAGATGCCGCACCACCGGCACGGCGACGCCGTCGCCGGTCAGATGGCAGGCGGCGCTGTACGAGCCCGGCAGGCGGTAGCTGTCCGGCAGCCCCATCAGCCGCGCCGTCTCCCGCGCCGACATCAGACGCGACCGGACCCGCCCGCCTTCGACCACCAGCAGGGTCTGGCGGCTGGATCCGCCGCCCGGAGTCCGCAGGCAGCCGGCGATGTCGAACCGCACCTCGGCGCGCTGGACCCGCCCGCCCGCCGCATCGCGCCGCGTCCGCCGGTACAGCCCCCCGACGCAGCGCTCTCCCGTCCGCCGCGCCGCCTCGACCTTGGCCAGATTGTGCGGCGACATCAGCGCCAGCAGGCGGCCGGTCTCCGCGACCGAATGCCAGCGCACGTCCGACGGCTGGGGCTCGATCACCGACCCGAGGCTCGCATTGGCAAGGCCCGGTTCCGGCAATCGCCACCAGACCATCCGGTCCTGCAGTTCGACCGGCAGCCGCTCCACGGCCCGCCGCAGGGCCGGCGTGTGGAACGGCCCGTCAGCCGTTGCGGATGTCAGGGCCGGGTCGAGGCCTGCGTCGTCGCGCACGCCGATCACGAACAGGCGCGGCCGTGACTGCGGCAGGAAGCGATCTGCGTTGATGACCAGGGCTCCACACCGGTAGCCGGCGTCGGCGAAGGTCCGGCAGATGACCTCGAAATCCCGCCCGCCATGCGAGGTCAGGGCGCCGCAGACGTTCTCGACGGCCACGACCCGCGGCGCACGGCCCTCGTCCGCCAGCGCGCGCGCCAGGCCCCAGAAGTCGTGAAACGTCCCCGACCGCTTGCCGCCCAGACCGGCGCCGACGCCGGCCAGCGACAAATCCTGGCAGGGGAACGAACCCCACATCAGGTCCGCTGTTCCGGGAAGGTCGTCGGCGGTCAGGCCCGCGATGTCCCCGACCCGCAGCCCTGCTTCGCCCCAGTTGGCGCGATAGGACGCAGCCTTGGCGGGATCGAAGTCGTTGGCGAACAGGCAGCGCCAGGCCTCGCCGAGACCGGCGCGCACCATCCCGCCCCCGGCGAAGAACTCGTAATAGCCCCCCGGCGCGGGCTCTCTGACGGACGATTCGGCCATCCGGGAACGCTGACGTGGCGGCGGACGGAAGTCCACAGACGGTCCGGTCCCGGAAAAGTCTCGCGGCGCTAAAGCTTGTGAAAGGGTCGGTGGGCGATGATCGGCGGTGATCACGGAAACGACATGTCCCCAGTGAAGCTTGTTCTCGTCGCCGCCCTGCTGTTCGGGTTCGCCAGCGCCGGCGGCGCGGAGGCCGCGACCCAGTCCCGCGAGAGCCGGGTCGAACTGGCCCAGCGCGTCGAGCAACGGGCCGCCGCCACCAGCTTTCCGGCCCTGGAAGCCTTCGGCGAGGACGCCCTCAGCCATTCGGGCCGTGAAGGGCTGAACCGCCTCTACCACGTGATGTGGATCACCCTGAACCAGGGCGATTTCGAGCGGGCCGAGTTCTGGAACAACCGTCTCGCCGCTGCGGCGCTCGCCCGTCGGGACGCGCGATACCAGATGATCGCCCGGCTGAACGCCCTGACCATCCGCTACGATAACGGCGACACCGCCGCCTCGGTCGAAATGGACCAGATCGCCCGCACCACCACGGACTGGTTCGTCAAGGCGCACGCCATGCGCCTCAGCGCCCTGGCCCTGATGGATCGGGACCGCATCGGCGAGGCCCTGCGCCTGCTGACCGCGGCCGACGCCGTGATCCCGGACGATGCGCCCTACGCCGACACTGCCCGGGCCGGGCTGTGGGAGGTGACGGGCATCGGCCTGATGAAGCTGAACGACATTGAGGGCGCGACGACGGCCTTCCGCCGGTTCGAGATCGACTTCTCCAACCCCGCCTATCCCCGCCCCGACTTCGACGCCCTCTACAACCTGACCCGACTGTCGGTCCAGGTCGGCGATCAGGACCTGGCAGACCGGCTTTATGCCGCCCATCACAGGCTTTCCCGGCGGGCAGGGCTGGAGAGCCTGATGGTCTATGACGCCAATCTTTGCGCCATGGTGGCCGAAGGGGGAGGCGACTCGCCCGGCGTGCTGAACTGCCTTTCCTCCTACGGCGCGGACCTCGGCGCGGCCGGCTTCCTCGCCCCGCAACTGCTGCCGTCCCGCGCCCTGGCCTATGCCCGCACCGGTCAGCTCGGTCTTGCGCGCCGGGACCTCGCCGAAATCCGCCGCCGCGAGGCCGCCGGCCTGTTCCGGGAAGAGGGCTTTTCGGAAGTCCCGCGGGTCGAGGCCGCCCTGCTGTTCGCTGAAGGCCGGACCCGGGAAGCCTTCCAGCGGCTGGAGGCCTATCACAAGGCGCAGGACAT
Organism: uncultured Brevundimonas sp.; assembly: GCA_964398675.1. GTDB lineage: Bacteria > Pseudomonadota > Alphaproteobacteria > Caulobacterales > Caulobacteraceae > Brevundimonas. The sequence goes on from CAYNNT010000076.1 coordinate 5,508, forward strand.
CCAGACTGCGCGCCGGTTCAGCGCCGGCATCGGACAGGTGACCGGCGACATGCAGGAGCAACTGGCCGAACGTCGCCGCCAGCTCGACACCGCGCGCACCAACACCCGCCTGCAGAAGGATGTCATCAGTTCCCAGAGGTGGATCGTCGGCATCGCCATCGTCTTCTTCCTGACGGCGACGGGCCTGCTGGTCTGGCAGTGGCGCTCGGCCGGCCACCTGCGTCTGGCGCGGCGAGCCGCCGAAGAGGCGAGCCGGTCCAAGAGCGACTTCCTCGCCAATATGAGCCACGAAATCCGCACGCCCCTGAATGGCGTCGTCGCCATGGCCGACGCCCTCGCGCGCAGCGACCTCGGCCCGCGGGAACGCGAGATGGTCGACATCGTCCGGTCGTCCAGCGACACGCTGGAGCGGCTGCTTTCGGACATTCTCGACACCGCCAAGATCGAATCCGGCCAGCTGACCATCGAACCGGCGCCGTTCCATCTGGCCGACGTCGTGCGTGAGACGGCTGCCTTGTGGCGACCCAAGGCGGAGGAGAAGGGCGTGGCCCTGGTGATCGAGATCGCGCCGGCCGCGGAGCGGCGCGTCCATGGCGATGCCGTGCGTATCCGCCAGATCCTCACCAACCTGGTCAGCAATGCGCTGAAATTCACCGCCGAGGGCGAGGTCCGGCTGAGCGTCGAGGACGCCGCCGATGACCGCGTCCGCTTCACCGTGGCGGACACCGGCGTCGGCTTTGAGCCGGACCAGAAGGCCCGCATCTTCGGCCGCTTCCATCAGGCCGACGGCTCGATCACCCGACGCTTCGGCGGCACCGGCCTGGGCCTGACCATCTCGCGCGAACTGGCGGAGCTGATGGGCGGCGGCCTCGACTGCGACAGTGAACCGGGCGTCGGCTCCCGCTTCTGGTTCGAGACGCCCCTGCCCCTCGCCGAGGCCGCCCAGGCCGGGGATACGGCGGCGTCCGAGAGCGGGTCCGACGCTGTCCCGCTGCGAATTCTCCTGGCCGACGACCATCCGGCCAATCGCAAGGTCATCGAGGTCCTTCTGGCCGGCGCCAGCGCCGACCTGGTCTGCGTCGCGGACGGCAGCGAGGCGCTGGAAGCCTTCCAGGGCGGCGGCTACGACCTTGTCCTCATGGATATGCAGATGCCGGTGATGGATGGTCTGACCGCCACCGCCGCGATCCGCGCCTGCGAGTTGCAGCGTGGCTGGAGCCGCACGCCGGTGCTGATGCTGACCGCCAACGCCATGCCCGAGCATATCGAGGCCGGGCGCAAGGCCGGCGCGGACGGCCATCTCGCCAAGCCGGTGACCATGGCCACGCTGTTCGCCGGGATAGACGAGGTGCTGACCGCCGCCGCGCCGGAGCTTGCCGCCGAGGCCGCCTGACCCTCAGGCGCTCGTGATGTGGGCGCGGCAGGTCATCAGCGGCTGGATGCGGCGTCCGAAATCCTCGATCCCCTTCTCGAAATCGTCGAAGGTCAGCAGCACGCCGGCCGTGTCCGGGACCGTCGCCACCTCGTCGAGCATCCGGGCGATCGAGGCGTGGGAGCCGACGAGGGTGCCCATGTTCAGGTTCACCGCCGCCTTCTCGGCCGCCAGTTGCTTCGTATTGGTGTCTTCCGACGTATTGCCCGACGCCTGTCCGACCAGCCAGGCCACAGCCTCCTTGTCGACCCCGTCGCGATAGCGTTCCCACTTGGCCATGGCGGCCTCGTCGGTCTCGTCGGCGATGACCATGAACAGGATGTAGGCGCTGACGTCCCGGCCGGTTTTCTCCTTCGCCGCCCGCAGCCGTTCGTTGACGTCAGCAAAGGCGGTCGGGGTGTTGGTCCCCTTGCCGAGGGCGAAGCTGTAGTCCGCATACTGCGCCGTGAAGGCCAGACCCTCGGTGCTCGAACCGGCGCAGATCAGCTTGGTGTCGGTCGCGCGGGGACTGACCCGGCAGTTGGTCATGGTGAAATAGTCGCCCTTGAAATCCGACACCCCGGTGTCGAACAGGTCGCGCAGGATCTGCGCGTACTCCGCCAGGTAGTTGTACCGGTCCTTGTAGTGCTTATCGCCCGGCCACAGCCCCATCTGGCTGTACTCGGCCTCGGCCCAGCCGGTGATCAGATTGATGCCGAACCGGCCCGGCGCGATGGAGTCGATGGTCGCGGCCATCCGCGCCACGATGGCCGGCGGCATGGTCAGGGTGGCGGCGGTGGCGAACAGCTTGATCCGGTCGGTGACGGCGGCCAGTCCCGCCATCAGGGTGAAGCTCTCGAGATTGTGCTCCCAGAACTGCGTCTTCCCCCCGAACCCGCGCAACTTGATCATCGAAAGCGCGAAGTCGAGGCCATAGCGGTCCGCCGCCTGGGTCACCTTCTTGTTCAGCTCGAACGACGGCATGTACTGCGGCGCCGTTTCGGAAATCAGCCAGCCGTTGTTGCCGATGGGAATGAAGACGCCGACTTCCATGGGGTGATCCTTCATCAGGGCAGGGGGTCGCCGGAAAGAAAGGCGATCAGGGTCGCATTGAACGCATCCGGCGCTGTCGCCGTAAAGGCATGACCGCCCCGGGGCGCGACATCGAGCACCGCCCCCGGCAGTCGTTCCGCCAGCCGCCGCGAACACAGGGACGGGACCAGCATGTCGTCGGCGCTGGCGCTGACCAGCACCGGACAGGCGATCTCGCCCAGCCGGTCGTCGATGTCGAACGCCAGCAGGGCGTTGATCCGGGCCAGCATATTCTCCCGCCCCTGGAAGCCGGCGAGGTGATGGGGCTCCTCCTCGGCCAGCCGCGCCGCATTCTCCGAGATCCAGTCGGCCGGATAGAGGAACAGCGGCTGGGCGTGGATATAGGCCTCGGGGCCGCTGTCATTCAGCAGGCTGATCCGGGTGCGGAAGCAGCGGGCGATATGCGGATCGGGCCGGCTCCAGCCGTTGATGACCGTGAGGCTCCGCACCTGCGCGGGACGGTCCAATGCCAGTTGCAAACCCGCCAGCCCGCCGGCCGCATGGCCGACCACATGCACCGCCTGCACCCCGAGCGCGTCGATCACGCCGCCGATGTCGCGCGCCAGGTGTTCGACGGCATAGGGAGAGGGCAGGCCGCGGTCGCTGCGGCCCGTGCCGCGATGGTCGTACAGCACGACCCGGAACCGCGCCGTCAGCGCCGCCATCTGTGGCGCGAAGAAAGCCCCCGAGCCCCCCAGACCGGCGGACAGCATAACAACCTCCCGGCTGTCGCCCGGACCGTCGCTGTGGACCTCAAAATGGACGCCGTCGGCGCGGCCGGCCTCGATCAAGGGATCAGCGCTTGCCGATGTGGGCGATGGAGGCGATCTCGACCAGGAAATCAGGCCGCACCAGACCGCAGACGATGCAGAACCGCGCCGGCTTCTCGCCCGGGAAATACTCCGCATAGACCTTGTTCATGGCCGCATAGTCAGCCCAGTCCTTGAGGAAGATGTGGTTCATGGTGACGTCGTCCATGGTCCCGCCGGCGGTCTCGATCACCGACCTGATGGTCTCCAGCACCGCGCGCGTCTGGCCCTCGGCGTCGCCGACATGGGCGACATTGTTGTCCTTGTCGAAGGCCAGCGTCCCCGAGACATAGACCACCCCGTCGGCCATCGTGCCGGGCGAAAAGGGAGCGATCGGCGTCTGGGTGCCGGGCGGGGTGATGACGGTCTTGGGCATGTCTGTCTCCTGTCAGGCGGTCGGCGCGATCTGCCCCACGACGCCCTTGAAGTCGGCGACGCTGGAGACCCAGCCGAAGAAGGATTCGATGTTGTAGAGGGCGGCCTGCTGCACGAATTCCGGCCCGGCCTGATGGGTGGCGTCCTCCAGCACGACGCCGAAATATTCGAGGAAGAAGCCGTCGCGCAGGGTGGATTCCACGCAGACGTTCGTGGCGATGCCGACGAAGATCAGGTTCCGGATGCCGCGCGACCGCAGCACGCTGTCCAGCTGCGAGTTGAAGAAGCCGCTGTAGCGGGTCTTGTGCAGGACGATGTCGCCGGGCTCCGGCTTCAGCGCATCGACGATCTCATAGTCCCAGCCGCCCCGCGCCAGCAGCTGGCCGTGCAGCTCGGGCCGCGCCCGCATGGTCTTCAGGGCGTTGGACTTGTGCCAGTTGGGCGACCCCGGCCCGCCCGCCTCGACATAGTCGGGGTCCCAACCGTTCTGGAAATAGATCACCGGCATGCCGGCGCGGCGCGCCGTCTCCAGCACCCCGCGGCTGTTGTCGATCACCCTCTGCGCCCCGGAGATGTCGAAACCCGCGAGGTCGAGATAACCGCCCGGGGAGGCGTAGGCGTTCTGCATGTCGATGACGATCACCGCCGTCCGGCTCAGCGCCAGAGGGATCGGCTCGGGCCTGGCGGGCAGGAGGAAGGTGGGGTCGGCCTCGGCCATGCGTCGGCAAATCCTGCGATTGATCGGCCGCCACCATGGCATAGGCTGGGGCGGCGCCAAACTGTCCGGGCGCGGAGCCGATCTTCCCATGTCCGACCGCCTGCCCGATCCTTCTCTGGACCAACTGTTCCTCACGGCCCGCACCCGCAACGCCTGGTCGCCGCAAGCGGTGTCCGAGGCCCTGATCCGGGAGGTCTATGACCTGGCCAAATGGGGCCCGACCTCCGGAAACTGCTGCCCCGGCCGGTTTCTGTTCCTGACCAGCGACGCGGCCAAACAGCGGCTGTCGCCCTTCATGTCGTCGGGCAACCGGGCCAGGACGCTGCAGGCGCCGGTCAATGTCATCATCGGCTACGACCTGAATTTCGCGGAGAAACTGCCGGAGCTCTATCCGCAGAATCCCGGCGCCGTCGGCTGGTTCTCCGACCCCGAGGTCGCCCGCGAGACCGCCCTGCGCAACGGCTCGCTGCAGGGCGCCTATCTGATGCTGGCGGCCCGCGCGCTGGGTCTGGATTGCGGCCCGATGTCCGGCTTCAAGGCCGAGGGCGTCGATGAGGAATTCTTCGCCGGCACGCCCTGGCGGACCAATTTCATCTGCAACATCGGCTACGGCACGGACGAGAACCTGCACCCCCGAAACCCCCGTCCGACCTTCGACGAGGCCTGCGCCATTCTCTGACTCCGCCTTCCCGTCGCGGCGGGAAACTTATGCGGCCCTTATGCCGGCGCCCGCTTCCCGCATGGCCCGCTTACGCCCGTCGATGGTCAAACCCTGTCTCCAACTGAGCTGGAGGCGTCGGCATGTCCGATCTGATCTTTCTGGCGATCGGCGGCGGGGCCTTTCTGGCCTTTGCCGCCCTCGCCGTTTTCCTGAAGCGGGTGTGACGATGCTGGTCTCCATTCTGTGGGGCGTCGGCGCGGTCGTCGTCGCCGTCTACATGGTCGCGGCCCTGCTGCGCCCCGAGCGGTTCTAGGGAGCCGCCGCCATGAACATTCAGGGATGGGCGGAAATCGCCCTGACCCTCAGCCTGTCCGTGCTGATCGCATGGCCGCTGGGGATTTATCTGTCGCGCGTATGGAACGGCGAGACGACCTGGCTGGACCCCGCGCTGCGGCCGGTCGAAGGCGTCTTCTACAAGGTTGCCGGCGTCGATCCGAAACGCAGTCAGGGCTGGCTCGGCTACGCCGGCGCGCTGCTGGCCTTCAACCTCGTCGGCTTCGTCTTCCTCTACGCCATGCTGCGCCTCCAGGGCGTCCTGCCGATGAACCCCCAGGGGTTCGCGGGCGTGTCGCCGCACCTGGCCTTCAACACCGCCGTCAGCTTCGTCACCAATACCAACTGGCAGAGCTATGGCGGCGAGGCGACGATGTCGACGCTGACCCAGATGACCGGCCTGACGGTGCAGAATTTCCTGTCCGCCGCCACCGGCGCAGCCATCGCAGCGGCCCTGGCGCGCGCCTTTGTCGCCGACCGCGGCGAGGGCGTCGGCAATTTCTGGGCCGACATGACCCGCACCACCCTGTACCTGCTCCTGCCCGCCTCGCTGATCCTTGCGGTGACGCTCGCCGGTCTGGGCGTGGTGCAGAGCCTCGCGGCGTCGGTCACGGCGACCGGCGTGGAAGGCGGCCAGCAAACCCTGTCGCTGTTCCCGGTGGCCAGCCAGCTGGCCATCAAACAGCTGGGCATCAACGGCGGCGGCATCTTCAACGTCAACTCCGCCCACCCGTTCGAAAACCCCTCGGCGATCACCAATCTGATCACCGCCGTCTCGATCAACGTCCTCGGCTGGGCCGCCTTCTTCGCCTTCGGCCGCAGCGTCATGGCCAAACGCGACGTGCGCGCCCTCGTCATCGCGGCCTTCGTCCTGCTGGCCGCCTGCACCGCCGGCCTCTATGCCGCCGAGAGCCAGCCCGCGCCGGCCCTCGTCGCCGCCGGGATCGAGCAACCGGTCAATATGGAGGGCAAGGAGGTCCGCTTCGGCGTGCCGTCTTCAGTCGCCTGGGCCGGCCCCACGACCGGCGCGTCCAACGGCTCGGTCAACTCGATGCACGGCAGCTACATGCCCCTGTCGGGCGGCATCCAGATGTTCCTGATGCAGCTGGGCGAAATCCTGCCCGGCGGGATCGGTTCGGGGATCGCCATCATGGTCGTCATGGCCATTCTGTCGGTCTTCGTCGCCGGCCTCATGGTCGGCCGGACGCCCGAGTACCTCGGCAAGAAGATCGAGGCGCGCGAGATCCAGTTCGCCATGATCGCCGTGCTGGTGCTGCCGCTGGCCATCCTCGGCTTCACCGCCATCGCCGCCGTCCTCCCGACGGCCATGGAGGGGCTGCTGAACCATGGGCCGCATGGCCTGTCGGAGATGCTCTACGCCTACACCTCGGCTGCGGCGAACAACGGCTCGGCCTTCGCGGGCCTGACCGCCAATGCGCCCTGGTGGAACACGACCCTGGGCATCGCCATGCTGTTCGGCCGCTTCGTTCCCGCCATCGCGGTTCTGGCCATCGCCGGCGCCCTGGCCGTCAAGCCGAAGCTGGCCCCTTCGACCGGCACCCTGCCGACCCATGGGCCCCTGTTCATCGGCCTGGTGATCGGCGTCATCCTCATCCTCGGCGGGCTGCAGTTCTTCCCCGCCCTCGCCCTTGGACCCATCGTCGAGCATTTCCAGATGCTCGCCGGTGCGGCCCGCTGATCGCCCTCTGGCGTGATCCGAACGGACCCCTGACATGACCTTCGCAAATCCCGAGCATCCGGGCGAAACCCGCCGGGCCGCTCCCCTCGCCGGCGGCCTGTCCGGCGCCATGCTGGGCCGGGCGCTCGGCGACGCCTTCGTCAAGCTCGACCCCCGCAAACTGCTGCGCAATCCGGTGATCTTCACCACCTGGATCGTGGCCCTGCTGGCCACCGTGTCGGCCATCGCCGCCATTACCGCCGGCGAGGCCGCCGGCTTCGCCATCCAGCTGGCCGTCTGGCTCTGGGCCACTGTCCTGTTCGCCAATATCGCCGAAAGCGTCGCCGAAGGACGGGGCAAGGCGGCGGCCGACAGCCTTCGCGCCACCCGCGTCGACACCAAGGCCAAGCTGATCGTCGATCCGAAGACGGGAACGGTCGTCCCGACCCCGGCCTACAAGCTGCTCATCGGCGAGATCGTTCTGGTCGAGGCCGGAGATGTCATCCCCTCCGACGGCGAGATCGTCGAGGGCGTGGCCTCGGTCAACGAAGCCGCCATCACCGGTGAATCCGCCCCCGTGATCCGCGAGGCCGGCGGCGACCGGTCCGCTGTCACCGGCGGCACCACGGTGCTGTCGGACTGGATCAAGGTCCGCATCACGGCCGAGGCGGGCTCGACCTTCCTCGACCGCATGATCGCCATGGTCGAGGGCGCGAACCGCCGCAAGACGCCGAACGAACTGGCCCTGTCCGTGCTGCTGGCGGGCCTGACGCTGGTCTTCCTGATCGCGGTGGTGACGCTGCTGGGCCTGGGCTCCTATTCCGGGATCGCCCTGGACCCGATCGTCCTCGGCGCCCTGTTCATCACCCTGATTCCGACGACCATCGGCGGCCTTCTGTCCGCCGTCGGCATCGCCGGCATGGACCGGCTGCTGAAGGTCAATGTCCTGGCCACGTCGGGTCGCGCGGTCGAGGCGGCGGGCGACGTCGACACCCTGCTGCTCGACAAGACCGGCACCATCACCTTCGGCAACCGCATGGCCACCGAGGTCATCCCTGTGCCCGGCGTCCGGCCCGAGGCGGCCATGCGCGCCGCCGTCATGGCGTCCCTGGCCGACGAGACTCCCGAAGGCCGCTCGATCATCGAACTGGGCCGCAACGCCGGTCTGGCGGTCGAACTGCCCGCCGGCGCCAGGGCCATCCCCTTCTCGGCGGTGACCCGTCAGTCGGGCGTGGACGTGGATGGCAAATCCTGGAGAAAGGGCGCGGTCGACGCCGTGCTCAAATCCCTGAAACTGGCCGAGGCCGACGCCCCGGCGGAATTCCGCCAGGCGGTGGACCGCATCGCCCGCTCGGGCGGCACGCCGCTGGCGGTAGTCGAGGACGGCGTCCTCGTCGGCATCATCCATCTGAAGGACGTGATCAAGCCGGGCATGAAGGAGCGGTTCGCCGACCTCCGCCGCATGGGCCTGCGCACGGTGATGATCACCGGCGACAACCCCGTCACCGCCGCCGCCATCGCCTCGGAAGCCGGGGTCGACGACTACCTCGCCGAGGCGACTCCCGAGGACAAGATGCGCCTGATCAAGGCGGAGCAGGCCAAGGGGCGGCTGGTCGCCATGTGCGGCGACGGCGCCAATGACGCCCCGGCGCTCGCCCAGGCCGATGTCGGCGTGGCCATGCAGACCGGCGCCCAGGCCGCCCGCGAGGCCGGCA
>CAYNNT010000077.1:0-14246 GCA_964398675.1 uncultured Brevundimonas sp.
CGCCGATGTCGTCGCGGCGGTGAAGGAGGCAGGCTAGCCCTCCACCCGCGCCTTCAGGTCCGCCAGCATCGCCACCGCGCCCCGCGCATAGGGTGCGATCCAGCGGTCGTGGACGGCCTTGATCGGCATGGCGTTGAGGTGGTTCCAACGCTCGCGCCCCTCGCGGCGGACGATGACCAGCCCCGCCGATTCGAGGGCTTTCAGGTGCTGCATGACCGTGCAGCGATCCAGAGACGGCTCGGCCTCGCATAACTGGCCCGTGGTGCGCGGCCCGTTCTTCATCGCATCCAGCAACCGGCGGCGAACCGGATTGGCCAGAGCCTTGAAAACGCTGTCGAGATCGTCGTCGTTTGACACGTTATAATTATATAACATATAAAGCCTGCCGGCAACCACGGAGACGAACGATGGAGCTGAAATTCGAGGTGTCGACCCGCATATCGAAGCCGGTCCATGAGGTATTCGAGGCGGTCGCCGATCCGGCGAAGCTGTCCACCTACTTCACCACGGGCGGCGCCGTCGGGCGGCTTGAGACGGGCGCGACGGTCCAGTGGGAATTCGCGGACTTCCCCGGCGCCTTCCCGGTCGAGGTGGTCGAAGTGGTCCAGGACGAACGCATCGTTCTGCGCTGGGCGGCCAATGAGGGCGGCCCGGAAGGCGCCGATCCGGTCGTGGACGCGGGCTATGTGACGACCGTCACCATGACGTTCCAGTCGCTTGATGACGGGGCCCGCACCCTCGTCCGGATCGCTGAGGAAGGCTGGCGGGAAACTCCGACGGGGCTCAAGGCCTCCTACGGAAACTGCATGGGCTGGTCGCAGATGCTGTCTGCCCTGAAGGCCAGCGCCGAGTACGGCATCAATCTGAGGACTGGCGCCTACCGCTAGAAGGCCGCCCGATCGCCGTACCAACTCAAGGATGGAACCCGCCGCCCGACCGGCGCAGTCTGCCCCGATGATTCCCGCCCGTCGCCCCGGCGTCCTCGCCCTGATCCCCGGCTTCGCCGCCTGTGTGGCGGTCGCCCTGGCGGCGGTCGCCATCCAGACGCTGGAGCTTCGCCTGTTCGGGCGCGGCTGGATCGACGCCATCGTTCTGGCCATCCTCATCGGCGCCGCCATCCGCAGCGTCTGGACGCCGCCCGCGGCGCTGAAACCGGGCGTCGAGTTCAGCGCCCGCACCCTGCTCGAAGTCGCCGTGGTCCTGCTGGGCGCCTCGGTCAGCGCCGCGACGGTGATGGCCATCGGGCCCGGCCTTCTGGCGGGCACGGCGGTGGTCGTCGTCCTCGCCCTGGTCATCAGCTACGGGATCGGGCGGCTGTTGCGGCTGCCGCACCGGATGGCGGTTCTGATCGCCTGCGGCAACGCCATCTGCGGCAACTCCGCCATCGCCGCCGTCGCTCCGGTGATCGACGCCGAGGCCGATGACGTCTCCGCCGCCATCGCCTTCACCGCCGTGCTGGGCGTGGCGGTCGTCCTGCTGCTGCCACTGCTGGGCGCGGCCTTGGGGATGTCCGAGGTCCGCTACGGCGTGATGGCGGGCCTGACCGTCTATGCCGTGCCCCAGGTCCTGGCCGCCACCCTGCCCGTCGGCGCGGTCGCCAACCAGGCCGGGACCCTGATCAAACTGGTGCGCGTCCTGATGCTGGGGCCCGTCTGCCTCGGTCTGGCGGTCCTCACGGCGGTCCGCGGGCGGAGTGGGGAGCCGGCCGCGGCCCCCCGGCGCGGCGTCGCAATCCATCAGCTGGTGCCGTGGTTCATCATCGGCTTCCTGCTCATGATGGCGGCGCGATCGATGGGGTGGATCCCCGCCGCCGCCGTGCCGGTCATGGCGGAGACCGCCAAGATCCTGACCGCCCTTTCGATGGCCGCCCTGGGGCTCAGCACCGACGCGCGGGCGGTGGCCCGTTCCGGCGTGCGCATCGCCTCGGTGGTGGTCCTGTCGCTGCTGGCCCTGCTCGGACTGGCGCTGGCGCTGATCTACCTGCTGGCGGTGTCCTGAGCCGCGGCCAGGCGTTCAACCAGACCCTCGATCCGCTTGCGAATGTCCGGCACGGCGGTCGTCTCCCAGAAGGCGGCGCGGGCGGGCGGGCCGAGGGCGAACAGGCGGGCGTCGGGCGACCCGTCGGCGGCCACCAGCCGCCCTTCGGAATCCAGGTCGAGCCCCATGCCCACGGGATCAAGCCGGGCGCGGCTGGCGGTGATCAGGGGGCCGGTCAGGGGATCCTCAAGCGCGGCATGGCCGGGGCCGGTGCAGTCGATCAGCCACTGGCCGGTGATCGGCGGCGGCGCGGATCCGCCCCGCGCGCGCCGGTGCAGCGCCACCCCGTCGTCGCCGGCCTCGATCCGTTCAATCCGCCCCGTCGCGAGGCTCAGGCGGCCGCCGGCCTGGAACTGCTTGATGGCTTCGTCGACGCGCGCCGGAATCCGGTGCCGGTGGACATCCCACCAGGGCCGGAGATGCCGCAGCCAGCGCGCACGGGTCTTGGCGTCCGCCTTGAACCACAGCCCCGCCGTGACGGGCCGCAGTCCCTCCATGACGCCGCGCCAGCCCCCGTCCGACGCCAGCCGACGGGCCTCCCCCAGCCGATCCGACAGGGCGCCGGTCAGCAGGGCGTCGGTGGGCGGTTCAGGGTGGTCGTGGGCCGCGCCATGGACCCGGGGCGTCAGGCCGTGGCGGGACAGGGCCGTGATCCGGCCCTTGCGGCCCGTGGCGTCCAGCCACAGGACCATATCGACCATGGTCAGGCCCGTTCCGACGATGATCACCTCATCCTCCGGCCCGATCCGCTCCAGGGCCGAGAGGGCCCAGGGGTCGGAAATGATCCGGCGTGAACCCTTGCTTGCCGTCTTCGGGGCGGGGTTGCCGGTCGCCAGCACCACCGCGCGGGCCGCGATGACCCGCCCGTCGGACAGGCGCAGGCTGTCGCGCCCGATCGCCGCCGCCTCGCCGGTGACGAGTTCGATCATCCCGGGGTGCGCGAGCCGCACGGCGTTCAGCCGGTGCTGCAGATATTCGCCGTACAGCCGGCGCGGCGCGAACCCGTCGGGGTCCGCGTGCCGGGGGCAGTTGTCCCGCAGCCAGTCCACGAAATCGCCGGGCCTGCCTTCCACCGCGCTCATGCGGTCGGACCGCACATTGAGCAGATGCCCTTCGAACGGCGTCGAATAGGCCAGCCCCGGCCCGAACGTCCCGGTCCGGTCGATCAGGCTGCAGGCGACGCCGCGTTCGGCCAGCCGGGCCGCCAGCATGGCGCCGGAGAAGCCGCCGCCGATGACTGCCACGCCCGGTACGCCGTCGGACACCGTGCCCCCTTCGCTGGCCTCAGAGCTCCTGATTATAGGCCCCGATCTCGGCGTATTTCGCCAGCCTCGGCTTCACCTCATCACGGAACAGTGCGCGCATGTCAGCTTCGGAGCGCATGCTCTCGACCACCACCACCAGCTCCGGCTTGTTGGACGAGGCCCGCACCAGCACCCATGAGCCGTCGTCCAGATGCACCCGCACCCCGTTGACGGTGATCGCCTCGACGATTTTCCGTCCCAGGATCGAGCCGCCGGCGTCGGCCAGGGCCTGATATTCGGCGACGATCCGCTCCAGCACGCCGTATTTCAGCTCGTCGTCGCAATGCGGCGACATGGTCATCGACGTCCAGGCGTCGGGCAGGGCGGCCTTCAGCTGCGACAGGGTCTTCCCGGGATTGCGGTCCAGCATGGCCAGCACGGCCCCGGCGGCGACGATGCCGTCGTCATAGCCCCGGCCCAGAGGCGCATTGAAGAAGAAGTGGCCGGACTTCTCGAACCCGGCGAGGGCGCCCAGCTCGGCGGTCTTGCGTTTGATATAGCTGTGGCCGGTCTTCCAGTAGACGACGTCGGCGCCGTTCGACTTCAGCACCGCATCGGTCTTGTACAGGCCGGTCGATTTCACATCGACGACGAAGGTGGCGTTCGGGTGCAGGGCCGACAGGTCGCGGCCCAGCATCAGGCCGATCTTGTCGGCGTAGATTTCCTCGCCCGTGTCGTCGACGACGCCGCAGCGGTCGCCGTCGCCGTCGAAGCCCAGCGCCAGATCGGCCCCGGTCTCGCGCACCCGCGCCGCCATCTGCATCAGCATGGCGTGGTCTTCGGGGTTGGGATTGTATTTGGGGAAGGTCCAGTCGAGGTCCGTATCCATCTCGATCACCTCGGCCCCCATCCGGCGCAGGGCCTCCGGCGCGAAGGCCCCGGCCGTGCCGTTGCCGCAGGCGGCCACGACCTTGATCGGCCGGCTCAGCTTCACCTTGGCGGTGATCTCTTCCAGATAGCGCTCGCGGAAGCCTTCGACCCGGGTCAGCGACCCGCCCGAACGGTTCACGCCTTGGCCGTTCAGGACGATGTCCTTCAGCCGTCCGATCTCGTCGGGGCCGAAGGTCAGGGGCGGGTTGGCCCCCATCTTGACCCCGGTCCAGCCGTTCTCGTTGTGGCTGGCGGTGACCATGGCCACGCAGGGCGCGTCGAGGGCGAACTGGGCGAAATAGGCCGTCGGAGACAGGGCCAGGCCGATGTCCAGCACCTCCATCCCGCCTTCCAGCAGGCCGAGGGTCAGCGCCTGTTTCACGCTCAGTGAATAGGAGCGGAAGTCGTGACCCACGACGATCCGCGGCCGCTGGCCGATCTCATGCACATAGGTGGCCAGACCCAGACCCAGGGCCTGGATGCCGAGGAGATTGATCTCCTTCTCAAGGATCCAGCGCGCGTCGTATTCGCGGAACCCCGTCGGCTTCACGAGGGCGGTGGTCTCGTACTCGAACGTGTTCGGAACCAGGTCCTGGCGGGGCTTCTGCATGAGGCGATCCTTGGAAGACGGGCGGGCCCGCAGCGGGGCGGTATAGCCGCAGCCCCCGGGCCGGACAACAACGCGCGACCCGTGTTACGGCTGCAATATCGACGTTGGGGGAATGCTGGCGATGAAGGCTCTGAAGATCACGGCGCTGGCGCTCGCGCTCCTGTCCTGGGCCTCACTGGCCCACGCCCAGGGCTCGGCAGGGGCGCCGCCAGCGACCGCAGCGCAGGGTCGTGCAGCCATGCAGGCGCGGCTGCAGGCGTTCGAGGGCTATGCCGGCGTGTTCGGCGTTTCGCGGGGCGGCGAAACCGAGGTCGCGTCCATTGCCCGGCCCGACGGCGCCTATCCGGCCGATCCGTCTACGCCGGTCCGCTGGGCCTCGGTGTCCAAGATGATCACGGCGATCCTCGTATTTCAGCAGGTCGATGCCGGAACGATCAGCCTGGACACGCCTGTCGCGACCTATCTGCCCGGGACGACCGTGTCCAACGCCGACAGAATAACCATCCGGCAGCTTCTGGCGCACCGCTCGGGCCTGGCGGAGGAGTCAGAGACCCCCGATGGCCCGACCGGCGACGCATTGCAGTACTGCGGGGCGGCAAAGGCCGAGCCGGGGACGGTCTTTCTCTACAACAACTGCGACACCGTCGTGTTGGGCAAGGTGCTGGAGGCGGTGACGGGCCGCGCCTATCTCGATCTGGTCAACAGCCGCATCGGCGCGCCGCTGGGGCTGACGCTGACCCTGCGTGAGGCGCCCCAGGTCGAGGCGACGATGGAAGATGGCTCGGCCGAGCCCCGGGTCTGGCTCTCCGAATTCGCCCCCGCCGGCGGCCTCTACGGCACGATCGGCGACATGCTGACGATCGACATGGCCCTGATCGAGGGCCGGCTGATCTCGGCCGCATCGCTCGAGACGATGCTGACCGGCGACCCGGCCCTGGGCTATGCGGCCCTCAGCGTCTGGTCCTGGGCGCCCGATCTCGGGGCCTGTATCGGCACGACCCGGCTGGTCGAGCGCTATGGAGAGGTCGCCGGGGTTCAGGTGCGCAACTTCCTCCTGCCGGACCTCCAGGTGGCGCTGGCCATCTATTCCAACGATCACCGGACGACCTTTGGCGATGTGTGGCAGGGGCAGGGCCTGTCGATCGACCTGATCCGGGCGGCCGTCTGCGGGGCGCCTTCCGCCGCTTGACCGGGCCGGGCGTGCGCCCTACCCCGAGGGACCGCCTTCGGAGAGCCCGCCCCCCATGCCCCGCCTGATCCTGCTGCGCCACGGCCAGAGCCAGTGGAACCTCGATAACCGCTTCACCGGCTGGGTCGACGTGGACCTGACGGCGGAGGGCGAGGCCCAGGCGCGGCTTGCGGGCGAGCAGATCGCCGCGGCCGGCTTCCGGCCTTCCGTCATGTTCACCTCGGTGCTGAAGCGGGCGACGCGGACCGGCGCCCTGGCGCTCGACGCGGCGGGACTGCGCGACGTGCCCGTGATCAACGACTGGCGGCTGAACGAGCGCCACTACGGCGGGCTGACGGGCCTGAACAAGGCCGAGACGGCGGCGACGCACGGCGAGGACCAGGTCAGGATCTGGCGGCGCAGCTACGACATTCCGCCCCCGCCCCTGGCGCCGGGCGGCGAATGGGATTTCGCGGCCGATCCCCGCTACGCCGGCCAGGCCATCCCGGACACCGAAAGCCTCAAGACCACCCTCGACCGGGTCCTTCCCTATTGGGACAAAGCGATCGCCCCGCATCTGAAGGCCGGCGAGGACGTGCTGATCGCCGCCCACGGCAACTCCCTGCGCGCCATCGTCAAACACCTGTTCAACGTGCCCGACGACCGGATCGTCGGCGTCGAGATCCCGACCGGCAATCCGCTGGAGATCGACCTCGACGCCTCGCTCAGGCCCGTCGCGGCCCGCTATCTCGATGCGGCGAGGGCGACCGCGCTTCCGCCCCTGGGAGCCGGCGAATGACCACGCCGCAGCAGGCCTCCGACGACATCCGGTTCATGGGCCGGGCCATCGCCCTGGCCAAGGACCGCATGGGTCAGACCTGGCCCAATCCGGCGGTCGGCTGCGTGATCGTCAAGGACGGCGAGGTGGTCGCCGAGGCCGCCACTGCGCCCGGCGGCCGGCCCCACGCCGAGGAACAGGCCGCGCCCGCCGCCGGCGACCGGGCGCGCGGCGCCACGGCCTATGTGACCATGGAACCCTGCGGTGCGCGGTCCTCGGGCCGCACCTCCTGCTCCCATTTCCTGATGGACTCGGGGATCGCCCGGGTCGTGGTGGCTGCGGTCGATCCGTCGCCCTTCGCCTCGGGCCGCGGCGTCGAACGGCTCAAGAAGGCCGGATTGCAGGTCGAGACGGGCCTGCTCGCGGCGGAGGCGGCGGTTCTCTACGAGGGCTATCTCCACCGGGTCGAGACCGGCCGCCCCATGGTGCGGATCGCGGCCGACGGCGCCGGATTCGACGCCCGCTTCGCCGCCTCGGCCAAGGCCGACCTGACCACCGAGCTGAAGCGCCTCGGCGAGGCCGGCTACACCCGCGTCTGGGTCAGTCCCGGCGAACTGGCCGACGCCCTGGCGGAGCAGGGGCTGCTGACTCTCTAGACGCTGCGGCTGCCCGCACCGGGGGGGCTGGTGGTTGGTGGTTGGTGGTCGCCCGCCTCTCGGGCGGCGTAAGGGCGGCACGGACAGAGCCCTCGCACGGGCTTCGGCCAACCATCAATCACCAACCACCAACCACCCGACTGCCACAAACCCTTCCTTAAGCGCCGCCGTGCCATATCGGGATCATGTCGGGGAACGCCGTCCAATCAGCCGCCAGAAGGCGCATCGAACAGTCGGAGCTGGACGCGATCTGCGCCCGGCATGACCGCCTGTGGCAGGCCAAGCCCGGCGGCGCGCGGGCGGTCCTCGCCTGGCTCGATCTCTCCGGGCTGTCCCTCAAGGGCCGCAATCTCGCGGACGCGGACTTCGCCGCGGCCAATCTGATCGGTACGGACCTGTCGGGCGCCAAGCTCGACAACGCCACCTTCTTCGGCGCGGACATGCAGGACTGCCTGCTGGTCGACGCCAGCCTGCGACGGACCGATCTGCGCGGCGCCTGCCTGCGCGGGGCGGACCTGAGCGGCGCCGACCTTTTCGAGGCCGATCTCCGGGAGGGCGCGATCGCCGCCGCCGACGCCAAGCTCGGGTTCCGGATCGTCGAGGCCAAGTCACGCAACGATACCCAGGCCCACGGAGCCTGCCTCGCCGGGGCCAATCTGGAACGCTCGAAACTGACCGGGATCGTGGCCGTGGCGGCGGACTTCTCCGACGCCATCATGAAGGACTGCAAGATGGTCCGGGCCAATCTGAAGCAGGCCAGCTTCCGCGGCGCCGACCTGTCCGGAGCCGATCTCTCGGGCGCCGATCTGTCCGGCGCCGACCTCCGCGACGCCGTCCTCGTCGGCGTCAAGAGCGCCATGTGGCGGACGGACGGAGCCAATATGGCGGGCACCCTGACCGACGAACGCTCGTCCGGCAGTCCGGTCGGCAAGATGCCGGCCGCCGAAATGCTCGCTGAGCACGCCCAGTGGTGCGAGACCGGCGGCGTCGAGGGGCGGCCCTCCGTATTCGACGGCGTCGACCTGCGGGCGCTGCGCTCGATCCACGGCTACAATCTGACGGCGCTGTCCGCCCGGGGCGCCGTCTTCTACGGCCTCGACATGGAGGGGGTGCAGCTCCAGGGCGCGCATCTCGAGGACGCCGACCTGCGGTCCGTCAATCTCAAGGGCGCCGATCTCCGCGGGGCCCGGCTGGCCAGGGCCCGGCTGAACGGCGCCGACCTGCGCGGCGCCCAGCTCGGACCGCTGATGATCACCGCCGACCGGCTGCTGCCCGCCGACCTGACCGGAGCCTGCCTGCGCGGAACCGACCTGTCGGGCGCCGACCTCAATCGCGCGATCATGACCGGCGCGGACCTCAGCCGGGCCGTCCTGTTCGGCGCCTCCCTGCGCCAGGTTGATCTGGGCGAGGCGATCACGAAGGGCGCGCGCGGCCTCGAGACCATGGATGCAGTGGCATGACTTTCGTTCGTCGGGCCCTTTCCCAGGGCGACCTGGACATGTTCATCGCGGCGCATGAACGCCTGGTCGAAGGCCGTCCCGGCGGTCGCCGCCTGATGCTGAAATTCGTCGACCTCAACGGGCTGGATCTGTCCGGCCGCAACCTCGCCGAGGCCGACTTCACAGGCTGTGCGCTGGAAAACGCCCGGCTGGTCGGGGCCCGGATGAACGGCGCCGTCCTGTTCTGCGCCGACCTCAGGGGCGCGGATTTCACCGGAGCCCAGCTGGTTCGGGCGGACCTGCGCGGGGCCTGTCTGCGCGGCGCCAGTCTGATGAACGCCGACCTCACCCGCGCCGACTTCCGCGAGGGCGTCATCGCCGTGCCGCACGCCACCAAAGGGCTCGCGGCCGTCCGGCACGAGACCCGCCAGGGCATCGCTGACGGCGCGACCTTCGCCGGCGCCACCCTGGACGGCGGCCATCTGGATGGAATCACCGCCATGAAGGCGGACTTCTCCGACTGCTCCATGCGCGGCGCCATGCTGACAAAGGCCAATCTGAAGGAAGCCAATCTGACCGGCGCCATGCTGGAAGACGCTTCCGTGGACGGCTGCAATCTCGAGGGCGCGCGGCTGACGGGGGCGATCCTGACCGGGGTGGCCGTCGAGCGCGCCGACACCAGTCGCGCCGACATGACCGGCGCCCTGCGCAGTCCGAGCGTCGACGCCCGGGACCGCGCCGACGGCCTGGCGGAACGGGCGCTGGACGCCAACGCCTGGGCCGAAAGCGGCGGCGTGTTCGGGCAGCCGGCGATTTTCGATGGCGAGGATCTGCGGCCGCTGGGCGATCGCCTGAAAGGGCTGAGACTGCCGGGCCTCAGCGCCAGACACGCCTGTCTCGCCGGTATGGATCTCAGGGGCGTCGGCCTTCAGGGCGCCGGCCTTGAAGGGTCGGACCTCCGGGGCTGCGACCTGCGCGGGGCGGACCTCAGGGGCGCCCGCCTGAACGGCGTTCTGCTCAACAAGGCCGACCTGCGCGGCGCCAATCTGGGATCCCTGGCCATCGGCAAGGATCGCTCGATGCCGGTCATGCTGATCGAGGCCAACCTGCGTTTCGCCCGGCTCGAGGGGGCTCTTCTTGATGGCGCCCGGCTGGACGGAACCGACGTGTCCGGCGCCCGGATCGACGCAGGCGCCCTGTCGGACGAGCAGCGGCAGGCGACCTCGGCGAAGGCCGCTCTCGCCGCCTGATCCCGCGCACGAAAAAGGGGCGACGCGAACGCCGCCCCTCTCTTGTGACCTGGCGCTCGCCGCGCGGCGGCTCCCGCTTGAGGCCGCTCAGGCGGCCTTGGTCTTCTTGGCTTCGATCAGCGGCTTGGCCGAAGCCTGGACGCCGATCTCGATACGGCGCGGCTTGAGCGCCTCCGGAAGTTCGCGGGCGAGATCGATCGACAGCAGGCCGTCGGCCAGATCCGCGCTCTTGACCACGACATAGTCGGCCAGCTGGAAGCGGCGCTCGAAGTCGCGCTCGGCCAGGCCGCGATGCAGATAGGTCCGTTCGGCGCCCGCGTCGTCATTGGCGGTCTTGCGGCCGGTGACGGTGAGCAGGTTCTCCTTGACCTCAAGGGTCAGTTCATCGGGCTTGAAGCCCGCGACCGCGATCTCGATCCGGTAGGCGTTCTCGCCGGTCGTCTCGATATTGTAGGGCGGCCAGCCGTTTTCCTGGCGGCTCGCGGCGGCGCTTTCCAGAAGACCGGCCAGACGATCGAAGCCGACGGCGGAACGGTACAGCGGGGTGAAATCATAGGTACGCATGGATCATCCTCCTGGGGATCAGCAAGGTTGAACCGGTCCCGCGGTTTGAAGCCCGGACCGGCGGTGGGAGTTCAGTCCGGTCGGTCCGATGATCGGCCCCGTCCAGTCTGGAGGCCCCGGAATCGGCGGCCTCGGAACCGATGTGGGAAGCGCTGCGAAACCGTCAAGGGGTCCGGTGTCCGCGCCAATCTGTCGCCTGACGCTCTTCATGGCTTGCCCCCCACGTCAGACTCCTTAGGGTTCGCCGGAAATTCGCCCGGAGACCCTCATGCGCCTGCTCGCCCTTGTTATGACGACCGCGATGGCCCTGCCGGCCCTGGCCGCCGCCCAGACCCTTCCCGCCATGCCGACGCTGGATGAATCCCCGGCCCAGCGCACCGTCCGCCGCGCCGCCATGACCCCGCCGGAGCTGCAGGAAGACACGGCCCTCCAGGCCGCGATCGGCTCCGACGCCCGGCCCGCCGCCGATGTCGCCCGGGATGTCTATCGCCATCCGTTCGAGACCCTGACCTTCTGGGGCCTGACCCCCGGATCGACGATCGTGGAGATCGAACCCGGCCGCGGCGGCTGGTGGAGCGCCATCCTGCAGCCCTATGCCGAGGCCACCGGCGGACGCTACGTCGCCGTCAACCGCCCGCTGGAGAGCATGGGCGTCGAGGACGGGACCGCCGACATGGTCGTGGTCGCCCGCGCCTTCCACAACTGGCACCGCTCGAACCCGTCCCGGACCGGCCCCTATCTCGAGGCCTTCTTCAAGGCCCTGAAGCCCGGCGGCGTGCTGGCCATCGAACAGCACCGCAGCGTCGACGGCCTGAACCCCGACGTCACCGCTCCGACCGGCTACATGCCGGAAAGCTACGTCATCCGCGCCGCCCAGGCCGCGGGCTTCGTGCTCGAGGCCCGCAGCGAGCTGAACGCCAATCCCAAGGACGACCACGACCACCCCTACGGCGTCTGGACCCTGCCCCCGGTCCGCACCAGCGCCCCGCGCGCCAACAACGCCACCGACCGGCCCACGCCCCTGACCGAGGCCGAGCGGGCGGAGTACGACGCGATCGGCGAAAGCGACCGGATGACCCTGCGATTCCGCAAGCCGGAATGATGTTCGCCCATGCCCGGAAGCGTTTTGACCGGGCCTGGGAACAGGGTTAAGCCCGGCCTCGGGCGGCTGGTCCGAAACGTGCAGAGCCGGCCCCCAGGGGAACTGGATGATTAATTCGAGACAGGATTGGCGGTTGTCGCTGTCGCGCCGGGGCTTGTTGTCCGGCGCTGCAGCCCTGACGCTGACGGGTCTCGCCGCCTGCGGTCGCAAGGAAAAGACCGCCGAACCGCCGCCGACGCCCGACGGTCCGCCGCAGGGGTCGCTGGAATGGGCGGTCGCCGGTCCCTGGCGCGCCCAGGACAAGGTTCGCGACGCCGCGCGGCATCCGATGGAGACCCTGCGTTTCTTCGGCCTTCAGCCCCGCATGACGGTCGTCGAATTCTGGCCGGGCAGCGGCTGGTGGACGGAAATCCTCGCCCCCTATCTCGCCGAGGGCGCGGGCAAATACGTCGCCGCCGGCTTCCAGACCGGTCCCGGCGCCGATCCGTCGCAGGTGGCGCTCATGGCGGCCTTCCAGCAGCGGTTCGCCAATGACCGCCGCCTGTATGGAGAGATCGAGCTCTCCGCCTTCGGTCCGACGTCAGGTCCGGTCACTGTGGCCGGCACGGCCGACATGGTCCTGTTCATGCGCAACATCCACGCCTGGATGGCCGCAGGCATCGCCGAAAAGGCCTTCGCCGACGCCTATGCCGCCCTTCGGCCCGGCGGCGTCCTGGGCATCGAGCAGCATCGCCTCGGGCCGGAAGAGGATCAGGATCCCGCCGCCGCGAACGGATACGTCCAGGAGGCGTTTGTGAAACAACTGGCGGCGGAAGCGGGTTTCGCCTTCGTCGCCGCGTCGGAAATCAACGCGAATGAAAGGGATACCAAGGATCATCCGTTCGGCGTCGAAACCCTGCCGCCCATGGGGCTGACGGCGCCGCGCGGTTCTCCGCCGAATCCGACCTTCGACCGGTCGAAATACGACGCGATCGGTGAGAGTGACCGCATGACCTTGAGATTCAGGAAGCCAGAGTGAACCGAGCCGCCGCCTATGCCGCCAACGCGCCCTTGATGGGGGTTCCGGGCGCCGCCTCGCCTCCCGGCGGCGTGGGCGAATGGTTCCGCGGCGCCGGCGGCCTGCGCCTGCGCGCCGCCTTCTGGACGCCTTCGACCCTGGTGGCGAAAAAGCCGCGCGGCACCGTGATCGTCAGCCCCGGCCGGACCGAGCCGATCGAGAAATATTTCGAGGTCATCGGCAATTTCCTCGCCCGCGGCTGGTGCGTCCTGGCCCACGACTGGCGCGGTCAGGGCCTGTCCGCCCGCCTGCTGCCGGATCGGCTGAAGGGCCACGCCCGGGCTGTGGAGGAATTCCTCGACGACTACGCCCGCCTGCTGGACGCCTGGGAAGGCCGCGCGCCCAAGCCGTGGGTCATGGTCGGCCACTCCATGGGCGGCACGCTCAATCTGATGACCCTGGAGGGCGGCGAGAGCCGGTTCTCGGGCGCCATCCTGTCCAGCCCCATGCTGCGCATCAAGACCGGCAAGCGGTCGATGTGGTCCGTCAAATTGGCCGTCCGCTGGAACCTGCGGCACGGCAAGGCGGGCGACTATGTCCTCGACGACGCCGACGATCCGTTCGACCACACCTTCGAGAAGGACGCCCTGACGTCCGACGAGAGCCGCTACGAACAGTGGCGGCAGCAGCTCTACGCCTGCCCGCACCTCGCGGTCGGCGGTCCCACCTGGGGCTGGCTGGCCTTCGCCCTGGACGCCGGCGAACGCTCGCTCAAGCCCAAGGCCCTGAAAGCGGTGCGCATTCCGGTCGCCGTGGTCCAGGCGGCCGAGGACGACCGCGTCTGGAAACAGACCAACAAATGGGCCGCCAAACGTCTCGGTCGCGGCCGCTATGTCGAGATTCCGGGCGCCAAGCACGAGATCATCATGGAGGCCGACGACATGCGCGCGGTCTTCCTGGAAGAGTTCGACGCCATGGGGGCCTATGTCTCCCCGATCGAGGACCTGTCCCCCGTGGCGGTTCCCCCGGCGCCGGAACCCGTCAGCCAGTCAGAGCCTGACGAAGCGGCCTGAACCCACTCAATCCGCTCATCCCGGCGAAAGCCGGGACCCAGTCCTTTGGGTGTTGCAGCTGTTGAAACGGCACACCCGCCCCACGTCCTGAAACGCCGGCGTCAAGCTGGACAGCACTGGGTCCCGGCTTTCGCCGGGATGAGCGGAAATTACAGGGCCGCTCTTCGCAAGGTGACCAGCGCCTGCTCGCGGATGCCCACATCGCCGACAGCCAGAATCTGGCCGCTGCCGTCCGGCGTCTCGCCGCGCCAGTTGGTGACCTCGCCGCCGGCCGCCTCGATCACGGGGACGAGGGCCGACCAGTCCCAGACCTTCAGCCCGCTCTCGACCAGCAGGTCGATCCGGCCTGCGGCCAGCATGGCGTAGGCATAGGCGTCGCAACCCAGCCGGGCCAGCCG
>CAYNNT010000078.1:0-13933 GCA_964398675.1 uncultured Brevundimonas sp.
CGCACGACTTCGCCTCCGATCCGTTCGGCCAGCTCTGCAACGGTCAGCGCCGGCAGGCTGTCGAAAAATCGCGGATCGGGCATGGCGGCCTTACTGCTGCTGTTCGGCCGGCACTTCGAGACGGTTGAAGGACAGCGACGGCAGGCTGGTGTTCAGGCGCTGGATGACCGTGTCCGTCACATCCATGGCCGGATTGAAGATGTAGACCGCCGAACGGTCGAGCAGCAGACCGCAGCCGCGTTCCTGATAGACGGCGACGAGGATCGGGTCCGCGGACTGGGCGATCGCGCGGACCTGCATCCGCTGGGTGTACTGAAGCTCCGCCTGGCGGCGCTGCTCCAGCTGCTGGGCTTCCTGGGCGCGGGCCTGCCAGGCGCGCATGCGCGAGCCGTCCGGGTCAGCGGCCTGACCGCCCTGTTGCAGGGCCTGGGCCTCGGATTGCAGGCTGGCGCCATAGGGGGCGAGTTCGCCCTGAACTTCGGTGATCAGCCGCTGCATGCCGGCCTGGACCGATTGACCGGCCGTCGACTGGGCCAGCAGACGGTCGTTGTGGAAGACGCAGACGCCGGGCAGGACCGGACCCGGATTGGCCGGAGCCTGGGCCTGGGCGGCGGCGGAGCCGGCGGCCAGGGACGCGAGAGCGAATGCGCCGATTGCGAACAGTTTCATCTTGAACCTTTGATGCGGAAAAATCGCCCGCGCTAGAACTGGGTGGACGTCGAGAAGCGGAACGTTTCTGTTTTGTCGTACTCTTCCTGGCCGATGATCTGGCTCAGGTCGAAGCGGATCGGACCCATCGGCGATTTCCAGTGGATGCTGACGCCGGCGGAGGCCCGCAGGGCCAGTTCGTCAACGATATTGGCGTTGGGCAGGCCGCTGGAGGTCGTGGTGTAGCGGTCATCGAGCACGCCCAGGGTCCCGACGTCCGTGAACACCGAGGTGCGGATGCCGTACTCTTCCGGGAGGCCGTTCGGGACGGTCATCTCGAGCGTGCCGATGGCGTAGAAATTGCCGCCGAGGGCGTCGTTGTTGGTGCCGGGAGTCAGATCGCGCGGGCCGATGCCCGCGGTCTCGAAGCCGCGGAAGCTGTTGCCGCCCTTGAAGAAGCGGTCGTTGATCCGGATCGGATCGCCGCCCCAGCCGGCGATATAGCCCATGGAGGCCGTCGCGGTGACCACCCACTCCGGGGTGATGCCCCAGTAGGCCGACACATCCGCCTCGGTCTTGATGTAGTTCACGTCGCCGCCCACGCCGGCGAAGTCCTGGCGCAGGCTGCCGGTCCAGCCCCGGGTCGGGCGGATCGGATCGTTCCGGCGGTCGACCAGCAGGGTATAGCCGGCCGAAGAGTTCAGGAACGAACCGACCTGGTCGCAAAGCGCGCTGGCGCCCTGGCGGCCGCTGCCGCTGCAATAGCCGTCCGGCACGATGATCTCGTCGCTCTTCAGGAAGTAGCGCGTGCTCAGGAGGGTGTAGCCGTTCAGCGGATAGGACAGACGCAGACCGGCGCCGGTCGAGCGGTAGTCGTACGAGGAGTATTCGCTGAGATCGTAGCGCGAGTGGAAGGCGTCGAACCCGGCGCGCAGGTCACGACCGAGGAATTTCGGCTCAGTGAAGCGGAAGTCGACCTGCTGGCGCAGCGAGCCCCACTCGACGCGGGCGACCACGTTCTGGCCCCGGCCGCGGAAGTTGCGCTCGGTGATGCCGAGGTTGACGACAAAGGAGTCCACGGAGCTGAAGCCGGCGCCGACGGAAAGCTCGCCGGTCGGCTGTTCCGTGACGGTGACATTGACCACCGACCGGTCGGGCGCCGTGCCGCGCGCTTCCTCGACGGTGACGTCCTTGAAGAAGCCGAGAGCGCGCAGATTGTTGCGCGACCGTTCAAGCAGGGTGCGGTTGAAGGCGTCCCCTTCGGTCAGCATCATCTCGCGCCGGATGACGTTGTCCAGCGTACGGGTGTTGCCGATGACATTGATCCGGTCGACGTAAACCCGCTGGCCTTCCTTGACGTTGAAGGTGACGTCGACGGTGTCGGTTTCGGCATTGGCGCGATAGGTCGGCTCGATCTCGACAAAGGCGTAACCCGCCGATCCCGCCGCGAAGGTCAGGGCGTCGACCGCCGACTCGATCTTGTCGCTCTCGTACAGATCGCCCGTACGGATCGGCAGCAGAAGCTTGAGGAAGTCGGGGTTCAGGCGGTCGTTCTCGGTGACCACATCGACGGTCCCGAAATTATAGCGGTCGCCTTCGTCCACCGTCAGCGTGATGCCGAACGAGGTGTCGTCCGGCGCCAGCTCGGAAATCGCCGACAGGACCCGGAAGTCGTAATAGCCGCGGTTGGTGTAGAATTTCCGCAGCTGCTCCCGGTCGTAGTCCAGCCGGTTCGGGTCGTAGTTGTCGTTGGTCGTGAACAGCCGGTACCAGGCCGACTGTTGCGTCACCATGACCTCGCGCAGGTCGCTGTCCGAATAGGCGCTGTTGCCGAGGAAGGTGATGGCGCGCACGCCGGTCTCGGGACCCTCGTTGATCTCGAACACCACGTCGACGCGGTTCTGGTCCAGCTGGACGATCTTCGGCGTCACGGTGGCGGAGATGCGGCCCGACAGCCGGTACAGTTCAACGATCTTGCCGACGTCTTCCTGGATCCGGGCGCGGGTGTAGATGCCGCGCGGCTTGAGCGTGACCTCTTCGCGCAGCTTGTCCTCGCTGACGGCGCCGTTCCCCTCGAACACAACCTGGTTGATGATCGGGTTCTCGACGATCTCGACCACCAGGTCGCCGTTCGGCTGGACGCCCAGTTGGACGTCCGCGAACAACTGGGTGCGGGTCAGGGTTCGCACGGCGACGTCCAGGACCGCCGGATCGACCATGTCGCCCGGCTGGATCGGCAGATAGGACAGGACCGTCGTCTGATCGATGCGCTGGTTGCCGCGCACGAGGATGCGATTGATCGTGAGCCGCTGATCCTGCACAGGCGCAGCCCGCGCAGGGGCCGGAGGGCCGACCTCGACCGGCGCCGGCTGGACCACCGGCGCCACCGGTGCCTGGCTTTGGGCCATGGCTGGACCGGCCAGCCCCGCGGCGGCCGCAAGGGCCAGCAGGCTGGGGCTCAGGGCCCTGGCGAAATGAAGGGCGGACGCATCTTGTCGGATCATACGGGAAACCATCGGGGGCTGGCGTCGGCTCGTCATGCGAGCCCGCCGAGGAATTTGAACAGGCTCAGCTTCTGCAGGTCGTTCCAGGTGGCGAACAACATCAATCCTGCCAGCAAAGCAAGACCGACACGGTAGCCGACCTCCTGAACGCGAGCGGGGACTGGCCTGCGGGCCACAGCTTCATAAGCGTAGAACAGCAGATGTCCCCCATCCAGAACCGGAATCGGCAGCAGATTAACAATGCCAATTCCGATCGAAACTATGGCGGCGAACTGAAGAAACATCAGGGCGAGGTTCAGGGCGATGTAGCCAGGGTCCGGATCAGCAGCCACAGCCTGACGGGTCGCCCCGCCGGCGGCCCTTGCAATTCCGATCGGTCCGCTCAGCAGATCGCCGGATTCCTTGCCCGTGAAGATGCGCCCGATGTAGGTGCCGGTCGTCGCGACCGTCGTCCCGATCATCGCCGCGCCCTTCCCGGTCGCCTCAAACGGATTCAGGCGGCGGAACCGGTAGTCTTCCTGCAGGGGCAGAAGCGCGAGGCCGACCTGGGCGACGCGCACCCGGCCCGACAATTCGTCCTCCTGGATCACCCGCCGCGGCGTCGCCACCAGTTCCACCCGCTGACCGGCCCGGTCCACGGTGAAGCGCAGGGGATCGCCCGCGCTCATCATCACCGTCTGGGTGACCTCGGCCTGATCCTGGATCGGCCGGTCGTTGATCGCGAGAATCTTGTCCCGTGGCAGGAATCCGGCCTTCGCAGCCGGACTCCCGGGCGAGACGGCCGCCACCCGTGGCGCCGCGATTCGCTCGCCGATCACGCTGAACAGGATGGTGAAGAGGACGAGCGCCAGCAGAAAATTGGCCGCCGGACCCGCGACCGTGATCAACGCCCGCTGCCAGATCGGCTTGAAATGGAAATAGTCCCGCTCGGCCCCCGGGCCGTTCTCCGCGATAACCCGCTGCTTCAACTCCGCCAGACCGGCCTGGTCAGGGACGCTGGAGGCGTCGAGATCGCCCGAAAACTTGACGTAGCCGCCCAGCGGCAGCCAGGCCAGTCGCCACTCGGTCCCCTGCTTGTCCGTGCGGGCGACGACGGTCTTGCCGAACCCGATCGAGAACCGGTCCACCTTCACGCCGAAGGCGCGGGCCACGAGAAAATGGCCGAGCTCATGGATGGTGACGATAAAGGTCAGCACCAGCAGGAAGGGTACGCTGTAAACCAGCACCTGACCGAGGAATCCCGTCATGCCGTTATCGGTCCCTCCGCCATTCAGGCTGCCGCCGCGATGCCGCGGATGATCGATTCCGCCATCCGCCGCGCCTGCGCGTCGACGGCCAGGGCCGCGTCGCAGGCGTCGTCGGAACCGGAATCCACCCCCGAGGCCGTCACGCGCGACAAGGTGTCGGCGACGACTGCGGCAATATTGAGAAAGCCCAGTCGACGGTCAAGGAAGGCCAAAGCCGCAACCTCATTGGCCGCATTGAACACGATGGGTGCCGCGCCGCCCGCCTGTAACGCCTGTCGCGCGAGTTTCAGGGCCGGGAACCGGTCGTCGTCAGGCGCTTCGAAGGTCAGCCGGCCCAGGGCGGCGAGGTCCAGTTTCGGGGCGTTCCAGGCGATCCGGTCGGGCCAGGCGAGGGCGTAGGCGATCGGCGTCTTCATGTCCGGCGGCCCCATCTGTGCCAGGGTCGAGCCGTCGATGTACTCCACCAGGCTGTGAACGATGGACTCCGGATGCACCACGACGGCGATCCGCTCGACCGGCATGTCGAACAGATAGGCCGCCTCGATCGTCTCCAGCCCCTTGTTGGCCATGGTGGCGCTGTCGACGGAAATCTTGGCCCCCATGCTCCAGTTCGGATGGGCGACGGCCTGTTCCGGCGTGATGGACTTCAGGGCCTCAAGCGGCGCCTTGCGGAACGGTCCGCCCGAGGCTGTCAGGACCAGCTTCGCGACCCGCTCCGGCGCATCATGCGGAAAGACCTGATGGATCGCGGAATGTTCGGAATCGACGGGCAACAGGCGACCGCCCGACCGTTTGACCCGTTCGATCAGGGCCGGGCCGCAGCAGACCAGACTCTCCTTGTTGGCCAGGGCCAGGGTCGCGCCGGTCGCCGCCGCCGCCCAGGCCGAGCGGAGCCCCGCAGCTCCGACAATGGCGGCCATGATCCAGTCGGCGGGCCGGGCCGCGGCCTCGATCACCGCCTGGTCGCCCGCCGCGGCTTCCACGCCCGTGCCGGCCAGCGCCGCGCGCAGTTCGTCCAGCCGCGCCGGATCGGCCGTGACCGCCAGTTTCGGTTTCCAGCGTCGGGCCTGCTCGGCCAGCCGCGCGATATTGGCGCCGCCGGTCAGGGCCTCGACCTCGAAGAGGCCGGTTCCGGCCGTCTCGGCCTGAGCCATCAGATCCAGTGTCGAACAGCCGACCGAGCCGGTCGCGCCCAGAACGGTCACCCGCCGCCGGATCATGCGGCCCCGCCCGTCAGGCCGACGATCAGCCGTCCACAGGCCACCACCACGACGGCGAACATCAGCCCGTCCACCCGGTCCAGCAGGCCGCCATGGCCGGGGATCAGCTTGCCCGCATCCTTGACGCCATAGCGCCGCTTGAGGGCCGACTCCCACAGGTCGCCCGCCATGGTGGCCAGCGCCGCCGACAGCCCCAGCGCCGCGCCCCAGTAAGGGCCGATGCCCATGTCGAGGAAGGTCCCGAGCGCCGCGCCCGCGACCGTGCCCGCGCCCAGGCCGCCGATGAAGCCGGACCAGGTCTTGTTGGGCGAAAAGCGCGGCCACAACTTGGGTCCGCCGACCAGACTGCCGACCAGATAGGCCATGATGTCCGACGCCCAGGCGATCAGGAAGGCCGACACCGTCCAGGCCAGGCCGCTCGCCGTATCCACATCGCGCAGCCAGATCAGCAGCACGGCCGGCCAGCCGAGGTAGAGCACCCCATAGGCGGCATCCAGGGCCTCCTGCCCGCGGTTGCGCGCGAACAGGCCGGCCGCCACCGCGCCGAACACCAGCATGACGAGGGCCAGAGAAAGCTGGCCGGCGTGCGCCGCCACCACGCCGGCGACGAGGCCGAAGGCCACGGCCCCGGCCATCACCCGCCACGCCCTGGCCGCGCTCATCATCGCCCATTCGACGGCCAGCAGGGCGCAGGCCAGCAGCATGAGGGCGAGGAACCACAGGCCGCCGGCCCAGATGGCCAGCACCGCGGCGGGGGCCAGAACGATCGCGGAAGCGGCCCTGAGACCTATGTCGCGGGCCCTGACCGCCATCAGCCGGCCGCAAGGGCGGGCGCAGCGGCCTCGGCTGGCGCGGACCGGCCGCCGAAGCGGCGGTCCCGGTTGCGGTATTGTTCGATCACGTCAGCGAGGCCCTCGGCGCCGTAGTCGGGCCAGAGAATGTCCTGATAGACCAGTTCGGCATAGGCGGCTTCCCACAGCAGGAAGTTCGACAGCCGCTGCTCGCCCGAGGTGCGCACGATCACATCGACCGGCGGCGCGCCTGCGGTGGACAGGCCCCGCCCCAGGGTCTCCTCATCCAGCGGACCCGTGGCCTGCCCGGCCAGCACCGCGTCGACATGGCGCCTGGCCGCATCGACGATGTCCGCCCGGCCGCCATAGTTGAAGGCGACCTGGAGCAGGAATTTCTCGTTGTGGGCCGTGGTCGCTTCGGCCCGGTCGATGATCGCGATGATGTCCGCCGGCAGGCCCGCCCGACGCCCCAGGACCCGGACGCGCACGCCCGCGCGCTCCAGCCGCTTCAGATCGCTGGAGACATAGGACCGGACCAGACCCATCAGGTCGGACACCTCATCCGCCGGGCGGCTCCAGTTCTCGGTCGAGAACCCGAACACCGTCAGGCAGCGGATGCCGAACCGGGGCGCGGCCTCGACCGTGCGCTTCAGCGCCTGCACGCCCTCGCGGTGGCCCATGGCGCGCGGAAGCCCGCGGGCCTCGGCCCAGCGCCCGTTGCCGTCCATGATCAGGGCGACGTGGCGCGGGCCGTCAGTCGGCGCGGTATGAAAGGGCTGGGCGGGCATGCGGGGCGTATCCTACGGCAATTCGCGCCGTCAAACCTGCATGATCTCAACTTCCTTGGCCCTCAAGGCCTCGTCGATACGCTTGATGGCCGCGTCGGTGTCCTTCTGGACCTCGGTCTCCATCTTCTTCTGTTCGTCCTGGCTGATCTCGCCGGCCTTCTCGGCCTTCTTGAGGTCCTCGTTGGCGTCGCGGCGGACGTTGCGGACGGCGATCTTCTGCTGCTCGGTGTATTTCCCGGCCAGCTTGGCCAGGTCCTTGCGGCGCTCCTCGGTCAGCGGCGGCACGGGGATGCGCAGGGTCTGGCCATCGACGATCGGGTTCAGACCCAGGCCGGCGGCGCGGATGGCCTTCTCGACCGGGCCGACCATCGACTTGTCCCAGACGTTGACCGAGATCATGCGCGGCTCGGGCACGCTGATGGCGGCGACCGAGTTCAGCGGCGCATTCGAGCCGTAGGCCTGCACCTGCACGGGGTCGAGCAGGCCCACGTTGGCGCGGCCGGTGCGCAGGCCGTTGAACTCTTCCTTCAGGGCGGACACGGACTTGTCCATGCGGTCGCGGTAGGTCTTCAGATCGGGCTTGGCCATGGTCGTTTCTCTCGCGTTTTCTTGTCTTTGGCGGCTCAGGCGGCTTTTTTGGACGAGATGACCGTAAAGGTCCCCTCCCCCGTCAGCGTCCGGCGCAGCGAATTGTTCTCGCGGATCGAGAAAACCACGATCGGAATGCCCGAGTCACGCATCAGGGCGATGGCCGAGGCGTCCATGACCTTCAGGTCCTTGGCCAGCACATCGTGATAGGTCAGGGTCTCGTAGCGGGTGGCCGTGGGGTCCTTCTTGGGATCGGCCGTATAGACGCCGTCCACGCTGGTGCCCTTCAGCAGGGCGTCGCAACCCATTTCCGCGGCCCGCAGGGCGGCGCCCGAGTCGGTGGTGAAGAAGGGCGCGCCCACGCCCGCGGCGAAGATCACCACCCGGCCCTTTTCGAGATGACGCAGGGCGCGGCGGCGCACATAGGGCTCCGCCACGGCGTTCATGGTCAGGGCGCTCTGCACCCGGGTCTGGACGCCGATCTTCTCCAGCGCCGCCTGCATGGCCAGGGCGTTCATCACCGTGGCCAGCATGCCCATATAGTCGGCCGTGGCCCGCTCCATGTCGCCCGCAGCCTTGCTCAGCCCGCGGAAGATGTTGCCGCCGCCGATGACCAGGCAGATCTCGACGCCCTCGCGCGCCACGTCGGCCACGGCCTGGGCGACCCCGGCGACGGTCTTCATGTCGATGCCGTAGGACTGGTCGCCCATCAGCACCTCGCCCGAGACCTTCAGCAGGACGCGTTTGTACAGGAACTCGGGCGGGGCGTCGGGCATGGGGGGACCTTGGGCGGGGGATTCGGCTCCTTATAGACGAAGCCGACGCCCGGCTTCAAAGCCTCAGAATGATGGTCTCGACGATAGGCCGCCGATCCCAGATCTGTTGGCTGGCCTTCTTGAGCGCCCGCGAGACGGCCTGTTCGATGACCAGTTCATCCTCGAGGGCCGCCCCCTTGAGCTTCATGACGGCCTGTTCGGCGCGTTCCGCGAGGTCGTCCAGCGCGTCGCCCAGCGGCGATTCTGCATCGCCCGGCAGGCCGATGGCCCGCACATCGATGTCGCTGACGATCTTGCCGCGCTTGTCCATGGCGAAGCTGACGATCAGCACGCCATTGGTCGAGGCGTGACGCCGCTCGTGCAGGGCCTCGCCCTGTTCGGTGACCAGACGACCGCCGTCGACATAGAGCCGGCCGCTGGGGACCTCGTCGATGATCGCGGCGGGCCCGGGGGCCAGACGCACCATGTCGCCGTTGCGGGGGGTCACCGTCTCGGAGACGCCGACGTCCCTGGCCAGATTGGCGTGCTCGGCCAGGTGGCGGCGCATGCCGTGGGTCGGCACGGCGATCTTCGGCCGCGCCCAGGCGTACATCTGGCGCAGTTCCTCACGGCACGGGTGACCCGAGACGTGGATGCCGGGGTGGTCGCGCTCGGTGTAGAGCCGCACGCCCCGGTCGGCGAGCTTGTCCTGCAGCCGGCCGATCGACAGCTCATTGCCGGGGATGACCCGCGACGAGAAGATGCAGTGATCGCCCTTGCTCAGCTTGATGTAGGGGTGCGTGCCCTCGGCCACGCGCGACAGGGCCGCGCGGGCCTCGCCCTGGCTGCCGGTGCACAGATACAGTATCTGGTCGGCCGGCCAGACCCGGGCCTCCTCGTCGGTCAGGAACGGCTTGACGTCGCTCAGCATGCCGACGTGCTTGGCCGCCGAGGTGATGCGGTGCATCGACCGTCCCGCCAGCGACACGCGGCGACCCGCGGCCTCTGCGGCGCGGATGACGCTGTCCATGCGCGCGACGTTCGAGGCGAAACAGCCGACCGCGATCCGGCCCTTCAGCCCGCCGATCAGTTCGATCAGGGCGTTGCGGACGCCGCCCTCCGACCCCGCCGAACCCTCGACGAAGACGTTGGTGGAGTCGCACACCATCGCCAGCACGCCCTCGTCACCGAGGCGGCTGATGGCGGCGGAATCGGTGACCTCGCCGATGATCGGATCGTCGTCGATCTTCCAGTCGCCCGTGTGCAGCACTGTGCCCAGCGGCGTGCGGATCGCCAGGCCGTTCGGCTCGGCGATCGAATGGGTCATGGTCACCATCGTCACCTGGAAGGGTCCCAGGTCGATGGTC
This sequence comes from uncultured Brevundimonas sp., assembly GCA_964398675.1. Lineage (GTDB taxonomy): Bacteria > Pseudomonadota > Alphaproteobacteria > Caulobacterales > Caulobacteraceae > Brevundimonas. The sequence goes on from CAYNNT010000078.1 coordinate 9,909, forward strand.
CCGCCCAGCGGCACCTCGATCAGCTTGACCTGATCGAGGATGCCCGCCTCGCGCAGCTTTTCGCGGATCAGGAAGGCGGTGAACGGCGTGGCGTACAGCGGCGCCTTCATGCGCGACCACAGCCAGCCGAGGGCGCCGATATGGTCCTCGTGAGCGTGGGTCAGGACGATGCCGCGGATGGTCTCGCCTTCGAGGAAGGCGGGGTCGGGCACAATCACATCCACGCCGGGCGTCGACAGGTCGCCGAAGGTCACGCCCACATCGACCACGAGCCACTCGCGGTTCGCCTCGGGGCCATAGCCGTACAGATTCAGATTCATTCCGATCTCGCCCGAGCCGCCCAGCGGCAGGAAGACGAGTTCGTCGTTGGTTTTCTTTTTCATGCGTCCTTTAGTTGGGTGTTCCGCCGCCAGATTTCGAGGAGGCCGCGGATAGTCAGGTCCGGATCGAACCGGTCGATTGATGTTGTTGCGCCTTCAAACAGGCTGGCGACGCCGCCCGTTCCAATCACGGTCATGGGCTTGCCCCACTCCGCCTTGATGCGCGCGACCATGCCTTCGATCAGGGCGACATAGCCCCAGAAGACGCCGGACTGCATGTTGGAGACGGTGTCCTTGCCGATCACCCGGTCGGGCCGCTGGATGGCGATGCGCGGCAGCATGGCCGCCGCCTCGTGCAATGCCTGCAGGCTCAGATTGATGCCCGGGGCGATGGCGCCGCCCTCGAAGGCCCCGTCGGCGGCGATGACATCGAACGTCGTGGCCGTGCCGCTGTCGATGACGATCAGGTCGCCCGGATAGACCAGATGCGCCCCGATGGCGTTGACCAGCCGGTCGGCCCCCGCCTCGCTCGGCTTGGTGATCCGCGCCGTCATGCCCAGTTCGACATTGTCGCCGATGACCAGCGGCTCGACGGACAGATAGCGCCGCGACAGGTTGCGCAGGTTGAAGATCGACTGCGGCACCACGCTGGAGATGATGCACCCGTCGAGCTGGTTGATCGCCAGCCCGTGCATGGCCAGCAGCTGGCTCAGCCAGACCGCGTATTCGTCGGCCGTCCGGCTGCTCTCCGTGGCCGTGCGCCACTGGGCGATCCAGTCGTTGCCGTCATGGACCGCGAACAGCGTGTTCGTATTGCCCTGCTCGATCGCCAGCAGCATTACGCGGCCTCCCCGAAGAAGACGTCGCCGGCGGAGATCAGCCGCAGGCTCCCGTCCGCCAGCCTCAATTTCAGCGCGCCGTCGGGCGCCACGCCCTCGGCGACGCCCTCGATCGTCTCACGCCCCAGCCGCGCCACCGCGGGCCCGTTCAGCCCGGCCGTCCGCGCGCGCCAGGCATCGAGGATCGGCTGGAAGCCCAGCGTCTCCCAGCGGTCCATCCAGACCACAAAGGCCTCGGCCAGCTTCGCCGCCGCGGCCTCGACCGTCGGCGGCGCCGTCATATCGCCGCGCAGATGGTGGGCCAGGGCCGTCGCGGGCCGCTCGGTCCCCTCCGGCGCATGGGCCAGATTGACCCCGATCCCGACCGCCAGCCACAGGCCGCCGCCGTCGTGCGCCCCGGACTCGACCAGAACGCCCGACGCCTTCCGCCCTGCCAGCATCACGTCATTGGGCCATTTGATCGTCACCAGCGACGCCGGCGCGTACGCATCCAGCAGATCCGCGATCGAGAGGGCCGCCACGAAGGTCACCTGCGCCGCCTCCGCGGGCGATTTCCGGGTCAATTGCAGCAGGGTGGAAAACAGGTTGCCGTCCTGGCTTTCCCATTGCCGCCCACGCCGTCCGCGCCCTTCTGTCTGGCGTCGCGCAACGATCCACAACGGACCGGTCTCGCCCGCGTCCGCGCGCCGGCGGGCGTCCGCATTGGTCGAGTCGGTCTGGTCGAGCAGCAGGACAGGCGCGGCGGGCATCCGCCCCTACCCGGCTCCGAAACCGGTCGCGGCGACGCCCGCGAAATGGTCAATCCAGCCGATGGCCACGATCACCAGCGGGAAGGAGAAGGCCGCCGAGGCCCAGGCGATCGTCCTCGCCTCGACCGGCGACGCATCCGTCGGCCCCACGCCCTCGGGCGTCGGATCGAACCACATCAGTTTGATGATCCGCAGATAGTAGAAGCCGGCCACGACAGAAGCCACCAGACCGGCCGCGCCGACCATCCAGTAGCCGGCGTCGGCGGCCGCGCCGAAGACGTAGAATTTGGCCCAGAAGCCCGCCAGCGGCGGCATGCCCAGCACCGACAGCGACAGCACGGTCAGCGCAATGGCCGTGACCGGCTTGTCCTTCCGCAGACCCGCCAGATCGGCGATCTTGCGGATCGGCTTCCCGCCGCGCGACAGCGACAGCAGGATGGCGAAGAAGCCGAACTGGTCGATGACATACAGGGTCATGAACACCAGCATGGCCTGCACGCCCGCCGTGGTCCCGGCGGCAATGCCCAGCAGGGCGTAGCCGATGTTGGCGATCGAGGAATAGGCCAGCAGCCGCTGCAGGTCCTTCTGCGCCAGGCCGCCAAACGCGCCGACCGCGAAACTGATCAGCGAGATCAGGATCAGCACCTGCGCCCACTGATCATGCGATCCGGCGAAGGCGCCTTCCAGCGTCCGGGCGATCAGCACCATGGCCGCGACCTTGGGCGCCGTGGCGAACAGGGCCACGACCGGCGTCGGCGCGCCCTCATAGACGTCCGGCGTCCACATGTGGAACGGCGCGGCCGAGACCTTGAAGGCCAGTCCGCAGATCAGGAAGACCAGACCGAAGATCAGGCCCGTCGACGGGTTGGCGGCGGCATAGGCGGCGATCTCCTCGAACCGCATCGAGCCGGTGAAGCCGTAGATCAGGCTCGCGCCGTACAGCAGCAGGCCGGACGACAGGGCGCCGAGCACGAAATACTTCAGGCCCGCCTCGGACGCCTTCAGGTCGTCGCGGTGGAAGGCGGCCAGCACATAGAGGGCCAGCGAATGCAGCTCGATGCCGACATAGAGGGAGATCAGGTCGCCCGACGAGGCCATCATCCCCATGCCGGCCGAGGCCAGCACGATCAGGATCGGGTATTCGAATTTCGCGATCCGGGTGCGGCGCATCCAGCCGTCGCCCAGCACGATGGCCACGGCGCTGGACAGGAAGATCAGGGCCTTGCCGTAGACGGCCAAAGGGTCGGCCACATAGGCGCCGTTGAAGGCCTGGCCCAGCGGACCGGTCACGGCCACGGCGGTCGCCGCGACCAGCAGCCCGACCGACAGGGCCGAGATGAAGCGCACGCTCTTCTCGCCCATGAAGGCGCCGAGCATCAGCAACACCAGTCCGCCGACCGCAAGGGTGGCTTCCGGAGCCGAGAGGTGAAGGGCGGAGATAGGATCAGGCATCATCGTCTCACCCGCCAATCGCGGCGCGATAGGCAGTCGTCAGGGCCTCGACCGAGGCGGCGGTGTAATCCAGCACCAGACCGGGCTGAACGCCCAGCCACAGGGTGCCGATGATCAGCGGGGCGAAGATCAGCAGTTCGCGCTTGTCGACGTCGGTGATCGCCTTCATCGCCGGGTTGGTGATCTCGCCGAACATCACGTTCCGGTACAGCGTCAGCGCATAGACCGCCGAGAAGATCACGCCCGAGGCAGCGAACAGCGCCGTCCAGGTCGAGACCTCATAGATGCCGACCATGGTCAGGATTTCGCCGATAAAGCCCGAAGTGCCGGGCAGGCCGACGTTGGCCATGGTGAACAGCATGAAGATGGCCGCAAACCAGGGCATGCGCGCCGTCAGCCCGCCGTACAGGGCGATCTCGCGGGTGTGCATGCGGTCGTAGACCACGCCGACGCAGAGGAAGAGCGCGCCCGAGATCAGGCCGTGGCTCAGCATCTGGAAGACCGCACCCTGCACGCCCTGATCATTGCCGGCGAAGATGCCCATGGTCACGAAGCCCATGTGGGCCACCGACGAATAGGCGATCAGCTTCTTCATGTCGGTCTGACGGAAGGCGACCAGCGAGGTGAACACCCAGATGAACAGTGTCTCCATAAACAGGAAGGCG
>CAYNNT010000079.1:0-6182 GCA_964398675.1 uncultured Brevundimonas sp.
GGCCCGAAACAAGGGCCGCCAACCGGATGGCGCGTGGAAAACGGCTGCGCGGGGCAGGTCTGCTTCGTCGAAACGGTAAAACTCTCAAAGCACCGGGCGAGGCCCGGCCGCCCCGCGCCCTCCCCAACCTTCGGCGGCTTTCCGCCGGGGACGACGACCCGCGTCCGGTCTTTGAAATCCTAGAGAGAAGCCGCCCAGTCCGTGGCCCGAACCAGGCTGTCGACGATGCCCGGCTCACTCGAGGCGTGGCCGGCGTCCTTGATGATGTCCAGCTTCGCCTCGGGCCAGGCGCGGTGCAGGGCCCATGCGCTGGTGATCGGCGTCACGACGTCAAACCGGCCCTGGGCGATCCAGCAGGGAATCTGTTTGATCCGGCTGATGTTCTTCAGCAGCCAGCCTTCCTCGGGGAAGAAGCCGCCGTTCATGAAGTACCAGCATTCGATCCGGGCGAAGGCGACCGCGAACTCGGGCTCGGCGAACTTGTCGGGGCGGGCGTCCGGGCCCTCGACGCTGACCGTCTCGCCCTCCCAGCTCGACCAGGCGACGGCGCAGCGCTCGCGCTCGGCCTTGTCGTCGCCGATCAGCCGCTTGTAGTAGGCGCCCATCAGGTCGTGGCGTTCGTCCTCGGGGATCGGCGCGACGAACCGCTCCCAGGCGTCGGGGAAGATGTTCGACGCCCCGTCCTGATAGAACCAGTGCAGTTCCGGCTTGGTCAGCAGGAAGATGCCGCGCAGCAGCAGGGAGGCGACCCGCTCGGGATGGGTGATGGCGTAGGCCATCGACAGGGTGGAGCCCCAGCTGCCGCCGAACACGACCCATTTGTCGATGCCGAGCAGTTCGCGAAGACGCTCGATGTCCTCGATCAGCGTCCAGGTGGTGTTGTCCTCGAGCGACGCATTGGGCCGGCTCTGGCCGCAGCCGCGCTGGTCAAACAGGACGATCCGGTATTTGGCCGGATCGAAATAGCGTCGCATGCCCGGATTGACCGCGCCTCCGGGACCGCCGTGAAGGACCACGACCGGCTTGCCCTGCGGATTGCCGCATTCCTCGTAGTAGATTTCGTGGACGCCGCCCGTCGACATGAAGCCGGTCGCATAGGGCTCTATTTCGGGGAAAAGGTCGCGGCGAGCGGTTTCGGGCGCAGGGAAGGCCATACGGGTAATCGGTCTCGTTTACGCCGTCAGGCGGGTGTCGATTGTGACCGCAATGCGGCAATCAGCAGCAAAAGCCAAGCTGCGATCATCAGAACGCCGCCGATCGGTGCAACTGCACCCATTGCTGTCAGGCTTAGCAGGGCGATGGCCGACAAGGCCAGGCAAAAGACAAGCCCGCCCAGGGCTGACAGCCACCCGGCCAGCACCACCAGCCGGCCACGACCCGGCCATGCGGCGCAAAGCAGGGCGAGGACGGCATGGACCATCTGGTAGTGGCTTCCGGTGGTCAGCAGGGTCTTGATCTGCGGCCCCGTCCCATGGGCCGCGAAGGCGCCGATCAGCACCGCGAGCGCGCCGTTCAGCGCCGCGAAGGCCGCCAGATTGCGAGAAACTGTCATTACCGGACGCTAGCCGACAGAATCCCCCGCGTCTGCTATTCCGCCGTCATGAACGCCGCCCAGCGCATGGCCCTGCAGTATGTGTTGCTCTTCGGCGCCACTGGCGTGAGCCTTCCGTTTGCAGGCCTGTGGTTAAGCGCGCAGGGGTTGAGCGGGGCCCAGATCGGGACCGTCCTGGCGGCGCCGATGCTGGCGCGAATCGTCACCGGTCCCCTGCTGGCCGTCTGGGCCGACGGCTTCCGGCTGAGGCGCACCCCGATCGCCCTGCTCGGACTGATCATGGCGCTGGGCTATGGTCTCGCGGGACTCTCCGACGGCTTCGCCCTCCGCGCCTCAGGCTGGTTCATCGGCGCCACGGCCATGGGGGTGCTGGTGCCCCTGACGGACGTCATGACCCTGCGTCTCGCGTCGCGCCTCGGCTTCACCTTCGCCCTGCCGCGCGGCATGGGATCGGCGGCGTTCGTGGTCGCCAATATCGGCATGGGCGTGCTCCTGCTGACAGCGCCGGTCGACGGGATCATCATCTGGATCGTGGCGACCTCCGTGGCCTTCGCCTTGGCCGCCATCCTGGCGCTGCCGCCGGAGCCCGTCGCTGACGGCGCACCGCTTCTGGGCCGCGAGCGCTTCCGGGGACTCGGTCAGTTGCTGGGCGATCCCGTCTTTCTGACCACGATCTTCGCCGTCGGCGCGGTCCAGGCCGCCCACGCCTTCCAGTACGGCTTCTCCGCCATTCTGTGGAAGGCGCAGGGGATCAGCGAGGCCGTGACCGGCCAGCTCTGGGCCTTCGGCGTCGTGGTCGAGATCGCCCTGATGTGGGTGGTCGAGCCGTGGCGGCGCCGCGTGGGCATCGGTCCCTGGAGCCTGCTGGTGGTCGGCTCGGTCGCCGCCGTCCTGCGCTGGAGCGTCATGGCCCTGGCCCCGCCGCTCTGGCTGCTGTGGCCCTTGCAGGCCCTGCACGCCCTGACCTTTGCCGCCACCTTCCTCGCGGGCGTCCAGTTGGTCGAACGGCTCGCGCCCCCCGGGGCCCATACGGCGGCCCAGATGCTCAGTTCGGTGCTGTCAGCCGGGGTGCTGATCGGTATCGCGACGGCGGTGTCCGGCCCGCTCTACGATCGCTTCGGAGCCGGCGGCTACTGGGCGATGGCGGCGCTCGCCGGGGCCGGCCTGCTGGCCGCCATCCCGCTGCATGGTCAGTTGGCGCGGGAGCGGGGCAGGGGCGGCAGGTGATGCGCCATGGCCTGGGCCGCGGCCTTGACGGCCCGCTGAACCGCTGCGTCCGTCTCATGCTCGGGCGCACGCAGGAGCCCGATCGCCGGCGTATCCCGCCCGTCCGGCAGGTCGGAAAGGACCCGGTACAACAGGTAGCTTCCGGCATCCTCCTCCGAGTCTGAACTGGCGTCGGCGGCGAGGCCGGCCTCGTTGAGAGCCCGCACGATGTCCGCAACAGGCGCCGTCGCCCGCGCCATTCCCGGTCCCACGATGTCGTGTCGTCGGCCGTCCAGCGACCGGTTTTCCGCCCTGATCTGGACCCGGAAGGCGTCGCTGCGCCGCGTGCGTCCGACCAGCAGCAGGCCCCGGCAGCTCCGGTCGTCGAGATGGGCGGACAGAACGGCGGCCAGCGCATCGGGCTCTCCGGCCGCCACAGGCAGGGTGCGAGCGCCGATCGGGTTCCAGGACTCGCCGGACAGGTCCTCGACCGGGTCCCAGCCCGCCTCGTCGATGTCCCAGGCGCAGATGACGAGGGCCGGCCGGAAGTCCGGGGCGGTCTCGTCCTTGGACTCATACATGGTCGGCCTGTATATGACAGAAACGTGACACTGGACCGCAAGGTGTCGCCACCGCCACCCTGTCGTCAAGGCGCAATCGCCATCCGGGGCGCCACGACGGGCAAAATTCGCGCCTCAGGCGAGATCCCCGACCGCGGCGTCCAGCAACATGAACGCCCGCCCGCCATCCGAGGTCAGCCGCCCCAGGATGCCGGGCCCGTCGTTGGCTGCGGCGCGGTGCGCGAGGTCGCGGGAGAAGGCGCGAACATAGGCTTCGGCGTCCGCCCGCAGATCGGGGTCCGTCAGCACACGGCGCGAGACGCTGCGAACCGCCGCCGGGGCCACGCGCCGCACGATCTGCCGGGCGCGATCCGGATCACGCCCGGCCACGGCCTGCGCCGCTTCCTCGACGCGTGAGCGGGGCAGGAGGGCGTTCGGATCCACACCCATGCGGCGGATAGCGGCGGTGATCCGCTCTTCCAACGCCTCGGCGGCCTCGGCCGGCATGACGGGCGTATCGAGGTCCAGGGGGGCTTCACCGGGGCCGTCATCGACCAGGTCGTTCCAGTCCAGGCGATCGCCGACGGGAGCCGCCGATCCGGGCATGGGCTCAAGCTTCAGCCGCCCGCGCAGCCCGAAGGCGCGCGACTCATCTCCCTTGGCCGCCCGCGAACGACCGTTGTCGGCCTCGACGGGCCCCGGACCGGCCGCCGGCGCGGGCTCACGTCGGCGCAGCGCCGGCGAGTCGCCCGACACAACCCCCATCAGCCGCACAGCCTCGGTCAGCATGTCGTAGTTGCGCCGCACGCGCTCCTGGAAGCCGGTATCCAGGGCCTCAGTGTCCGCCGCAGCCTTCCGGGAGGCGGCGGCGAGGGCGGCGAGGCCTTCCTCGACCGAAATCCGCACGGCCTCGACCCGCTTCTGGGCCTCCTCTGGCAGACGGGCGGCGCGCTCATCGAGGTCGCCGATGGTTTCGTCGATCTGGGCGAGGGCGGCGTTCATCCGCTCGACCGTCGTCTGCAGGCGTTCAAGCGCCCGATCTCCGGCCTCTTCGACCAACCCGCTGGTTTCGATGACGATCTTGCGCGCCGAGTCGACGCGGGCATCGGCCGCCTGATCCGCCTTCTGTGCGGCCTCGAACAGGGCTTCGCCCAGTCGGTCAGCGCGCACCTGGGCCTGCTCGGCCGCATCGGTTGCGGCCGCCCGGGATTCCTCGGCCGTGGCTTGCAGCGCGGACAGCGCAGATCGGGTCTCCTCGACCAGGGCGTCGCGGGCCTCCGCCGCCAGGGCTTCGAACCGGTCGAGCGCGAGCTTGGTGGCGGCGTCGAAGCCATCGGCCTCTCGCTGGGACATTTCGACCAAGGCGCGGAACTGGTCGGTCGCCGCTTCGACCAGATCCTTGATGGTCTCGGTCGTGCGGGTCGAGGTGTCGCCCAGTTCGCCGGCGGCGGTGCGGGTGGCGGACAGCTGTTCGCTCAACTGCGCGCGCTGGCTTTCGACCTGGGCGGAGAAGTCTTCCTGATCCGTACGCAAGGCGTAGGCGGCGGTGACCAGGGCGGCGCGCTGCTGGCCCAGGCCTTCCTCGACCGACTGGATCTGCTCGGCGACGCCCGATCCGGCGTTCTCGAGCCGCAGGGTCTGACGCGCCAGGTCGTCGGCGGCGACGCGGGCGGCGTCCTGGGCTTCGCTGGCGGCGGCGGCCAGATCGGCGGCGCGGGCGGCCAGGGCGGCCTCGGCTTCCCGGAGTTGTGTCTGGGCGAGGTCGGAGGCGTCCACCACCATGCGGGACTGCCGCTCGACGGCCTCGATGACGTCAGAGGCCTGGCTGTCCATCCGCGTCGCCAGAACCTGCATCTTCTCGCGCTCGTCGCCGAGCTGTTCGGCAAGGCGGCGCGCAGTCCGGCCGGCTGTCTCCGCGGCCTCGTTGAGCCGGGTCGTCTCCTGGGACAGGGCCTCGCGCAGCAGGGCCATATCGTGGCGGGCGCGTTCGGCCGCGAGGGAGGCCTGGTCGATGTCGTTCCGCAGCGAATGCAGGACCTCTCCCGTCTGCTGGGCCGCCAGTGCCGTGGGCGCGATCAGGGCTTCGGACAACTCCCGGGCCCGGCGGGTTTCCGCGGCCAGGCCGGCCCCCTGACGGACGGCGTGGGCCAGCATGATGGCCATCCCGGCCGGCGCAAGCGCGATCAGCGCATAGACCGCAAGCCGAAGCGGCTCGAGTTCAACCGCGCCCGAACCGACCTCGAAAGCCAACCAGGCGGCGACGCCTCCCACCCAGAGCGCCGACGCGACGCCGGCGACCAGATAGGCATGGCGGCCGGAGGGTGCGGCAGTCTCGCGGACCTGAATCCGCGCCGGCGGCGGGGGCGGCTCAAAGGCGACCGGCGCGGCGTCGGCGGACACGCCGATCCCGGGCGTGACCGCTTGCCCGGACGCGGCCCGCTCGGCCTCGGCCAGCGCCCTTTCTTCGGCGCGGCGTTGTTCATCGGCGAGCCGGCGCCGCCGGCGTTCGGACATGGGCCGTTCGACCGAAGCGGCCACAAGCGAGAGGTCGTCGGAGACCTGGAACGGTTCGGCGGCAACGGCCGGGTCCGGTTCGGTCAGGTTAATCGCGGGCCGTTGACGGGGTGATTTCATGGAGCGGCGATCTCGTCACGTGCGTGTCGACAGCTGACGCGCGATAGGACGGTTCGACCCTAACGAGTCAATCGCGGCGCGCAAAGTCAGGGGTGTATGAATCCGGGGACAGTCGATCCCCGCGGAGATTCAGCAGTCCTGGTCGCGCTCGGTCGATGCGGTGAGCACGGCAGCGGACGGGCTGTCGCCGCAATCACGGACCCGATGGATTTCACGCTGGGGCACCTGAC
>CAYNNT010000079.1:6192-13545 GCA_964398675.1 uncultured Brevundimonas sp.
GTGTCAAGGTCCACGCCGAACTGCGACAAGGCCGCAGCGGCCAGCATGGCGACAAACCCTGCGATGAACTCGATCAGCGCTTGCATCGCCGATCTCCCCTGTCCGACTGAGGGCGATCTTATGAACTCAAAACCACGTTCGGACAATCCTGCTCCGCATGAACAAAGCGTCACCATTGACCGGGTGCGCCTCCACATGGAACGGAAGTCGTCGGCGTGCGTCCTGTAGAGCTTGGGGCGCACATCGCCGTCACGCGAATCGGCCAGACCTGCGCCATGAACCAGACCGGGCAAGACCAGAGCCACAGCCTTCTTGAGCCTGGTCGCAACTGTTGGCGGGTAGAGACGGCGGACCGGTTCGCCGTTCTGATGGAGAATGCGGCCTATTTCGACGCCCTGCGGTCGGCTCTCGGCAAGGCGCGCCGCTCCATCGTGATCCTGGGATGGCAGTTCGACCCGCGCACGCGGCTGGATCCGCAAAGCTCGCACGCAGACCATCAGGCCCAGATCGGGCACCAGCTCCGCATGCTGGTGAAGGCCCGGCCGGAACTGGATGTGCGGCTGCTGATCTGGAAGTCGCCGCTCCTGATCGCGGCGTCGCAGGGCTTTTATCCGCACAAGGCCCAGGTGTGGTTTCGCAAGCGGATGGTGGAGTTCCGGCTCGACCCGCCGCCGGCATTCGGCGCCTGTCACCACCAGAAGGTGATCATCATAGACGACGCCGTGGCCTTCTGCGGCGGCGGCGACATCTCAACGGACCGGTGGGACTCTGAAGAACACCTGGACGGTGATCCGCGCCGCTGTCAGCCCTCCGGCCTGATCCCGCCGCCCCGACACGAGGTGATGGCGGTGATGGACGGCGCTGCGGCGCGGGCGCTCGGCGATCTGGCGCGTGAGCGCTGGTTCCGGTCGACCGGCGAACGGACCATTCCCGACGAGGCGACAAGCGATCCCTGGCCTGACGATCTTGCGCCGGACATGCAGGCAACGCGGGTCGCCATCGCCCGCACGGAACCCGCGGCCGCCGGGCGATCCGAGGTCCGTGAGAACGAGGCCCTTCATCTCGACGCCATCCGGAATGCAAGGCGCCTGATCTATCTGGAGAACCAGTACTTCACCTCGCCGGTCATCGCGGAAGCCCTCGCGGCGCGCCTCGCCGAGCAGGACGGTCCTGAAATCGTGCTGGTTTCGACCGGAACAAGTCCGAGCTGGTTCGACCGGATCACCATGGATACGGCCCGCTCGGAGGTGCTTTTCCGCCTGGAGCAGGCCGATCGGCACAACCGCTTCTTCGCCTTCACGCCGCACACGCGCAAAGGCGAGCGGATCATCGTCCACGCCAAGGTTTCGATCTATGACGATGCGGTGTTGCGGATCGGCTCGACCAATCTGAACAACCGCTCGTTCGGCTTCGACACCGAATGCGATATCGCCGCCGAGCCGGTCGACGAGGCGGGCCGCGACGCAATCCGTCGGTTCCGCCAGCGCACCATCGGCCACTGGATCGGCGTCAGCGGCGAGGCCTTTGGCGCAGTCGAGGCCGTCACCGGCACAGTGGGCGAGGCGATCCATCGGTTCGACACCGGCCGGATGCACGTCCTCGGGGCGGAGCCGCCGTCGCGGGTTGAACGCATTATCGCCGAGTTCCAGCTGGGCGACCCGACCTCGACGCGGGACGCCTTCCGGCCCTGGAAGCGACGCACGCGCTCGCACCGCACCCTGCCGTCCCCTAGGGAGTCCTGATCTCGAAATCGATGATCAGCGGAAGGTGGTCGGAGGCCATCCGGGCCAGGGGGGAGAAGGGCGCCTTGACGGCCGTGACCACGAGCTCCGGACTGGTGAAACAGTGGTCGATCCGGATTGCCGGAAAGCTCGACGGAAAGGTCTTCACCGAGGGCTTCAGCCCCAGACTCCGCTGGCAGTCGGCCAGGCGCCGGGCGAGAGTCTGGTAAGGGCGGGTGACTGACGTGGCGTTGAAGTCGCCGGTCAGCAGGGTCGGACCGACGCAGTCCGGATGGCCCAGCCAGTCGGTCCCGACCAGCGCCGCCGCCTGCAGTCTCTGCTCTCGCGGCACCAGGCCCAGATGGGTGTTGATCACATTCAGTTCGACGCCGTCGAAGTCGATCGCCGCCCATATGGCCCCGCGCGGCTCCAGACCCGGCACGCCCCGGATCGTCGGCAGCGCTCCCGACTTGACCAGCCGCTCGGGCCGCAGGGTCAGGACGGCATCGCCGTACTGTTCGGCCTCGACCCGCATGGCGGCGTGAAAATGGAAGGTCATGGCCAGGCCGTCGGCGATCGACCGGGCCTGGTCGACGTAGCCTGTGCGGGCGCGCCCGACGTCGAGCTCCTGCAGGCAGACGATATCCGGCTCATGCTCGGCGATCACGCCCACGATGCGGGCGACATCGAGCTTGCGATCGACGCCGACGCAGCGATGGACATTGTAGGTCAGCAGACGGGGCATGATGTCCTGGGAGCAGGGCGGGCGGGGTGAGCCAATACCACGGGGAATAGGACACCAAAGCGGCGACGTAGGCGGTGGTTCAGATCAGGACCAGTCGATCCTTGATCTCATTGGGATTGTCCGCCCGGGGCGGGAAATGTTCCGCCAGCACACCGCCGCAGAGGCTGATCGCAGCTTCGAAGCCCGCAGCCGGATCCCGCTTCCTCATTCCCTTGGCCAGGGCTTCCACGGCGTCGGCCCAGACGGCCTGATCGACCTTGCTGTGGATACCCTCGTCGGCGACCACCTCGACCTGGTGGTCCGACAGGGCCGCGAAGATCAGCACCCCGGTTCGCTCACGCGTGATGTGCAGGCCGTGAGCCAGGAATTGTTCCATGGCCGCGCGACGCACCCGCGCCCGGCGCACGCTGCGCGGCGTCACGAAGCGGCGGATGTCCGGAATCGAGGTGAGCAGGAAGACGGTAACGAAGACCGCGGACTGGATCAGGGCGTAGGCGGCGAGGGAGTGGCCCACGACCACATCGGTGGACGACAGGTGGGCGGCCTGCCAGCCGTCTCCCAGGCCGGGAATCCATGCCGGGTCGAATCCGAAGGGGATGAGCCCCAGCGGGAGCAACAGGGCCGCAGCCGCCGCCCAGCCGAGCGAGATGTCACGGTAGGACGACACCCGTCGCGCCAGAACACAGAAGATTTCGCCAGACGTCTTCGCCTCGGCTGAGGCGATCGCGTCTCCGATACGGCTGCGGATCTGGGGGGTCAGTTTGATCACCATCCGCCGGATGCTCCCCCGCCGCCGAAACTCCCGCCGCCGCCGCTGAAACCGCCGCCGCCGCCGCCAAATCCGCCCCCGCCGCCTCCGCGGCCGCTGCTTCTCAAGGCCTCGGCCGCGGCCCAGAGCAGGATGGGGCCGACGCCGCTGGGGCGCCGTCTGCCGCGTCCCCCGGCGCCGCCGATCATGGCGAGGATCATGAGGAAGAAGATCACCGCAATAACGATCCCGACGCCGATCGGCGCCTCGGATTTCGGTCGTTCCGCCGCGGCCGCGCGCGCCTGGGCCTCGGCCGGGTCCAGTCTCAGCTGGCGGTCGATGGCGTCGACGCCCTGCTCGATGCCGCGCTCGAACTGGCCTTCGCGGAAGGCGGGCAGGATTTCGTTCTGGATGATCAGGGCGGACAGGGCGTCGGTCAGGACGGGCTCAAGACCGTAGCCGACCTCGATGCGGACCTTGCGTTCGCGCGGGGCGACGATCAGCAGGACGCCGTTGTTCTTCTGCGCCTGGCCGATGCCCCAGGCGCGGCCCAGCTGATAGCCGTATTCCTCGATCTCATAGCCCTGCAGGTCGGGCACGGTGACGACGACGACCTGATCGGTCGTATCGCGTTCCAGGGCCTCCAGCCTGGCGGCCAGCGCCAGCTCCTTGGCGTCGGATACGAGATCGCCATGGTCGATGACCCGACCGTTCAGCGGCGGGAAGGTCGGACCGGCGGCCAGGGCCGGGGCGACCGCCGCCAGCCATACGACAGCCAGCAGGGCCGCCAGAAGGCCTGCGGCCCTGATCACGAGGGAACCCGGAAGGGTGCGGATCACTGCGCCGCCGGGGCCGCGGGCGGGGGCGAGCCGGGTGCGGCGGCAGGCGCTGCTGCGCCGGGGCTGGCCGGGTTCAGGGCATCAAAGTTCACACCCGGCGCCGACTGGGCGGCCTCGGTCGCCGAGAAGAGCTGCATCGGCTCGGATCCGCCGTGAATGGTGTTGGCCCAGATCACCGTCGGGAAGGTCCGCAGCGAGGTGTTGTAGTCGCGGACGGCCTCGTTGTAGTCGCGCCGCGCGACGGCGATGCGGTTCTCGGTGCCTTCCAGCTGGGACTGCAGGGCGATGAAGTTCTGGTTCGACTTGAGATCGGGATAGCGCTCCACGACCAGCAACAGGCGGGACAGGGCCTGCGAGAGCTCGCCCTGGGCGGCCTGATAGCGCTGGAAGGCGGCGGGATCGTTGAGCGTCTCGGGCGTGACCGTTACGCCGGTCGCCTGCGCGCGGGCCTCGATGACCTGGGTCAGGGTCGTGCGCTCGGCGATCGCCGCACCCTGCACGGTCGCGACGAGGTTCGGCACCAGGTCCGCGCGGCGCTGGTACTGCGACTGGACATCCGCCCATTTCGCCTTGGCCGCTTCTTCCTTGGTCGGAATGGCGTTGATCCCGCAGCCCGCCATGGCGGGGACCAGGATAACCACGGCCGCGAGGGCCGAAACACGGGGCGAGAAGCGGATCATCGACGTCTCCTGACAGGCCAGACTTCGACTATCGTGCCTGAACTGCGCCGGTTCAAGCTTCCAGAGGTTCGGGCGTGATCCCGATCGACCGGCAGGCCGCCGAATAGGTGTTGGCGAGCAGGCAGGCGATGGTCATCGGCCCGACGCCGCCCGGCACCGGCGTGATCCGCCCGGCGACCTCGGCGGCCTCGGCGAAGGCGACGTCCCCCACCAGGCGGGTCTTGCCTTCGGCCGCCTTCGAGGGGTCCCGCGACGGCACGCGGTTAATGCCGACGTCGATCACGGTCGCGCCGGGCCTGATCCAGTCGCCTCGCACCATCTCCGGCCGGCCGACGGCGGCGACCAGAATGTCGGCGGTGCGGCAGAGGGCCGGCAGGTCGCGGGTCCGGGAATGGGCGATGGTCACGGTGCAGCTTTCTGCGAGGAGCAACTGCGCCATCGGCTTGCCGACGATGTTGGAGCGCCCGACGATGACCGCGTTCAGGCCGGAGAGGTCGCCGAGTTCGGCCTTCAGCAGCATCAGACAGCCCAGCGGGGTGCAAGGGACCAGACCCGGCAGGCCGACGGCCAGTCGGCCGGCGTTGACGACGTGAAACCCGTCCACGTCCTTGTCCGGGTCAATGGCGTCCAGCACGGTCGAGGCGTCGATATGGCCGGGCAGGGGCAGCTGGACGAGAATTCCGTGGATGCCGGCGTCGGCGTTCAGGTCGGCGACCAGGGCCAGCAGGTCGGCCTGCGAGGTCGTGTCGGGCAGCCGGTGGGTGTCGGACCGCATGCCGGCGCGCCGGGTCGTTTCGCCCTTGTTGCGGACATAGACCTGACTGGCGGGGTCTTCGCCGACAATGACGACGGCCAGGCCGGGCTTGACGCCATGTGCGGTCTCGACGCGCGCCGAGGCGGCGGCCACGCGCTCCACGAGGCCGGCCGCGAAGGCCTTGCCGTCGATCAAGGTCGCGCGGGCGGGGTCGGCCGTCATGGATTCGGCTCCGGTCGTCAGGAATCGTGCGGTCGCCGCGATTTACAGAGGGCGCGGTTCGGCGTCTATGATCGGAGTCGCATTCAAGGGGATATCCATGCGCCGTAAGTCCATTCTCGCTGCCGTCAGCCTGCTGGCGTTGTCGGTCGCGGCTCCGGCCCTGGCCCAGAGCGCGGAGACGCTTTCGCCGGGACGGACCGTCGAGGGCCAGATCGCGGACGGGGACGGCACGGCGGCGGACGACGCCTATCGCTATGACGACTATCTGATCCGGGCCCGCGCCGGCCAGCGGCTGGAAGCGGTCATGCGCGCCGCCGAGTTCGACGCCTATCTGGAGGTCTTCCATCAGGGCGAGAGCGAGGCCCTGGCGAGCGATGACGACGGGCTGGGCGAGGGCACCAATTCGCGGCTCCGCTTCACCGCTGACCGGGCGGGAACCTATCTGCTCCGGGCCCGCACCCTGGCGGGCGTCGAGGGCGGCGCCTATACGCTCGGCCTGACCCAGCGCCCGGACGCGGGCCGTCCGCCGCGGCCCGCGGCCATCCGGCTCGGCCAGTCGATCGAAGGGGCGTTGACCGCCCGTGATCCGGAGAGCGACGGCGGCCAGGCCTATGACGCCTACGCCTTCCGGGCCCGCGCAGGCGACCGGTTCACCATCGACCTCAACTCCGAGGCCTTCGATCCGGTGGTCCGGGTCGGGCAGATGCGCGCCGGCGAGTTCCACGAACTGGCCATGAATGACGACACGATGGAGACCGGCCTGAACTCGCGGCTGCACTTCACCGCCGAGACGACGGGCGAATACATCATCCGGGCGACGCCGCTCGGCGTGGGCGACGAGGGCGCCTATACCGTGGCGCTGGCGCGCGGGCCGGAGCCGGCCGCCGCCCAGGCC
Source organism: uncultured Brevundimonas sp. (assembly GCA_964398675.1). Classification (GTDB taxonomy): domain Bacteria; phylum Pseudomonadota; class Alphaproteobacteria; order Caulobacterales; family Caulobacteraceae; genus Brevundimonas. Next base: position 12,797 of record CAYNNT010000079.1, read on the forward strand.
ATTGAAATCGGCGGAACGGTCCAGGGCTCGCTGGCCGAGGACGACGGCCGGGGCGCGGAAGGCGCGACCGCCGACGCCTACCGGTTCTCGGGCCAGGAGGGTCAGCGCATCCGTATCGACATGAGCTCGGGCGCGTTCGACACCTATGTCGAGCTGTTCGACGCCAACCGCGTCAGCCTGGCCGAGGACGACGACGGCGCGGCCGAAGGCACCAATTCGCGCCTGTTCTTCACCCTGCCGCGCACCGGGGTCTATTTCATCGAAGCGCGGGCCTTCACCGAGGCCACGGGGGACTATTCGCTGTCCGTGTCCGAGGTCGAGCCGGAGAAGGCGCCCGAGGCCCTTGCCTTCGGCGCTCCGATCCAGGGCGAGATCGTCGAAGCCGATCCGACGGACAGCGAGGACCGCAGCTATGACGCCTTCGCCTTCAGCGGCGCCGCCGGTCAGCGGGTGCAGGCCATCATGCGGTCGGGCGACTTCGACACCTATCTGCAGATCGGCCGTGCGGGGGCCGAGTTCGAGGCCCTGGCCTCGGATGACGACGGTCTGGGCGAGGGCACGGATTCCCGGCTCAGCTACACCCTGCCGGATGACGGCGACTATGTGCTGCGGGTTTCGCCGCTGGGGGCGGATGGGACGGGGCTTTACGCCCTGGAACTGATCGACCGCGGGCCGCAGCCGCAGCCGGGCAGCGTCCTGGTCGGGGCGACGGCGCGGGGCGTCCTGACCGAGGCCGACGCCACGGCCCA
>CAYNNT010000080.1:0-13307 GCA_964398675.1 uncultured Brevundimonas sp.
CCCTCGCCCTTGACCTGCTCCACAGCGGTCTGGAATGCGGCCTGGTAGTCGAACAAGCGTAACAGCCCCGAACGGCGCGAAATCAATGGTCGGGTGATGCGCCGATCAGGCCGATTTGTCCATGAATCGCACCGGACAAAAGGCCGCAAGCTCTTAATTGATAACGGTTCTCAATCGCGCAGCGGCGTCAGCCCTTCGGCAGGTCATCCAGCTGACCGCGCAGCATCTGCAGGATGGCCGAGAAGTCGCGGCCGCCGTAGCCGAGGCCGTTGAACATCTGGAACAGCGCCTCGGTCTGGGCGCCCAGGGGCGTCGAAGCGCCGACCTTGGCCGCCGCGTCCTGGGCCAGTTTCAGGTCCTTGAGCATCATGGCCGTGGCGAAGCCGCCGTCATAGTTGCGGTTTGACGGCGCGGTCGGCACCGGGCCGGGCCAGGGATAGTAGGTCGTCGTCGACCACGACTGGCCGGACGACTTGGCGACGATGTCGAACATCTTCACCGGGTCCAGCCCCAGCTTCTCGGCCAGGCCGATCGCCTCGCAGGTGCCCAGCATGGTGATGCCGAGGATCATGTTGTTGCAGATCTTGGCCGCCTGCCCCGCCCCGTGATCGCCGGCGCGGAAGGTGGCGCGGCTCATCGGCTCCAGCGCCGATTCGATGCGGGCGAAATCGGGCTCGTCGCAGCCGACCATGAAGGCCAGGGTCCCGGCGTCGGCCGCCATCGTCCCGCCCGACACCGGCGTGTCGGCGAAGGCGTAGCCGGCGTCCCTCGCCAGCCCCGCGACCTTTCGGGCGGTGTCGACGTCGATGGTCGAACAGTCGAGCAGCAGGGCCGAGGTCGGCGCAGCGCCGATGATCTGTTCCGAATAGACCTTCAGCACATGCGGTCCCGCGGGCAGCATGGTGATGACGATGTCCGCGTCCCTGACCGCCTCGGCGACCGACCCGACCGGCGTGCAGCCCGCGGCGGCGGCGCGGTCCAGCGCGGCCTGCGACAGGTCGAAGGCGGCGACGGCGTGACCGGCCTTCGCCTGGTTGGCGGCCATGCCCCCGCCCATGTTGCCGAGGCCGATGAAGGCGATCTTGTGGGTCATGGCGTCGTCTCCCGAATATGGTGGCGGGAGGGTTAGCCGCTCATTCGCCCGGTCGCCAGCACCCCGGGGCCATTTTGCTCAGCCCGGCTTGCGGAATCTCAGCATGAACTGGCTGGTGTGGCCACGGATCGAGCCGTCGAAGACATTGGCCGTCAGCGGATCGGCCGGATTGGCCAGCACGTCGCTCTCGCCGTCCAGCACGAAGCCGGCGGCGAGGACCTCGCGCTTGACCGCCTCGATGTCGATCCGGTGCACCGAGTTGGAAGCCGTGAGGGGCGATCCCGCCACGGCATGGTGATCGATGACGACATAGAGACCGCCCGGTTTCAGCGCCCGGAACACGGCCGCATTGACCCGCGAGGCGGTGTCGGCCGGGGCGATGCTCAGGTGCAGGTCGTGATAGTTCTGGGCGGTGAACACCAGGTCCAGTCCGGCGGGAAAGTCCGGCGCACCGAGCGACGAGCGGATGCCGTCGACATTCTCCAAAGCGTCGACTGAAGTCAGGCTCTCGCCGTAGCTGGCCTGGAAGGCGATGAACTCGGCCGGCTGCCAGGCCGTGACCCGGCCGCGCGGCCCGACCGCAGCGGAGAAGATGCGGGTGAAATAGCCGCCGCCGATGATCATGTCGGCGATCTTCTGGCCCGGGCGGACGCCCGCGAAGGCGAGCGTCTCGGCGGTGTGGCGCGCGTCGTCGCGGGCGCGGTCGTCGGCGGGCCGCGAGGGCCCGGCCAGCACAGCGGCGTAGTCTGCAGGCGTCGGGGCGGGCGACGCACCCATGCCGGTCATGCAGCCCAGCGAAGACAGGCTCATCACCGCCACGGCGGCCAGGATGACGGAACGGCGCATGAAGGATCCTCCCATGGCGCCGCGCGGGCGCCGACGACGCAGCCTAGACCGAACCCCGGCCGGCGTCAGCCGGGTTTGCGGAACCGGTAGACGAACCGGTCGGTGCGGCCGCGAATACTCGCATCGAAGACGCTCAGGCTGTGGTCGTCGGCCGGCATGCGTACGGCGTCTGTCTCGCCGTCAAAGATGAAGCCGGCGGCCTCGACCTGGCGTCGCAGCTCGGCGGCCTCGATGCGATGCAGGGTTCCGGCTACACTGATCCCCGCACCGTCCGCCGCCTGATGGTCGAGGATGACATAGAGCCCGCCGGGCTTGAGCGCCGCGAAAACGGCCGCATTCATCGCCGCCACGTCCACGTTGAAGCGCGGAATGGCGAAGTCGTGATACTCCTCGCCCATGAAGACCACATCGAGCGGACGGTCGAAGGTCATCTCTTCAAGCTTGCCGGTCAGACGGACGACATTCGGATAGTCCGTGGCGAGGGCGTCGCCGAACGCATTCTCGCGGGCGGCCGTCTGGTTGGGCACGAAGGCGTAGGCCCGGCCCTGCTCGCCGACCATCACCGAGAACAGGCGGGTGAAGAAGCCCTCTTCCGGCCGGATGTCCGCGACCGCCATGCCCGGCCGCAAGCCTGTGAACTCCAGCATGGCCCGGGTCTGGCGCAGTTCGTCACGGGCCCGGTCCGCGTCCGGCCGCCGGGTGTCGGTCATTGCGGCGTCGGCCCATGAGGCGACCGCCGGCGGCGGCGCCAGGACCTCCGACCGGATGCCCGCGTCCTGTGATCCAGCGCACCCGCCAAGGGACGCCGCCAGCACGGCTGCAACGCTCGCCATCAACAAGGACCGCATGATCTTCTCCTCCTGCTCCGGCGCAGCTACGCCCCGGAACCGTCGCGGACGCAAGACCTCAGTCCAGCGGCGACCATTCCTGACCTGCCGGGAGGGGCCCAAACAGGCGGTCGAGGTCGGCCTCGCTGACGCCCGACAGGCCGGCGGGCGACCAGTTCGGCGTATTGTCCTTGTCCACCACCACGGCGCGGACGCCTTCCTGGAAGTCGTGGGTCCGGACCACGCGGCCGCCGAGCCGGTACTCCAGCGCCATATTGTCGGCGAAGGACGGCATGGCCGCACCGAGCCGCAACTGGCGCAGGGTGACCTTCAGCGACTGCGGCGACTTGGTTTTCAGCGTCGCCAGCTGGGTGAGCGCCCAGTCCGAGCCGTCCGCCTCGAGGGCCGCGAAAATCTGCTCGACCGAATCGAAGGCGAACAGCCGGTCGATGGCCTCGCGGTGCGCGTCGGTCGCCCCCGCGCCGGGATCGGACGCCAGGGTGTCGGCCACCGTCTTCGGTTCCGCCGGATGGGCGATCAGGGCGGTCCTGAGCGCATCGACCCGATCGGCGGGCACGAAATGGGTGTGAATGCCCAAAGCCACCGTATCCGCCGCCTTCAACCGCGCCCCGGTCAGGGCCAGCCAGACGCCGGTCTGACCCGGCAGGCGCGGCAGGAACCAGCCGCCGCCCACATCGGGGAACAGGCCGATGCCGGTCTCGGGCATGGCGTAGGTGGTCCGTTCAGTGGCGATACGGACGTCCGCCGGTTCGCTGATGCCGACCCCGCCGCCCATGACGATGCCGTCGACGATCGCGGTGATCGGCTTGGGATATTCGAACATCAGATGGTTCAGCCGGTACTCGACCTTGAAGAAGGCCTTCGCCTCCGAGGCGTCCCCTGCCCCGCTCTCGGCGATCATCCGGATATCGCCGCCGGCGCAGAAGCCGCGCTCGCCGGCATGGTCGATCAGCACCGACTGCACGGCGTCGTCCGCGCGCCAGGCCAGCAAAGCTCCGGTCATCGCCTCGCACATGGCGCGGTTCAGGGCGTGCAGCGCCTTCGGCCGGTTCAGTGTGATGCGGCCGACGCCGGATACTACGCGGGTCAGGACTTCGGATTCGGCGTTCATGCGCCATCGCTTAGTCGCGAAGGTCGAATACGGAAAGGCCGCCGGGACCCGCCGGCCGCCAAATTCGCCGAACAACGAGACAGCCTAGGCCTCCGGCCAGGGCCGCCGCTCGCAGGTCGTCAGAGGGTCGGCGCAGGCCCAGAGGGTGAAGGTGATGGCGTCGCCCGGACGCATCCCCTCGACGAGACGCAGTTCGGCGCGGGACATGCCGCCGAGCACCCGACGTCCGAACCGGCTGTCTGCCGGAAGCGCGCGGTCGATACGGCAGTCCCGCACCGCGCCCCGACGGGCGATCGTGCAGGTGAACCGGGCCTGGACCTGGCCGGTCTCGCCCGCCGGAACCTCCGGAATCGGGAAGCGGCGCCAGAAGATCTGGCCGTCCGTCCAGCGGCGCGGTCCTGTCTCAGGGGCTGAATTATCCTGCGGCGACCCGGCCGGGTCCCCCTGGAGGGCCAGCAGGAGAGCGAAGACGGGAACGATCATCACGGCCGCCTCAACGCCCCGGGACCACGACCATGTCGTAGGGAATGAACAGGGACAGGTCGAGCGGGCCCGACTGGCGCCAGGTGACCCGGTTCGACATCCCCTCGACCTGGACCGCATAGCCCTCGCCGAAGGTCGCGGCTGTGGTGCGGGCGTCCGCGGCGATAGCGGCGAGGATCGGCGCCCGGTACTGGGCCGGGTTGATGACCGACAGCTGCCAGTCGCCGCTGACATCGGCCAGGGAGCGCCCGACCGGCGCGATGCCGTCGACGAAATCCTCGATCCGCGCCGAGGCGGCGTCGAGGGTGTCGCCTTGGCGGATCGGCGTCTTGACCACCAGGCTGGCGACGCTGGTATCGCTGCGGCCCGGGTCGATGCCCAGGGTCAGGGTAGCGACCATGTCCTCGGTCAGCGGGACCAGGGTCCCGTCGTCCTCGATGCTCAGGTCGATGTCCGCCCGGCCGGCCGCCGCCCGCGCCATGGCCCGCAGGGTCCGGGTGATCTCGTCGCGGCGGCCGGGTGCGTCGCGCGTGTCGTTCACCACCCGTACGGCGACGATCAGATTGTCGGCGCGGCGCTCCAGCTGGATCACCGGCACATCGTCCGGGTCCCATTCGATGGCGCGTGATCCGGTGACGATGATCTCGTCCGAACCGAGGTAGTTGGCCGCGTCCTGAGCGGCGGCGGAGCCGGCCATCAGGACGGCGGCGGCGGCGATCCAGAGCAGTTTCGGCATGACGTCCTCCCGTTCCGGCTCAAGATCAGCACGGAACCGGCGATGTGTCAGCTATCGCCAGACTTGCGAGTGCTTCACTCATCAGGCCATGGAATTTTGCGGCAGGGTTCGCTCGTCTCCGAACAGGCCCAGATCACAAAAGTCATGGTGTCGCCGGGCGCGGCGCGTCCTTCAGTCAGCCGGGCGCGCCGCAGGCTGCTGATCACGGCCCGACCGAAGCGCGAACTCTCCGGCGCAACACGGTTGATCCGGCAGTCCCTGACCCGGCCACCCTCGGCGACTGTACAGGTGGCCTCTGCCTGCATGACGCCCGACTCACCCGATGGCTGGGAGGGCATGGGCATCCTGGCCCAGGCCAGTTGGCCGTTCGTCCAGTGCCGGGGCTCCGGGGAATTTCCGGGCTCCTGGGCGACAAGGAGAAGCACGGCGATCAGACCTGACAGGAACATGGCAACCTCCTTGAGTGCTATCCCGGCTACTGCCGCAGCATCTCCCGCGCCGTGATCACGCGCATGATCTCGTTGGTGCCCTCAAGGATGCGGTGGACCCGCAGGTCGCGCACGATCCGCTCCAGCGGATAGTCCTTCAGATAGCCGTAGCCGCCGTGCAGCTGCAGGGCCTCATCGGCGATCTGGAAACAGGCGTCCGTGGTCATCCGCTTGGCCATGGCGCACCATTTGGTCTTCTCGGGATGATGGGTGTCGATGGCCCAGGCGCCGCGCAGCACCATCAGCCGGCAGGCTTCCAGCTGGGTCGCCATGTCGGCCAGTTTGAACTGCGTGTTCTGGAAGTCCGACAAGGGCTTGCCGAACTGTCTGCGCGTGGTGACGTAAGCCTGGGTCGTCTCCAGAGCCAGCCGCGCCCCGCCCAGCGAACAGGCCGCGATGTTCAGCCGGCCGCCGTCCAGACCCATCATGGCGTAGCGGAAGCCGTCGCCTTCCTTGCCCAGCAGATTGGCGGCCGGGATGCGGCAGTCGTCGAAGGCGACAATGGCGGTGGGCTGGCTGTTCCAGCCCATCTTCTTCTCCGGCGCCCCGAAGCTCAGGCCGGGCGCGTCCTTCTCCCCCACAAAGGTCGAGACCCCCGTGGGGCCGTCTCCGCCGGTGCGGGCCATGACGACATAGACGTCCGAGGTCCCTGCGCCCGAGATGAAGGCCTTGGAGCCGTTCAGCACCCAGTGGTCGCCGTCGCGCTTCGCCGTGGTGCGCAGGCCGGCCGCATCCGAGCCGGAGCCCGGTTCGGTCAGGCAGTAGCTGGCGATCAGCTCCATGGTCGTCAGCCGCGGCACATAGCGGGCCCGCAGGTCGTCGGAGCCGAATTTGTCGATCATCCACGTGGCCATGTTGTGGATCGAGATGAAGGCCGCCGTGGAGACGTCGCCGCGCGAAAGCTCCTCAAAGATCAACGCCGCCTCGACCCGGCCCAGCGCCATGCCGCCGTGCTCCTCGCCGGTATAGATGCCGCAGAAACCCATCTCGGCGGCGTGTTTCATCACATCGACCGGGAAATGTTTGGTCTCGTCCCACTCGGCGCTGTGCGGAGCCAGTTCGGCCTCGGCGAACTGCCGGGCCGCGTCCTGGATAGCGCGCTGATCGTCGTTGAGGGCGAAGTCCATGAAAGCTCCCGTAGCATCTGCGGCCTCGGCCGGACCGTTCGCCGTGCTTCTATCCAACCCCTCGCGCGACGTCACCCTCGCGCCGGCCTGCGACCGATTTTGACGCCGTCTCCTGTCAGCCTGTCCCAATGACCACTCTCCATCCCCGGGATCCGGACGCAGCAGACTCAGTGGACTCAGTGGACTCAGTGGACTCAGTGGACGCTGCGGACGGTGTTTTTCGTGTCCGATCCATCCGCCTTGGACTCTCCGGACTCTCCGGACCCTGTTTTCCCGAGCGCCCAACCCGCCTATGACCCCTGCATGACCCAGCCCTTCGCCCCCGCCGCCTTCCCCTACGCCCGCCCCCGCCGCCTGCGCAGCAGCCCGTGGGTCCGCAGGCTGGTGGCCGAGACCGTGCTGACGCCCTCCGACCTCGTCTGGCCCCTGATCGTTCACGACGGCGCGGAGGACCGTGTTCCCGTCGCCTCCATGCCCGGCGTCTTCCGCCTGTCGCCAAAAGCCGCTGCCGCGGCCGCCGTCGAGGCGCGCGATCTGGGCATCCCGGCGGTGGCCCTGTTTCCCAATGTGGACGGCGCGATCAAGGACGCTGTCGGCACGGGCGCGACCGACCCCGACGGCCTGATCCCCGACTGCATCAAGGCCATCAAGGACGCGGCGCCGGAGATCGGCGTGATCACCGACGTGGCGCTGGACTGCTACACCGACCACGGCCACGACGGCGTGGTCGAGAACGGCCGCATCCTCAACGACGCCAGCCTCGAACGGCTGGCGGAACAGGCCTTCATCCACGCCCATGCCGGGGCCGATGTGGTCGCGCCATCGGACATGATGGACGGCCGGGTCCAGGCCATCCGCGAGGCGCTGGAGGCCAACGCCTTCCACGATGTCCTGATCCTGTCCTATGCGGCCAAATACGCCTCAGCCTTCTACGGCCCCTATCGCGACGCGGTCGGGTCGGCCAAGGCCCTGACCGGCGACAAGAAGACCTACCAGATGGACCACGCCAATTCCGACGAGGCCCTGCGCGAGGTGGCCATGGACATCGCCGAGGGCGCCGACGCCGTCATGGTCAAGCCAGGCATGCTGTATCTCGATATTGTTCAGCGGGTTAGCGAGACCTTCAAAGTCCCGACCTTCGCCTACCAGGTGTCCGGCGAATACGCGATGATGCGCGCCGCCATGGCCAACGGCTGGCTCGAGGAGGACCGCGCCATCCTTGAATCCCTGCACGCCTTCAAGCGCGCGGGCTGCGCCGGGGTCCTGACCTATTTCGCCCCGCAGGCGGCGCGGTTGATGGGCGCCTAGTCGTCGGTCCGCGCCAGCAGGTCGATCAGGTCCTGCTTCCAGAACACCGCCCAGGTGTGGGTTCCGTGGCCCTTGCCGCCCGCGCTGTTGGGCACAAGACGGTACTGGACCCCGGCGATGCGCGGCGCGAACCGCTCGGCCAGCCCCAGCTCGGGCGGATTGATGAAGTCGTCGGCCGAATTGATCCAGGTCATGGGCGCGGTGATCCGCTCCAGTCCCGCAGAGGGATCATAGTCGAACGAGGCATTGACCTGGTACCAGAGGTCGTTGGCGTCCAGCGCGGGCAGGCGTCGGTCCATCTGCGCCGACAGATAGCTGTCCACCGCCGCCGCTGTCGCCAGATCCTGCTGCATCGCCATCGGCGCCGAGCCCGCCAGCAGGAGCAGATCGACCGCCGTCCGCAGCCCCTCCACGGGCTGGGCCGCATAGTCGCCGCCTGCCCAGGCCGGATCGCTGCGGATCGCGTCCTTCAGCATGGTCCGCCACAGCCGGTTGCGGCCAACGATGGCGGTCGGCTGGCAGGCCATGGGCATCATCGCCTCGGCGAAATCCGGATGCGCCTCGGCCCAGACGAAGATGTGCATACAGCCCATCGACGTCCCCAGCATGAGCTGGACCCGGTCCACCCCCAGCCCGTCCACCAGCAGCCGTCGCTGGGCCTCGACCATGTCGGCATAGCCGTATTCCGGGAACCGCGCCCTCTGCCCGTCCGACGGTTTGGACGAGCCGCCATGGCCGAGGTTGTCGGGCATGACGATGTAGTAGCGCGCCGTATCGAGCGGCTGGCCAGGCCCGAACAGCTCGCCCCCGAACTGCGGCGACAGGAACTGGGCGCCGGTTCCGCCGGTGCCGTGCAGCAGCAGGACCGCGTTCTCAACCCGCCCGTCCGATCCGCGTCGCGGCTCTCCGAGGGTCCGGTAATGCATCCGCAGTTCCGGCAGCGACTGGCCGGATGTCAGGGTGAAGGCCGGGGCGGTGAAGTCTCCCTCGATCGGCACGGGCTGGGCCACGGTTGGCCAGGCCAGCAGCAGGGCAGCAAGGCCCCCGGCGAGGGTCAGGAGGCGTTTCATCGGGTTTCCGCTCCGGTCTCAAGCGACAGCCGGGCCGACCAGCCGTCGTAGGCGACATCGACGTTGGCCGGCACGACGGCCTTCAGGGCGTTGTAGTCGAGGTCAAGGTGCAGATTGGTCAGGACGGCGCGCTTCACGCCGGCCCGAACGATCCAGTCCAGCGTCTTGTCGACATGGGCGTGGGTCGGGTGCAGGGTCCAGCGCAGGGCGTCGACGATCCAGAGATCGCAGCCGCGCACCGCCTCGATCCCGGCCTCGTCCAGATCGGACACGTCGCTGGAATAGGCCACCGGCCCGATACGGTAGCCGACCGAGCGGATCGGGCCGTGCGCCTGATCGAAGGTGACGACCGGCACGGCGCCGCCCCCGCCCTCGACCGTCCAGGCCTGTCCATGAGGCGGGATGCCCATCTCGTCCAGAATGGCCGGATAGCCTTCCTGGCTCCTGAAAATATAGGGAAATCTGGCCGTCACCGCGTCGCGCGTCGCGACGTCCATCCAGGCCGGAATGCGCCGTCGGGTGCGCATGGCGAAGACCCGGAGATCATCGATGCCATGCACCTGATCGGCGTGGTCATGGGTGTAGAGCACCGCATCGACATGGCGGACCTTCGCGGCCAGCATCTGCGCCCGCAGGTCCGGCGAGGTGTCGATCAACACGCTGGTCACACCCTCCGGCCCGTGCCGGCGCACCAACAGCGAACAGCGGGTGCGGTAGTTCTTCGGCTCCGCGGGATCGCAGTCGCCCCAGTCGCCGTCTCCGCGCGGCACGCCGCCGGAGGAGCCGCAGCCGAGGATCACGACTTCGAGCTCGCCAGCCTCGCTCATGCGCCCTCCGGCCTCGGTATGCCGTCGAACAGGGCGAAGAAGGCGTCAGTCGTTCGCGCCTCGGCCTCGTCCCGGCCCCAGCCGCGGATTTCCGCCAGCTTGTCGAGGACGTGGACCACATACGCCGGCTCGTTTCGCCGGCCCCGATGCGGCATGGGCGCCAGATAGGGGCAGTCGGTCTCCACGATGATCCGGTCGGCGGGCATGCCGGCCACGATCTCCCGGACCTCGTTCGCCGCCTTGAAGGTGGCGATCCCGGAGACCGAGAACCAGGCTCCGAGTTCCGCCGCCTTTTCAGCCAATTCCGGGCCGCTGGTGTAGCAATGCATCAGGAATCGGAACGGGCCATCCGCCTGCTCCTCCGCCAGAATTCCGGCCATGACGTCATCCGCATCGCGCGTGTGCACGACCAGCGGCAGGCCGGTCCGGCGCGCGGCCTGGATGTGGGTCCGGAACACCGCCGCCTGAACATCGCGCGGGCTGAGATCGTAGTGGAAGTCCAGGCCGCACTCGCCGATCCCGACCACCCGGGGCCGCCCCGCCAGTTCGACCAGCCGGTCTGCGGTCAGGTCGGCATGGTCCTTCGCCTCGTGAGGATGGGCGCCGACGGTGCACCAGATGTCGTCATGGGCCGTGGCCAGCCCGTGGGTGGCCTCGAAGGTCGACAGCTTGTCGGAGATCTCGACCATCATGCCGACGCCGGCCTCGCGGGCCCGGGCGATCACCGAGTCGCGGTCCTCATCGAACTGGGGCGCATGCAGATTGACGTGGCTGTCGATGATCATGCGCCGCCCGCCTTGACCCGTTGCAGGTCGGCCAGGGCCCCCGCCAGCACATCCGCCCGGTCCAGATTGATGGCCGCGGTGCGGTCCGGCAGCTCGGACAGCCGGCTCCAGAGGTCCGCCCAGCGCGCGCCGGACACCCCCTCCTCCAGCGCCCGCACCTTCACGGCCGCCGAAAGCCGGTCCATCAGGGTCTCGAACCGGTCCTGGCCCTCAGGGCCGCGGAATTTGTCGGCGACCGCCAGCGCCTCGGCGCGATCGACGGTGGCTGCCGAGACCCAGGCCTGGGCCAGCTGGTCCGCTTCAAGGGTCGCGCCCGAGGCCAGGGCCAGCGCCCGGCCCGGCGACCCGCCCGCCATACCCGCGATCCGGACCGCCTCGGCCGAGCTGACGCCGGTCCGGTTGCGCACCAGCTCTTCCAGCGCATGCAGCGGCCAGACCGGGAAGGCCAGCCGGCGGCAGCGCGAGCGGATCGTCGCCAGCAGCCGGCCCGGCGCATGGGTGACAAGGAACAGCACGCCCCGCTCCGGCGGCTCTTCCAGGACCTTCAGCAGGGCGTTGGCGGCGTTCAGGTTCAGGTCGTCGGCGGCGTCGATGATCGCCACGCGATAGCGCGCCTGCGACGGGCTCTTGGAGAAGAACTCGGGCAGCTCGCGGGCCTGGTCGACCGAGATAGACTTCTTCGTCTTGCCGCCCTCCACAGCCCGCTCCAGCACCAGCAGGTCGGGATGGGACCGGGCCGTGACCAGCCGCGCGACCGGATCGTCGGGGCTGGCGCCCAGAGGCCCGCGCGACGGATCGGGCGCCGCCCCGAGCAACCGGCGCGCGGCGCGAAAGGCGAAGGTCGCCTTGCCCGAACCCTCAGGCCCGCAGAGCAGCCAGGCGTGGTGCAGCCGGTCCTTGCCGAAGGCGTCGAGGAAGGCGACTTCGGCCGCTGCATCGGGCACCAGGTCGAATCGATCCCGCGCGTGTTCGCTCACGGCAGCCGCGCCTCGACCGCGCTCCAGACGCGGGCGGCCACCGTGTCCTGATCCCCGTCAGCGTCGATGATCACGCAACGCTCGGGATGCCGGGCGGCGATGTCGAGGAAGCCGCGACGCAGACGCGCGTGAAACTCGAGACCCTTGGATTCGAAACGGGTCTCGAACAGCCCCCGCCCGAACGCCCGCTCCAGCCCGACCTCGACCGGGAGGTCGAAGATGAGAGTCAGGTCCGGTTGGGTGGTGCCCACGATGGCCGCGTCCAGCGATTCTATGAACGCCGCCGGCGTGCCCCCGCCGACGCCCTGATAGGCGCGGCTCGAATCGGCGAAACGATCACAGACCACCCAGCGGCCCGCCTCAAGCGCCGGCCGGATGGTGCGCTCCAGATGGTCCGACCGCGCCGCAAACATCAGCAGGGTCTCGGTCACCGGCGACCAGCGCCCGGCGTCGCCGTTCAGGGCGATGGCGCGGATCTCCTCGGCGCCCGGCGACCCGCCCGGCTCGCGGGTCTGGACGACCTCCCGTCCGCCCGCGCGCAGGCGTTCGACCAGCCGCGCGGCCTGGGTCGACTTGCCGGTCCCCTCGCCGCCTTCGAACGTAATGAATCTGCCCTGGGTCACCGGCGCACAATGGCGACGGCGGGCGATCAAGCAAGCCTCAGCGCGCCGATATCAACAGGGCGTCGGCGTATCCGCGTGCGATCACCGCCTGACGCGACCGCTCGGCGGCGTTGGGATCGGGCCAGGGCCCGACCAGGACCCGGAACAGGCCGTCGTTGCGGCCACCGGCCACGGTCGCCCGGTCACCCAGTTCGTCGGCGACCCTCCGGGCGGCCCGCGCGTCCGAGAAGGCGCCGGCCTGGATCCAGTAGTCGCCGGGCGTGGATGGCCCGGAGCGCGCGGCCGGGGCGCCTTCGGCCGCGGCCGCATATTGCAGCGTCGTCCCCCCTCCGGTCCGGGGCGCCCGGCCCAGATAGCGGACCCGGACCTCGCCCACGCCGGCCTGCAGCATCCCCAGCGCCTCGGCCGAGCCGCGCGAGAGGTCAAGGATCCGGTTGTCGACAAAGGGCCCGCGGTCATTGATCCGCACCACGATCCGGCGGCCATTGGCGAGATTGGTCACCTCGACCAGGCCGGGCAGCGGCAGGGTCTTGTGGGCGGCCGTCAGCGCATGCATGTCGAAGCGCTCGCCGGTGGAGGTCGGCCGGCCATTGAACTGATCGCCGTACCAGGACGCCATGCCGGTCTCGTCATAGCCCGGCTGTTCGGCCGGTTGATACCAACGGCCCCGCACCTGATAGCGGCGCATGGTGCCCGAAACGATGGGGGCCGGATCGGTCACGACCGGAAGCCGCGACGCCGCGGGCCGGGCGACGCCGGCGCAGGCGGCGACCAGCGACAGCAAGGCCGCGACGCCAAGGCTCCGCAGCGCTTTCGTGGAACGTTTTCCGGTCATGACCCCGCCTGAGAATGCGTTCAGCATGGCCAGGGACATTTCCGCTTTGGTTAACGACCCTTTTGGCGCTATGCGGCCAGTCCGCTCGAGGAACACGGACAGGTGGCCGAGTGGTTTAAGGCAGCGGTCTTGAAAACCGCCGTAGGTGAA
>CAYNNT010000081.1:0-12951 GCA_964398675.1 uncultured Brevundimonas sp.
CCTTCCTGCTGAGCCTCGTGGGCGTCGCTTTGGCCTTGGCCGCAGTCTCCTACATGGCCGGCGACTGGGGGCTCATGCGCTGGAACTCGGCCGCAGGGCTGATCCTTTACGCCGCCGGCTGGGGGATCGCGTCCGTCAGAACCGGGACGCCCAATATGGGCGCGCTCAGCCTGGTCGCCCTCGGCGGCGCCGCGGCAGGCGCCCTGCGGTTCGGAACGCCGGACCAGTATCTGATCCAGGCCTGTACGCTTGCCCTCGCCGCCCTTCTGCCAGGCCTGTGGCTGGCCTTCGGCCGCCGACTCTGAAAGGACGTTGAACCCATGACCGAGCACCACGAAGACCCCGTCGCCGACATCGCCTGGATGCGCCGTCTGGCAGAAGAGGGCGCCCAGGCGCCGATGCAGGGCGCGCCCATCCTGATGGCGGCCGGCCTCACCTTTGGCGTCGGCAGCCTGGCTTTCTGGGCCGAGCTCAACAGGATGTTCAGCGTCCCCGGAGTCTTCGGCGTCAGCTGGCTGGCGGCCACGGCCCTGTTCCTGGCCATCCTGACTTTCAACCTGACCGGGGCCCGGCGTCGGACGGGCGTGATGACGGCCGCGAACCGCGCCATCGGCACCGTGTGGTCGGCCGTGGGCATCGGCATCTTCGCCCTGTTCGTCGCCCTGATCATCAATGACGTCCGCACCGACTCGTCGGAAGGGTTCAACAGCTTCTGGCTCGCGCCCTCTGTCATTATGGTCTTCTACGGCCTGGGCTGGGCCGTCACGAGCGCCATGCTCAAGTCGCGCCCGCTGTGGTTCCTCGCCATGGCCTCCTTTGTCGCCGCCCCGCTTCTGGCGCTTCTGGCCGGCGAGGCCGTTCAGTATCTGGCCTATGCCGCCGCCCTGTTCCTGCTGATGGCCCTGCCCGGCTGGATGCTGATGCGGCAGGCGCGGGCCTGATCGCATGACCGACGCGTTCGACATCAACCGCATCGATGAGGTCATCCACGGACGGGTGCGCCTCGGGATCATGGCTGTCCTGTCCGGCGTCGAAAGCGCGGACTTCAACACCCTGAAGGCGCGGCTGCAGACCACGGACGGCAATCTGTCGGTCCACCTGCGCAAGCTCGAGGACGCCGGCTTCGTCGCCGTGACCAAGCGGTTCGAGGGTCGCAAACCCCTGACCGAGGCCACGATGACCCCGGTCGGCCGCAAGGCGTTTGTCGCCTATCTCGACGCCATGCAGGGCCTTGTCGGCAAGGCGTGACAGCAGGGCGGTGGTTCGCTTCCGAATGCTCGTCTAGACAGGGCGAATGACCGGCCGCATCCATCGTTTCGACGCCCTCGACAATTTCCGCGACTACGGCGACTACGCCACAGCGGCGGGACGACATATCGCGCCCGGCCGGCTGTTCCGGTCCGGTCATCAGGCGCGGGCCAGCGAGGCCGACCTGGAGCGGCTCGGCGCGCTGGGCGTCGCCACTGTCGTGGATCTGCGCCGCCCGTCAGAGCGACGCGCCCAGCCTTCGAAACGGCCGGCGGGCTTCAGCGCCGCAGTGATCGAGAGCGACCACGACGACGGCGGCGAGGCCCCGCACCTGACCTTCCTGCGTACCGCCGATCTGACCCCCGACTCGGGCCGGCGCTTCATGACCGAAACCTATCGCCGGCTGGCCTTCGAGCCGTCGCATCTCGACCTGTTCGCCCGTTATTTCCGCGCGCTGGGCGAGGCGGACGGCCCGGTCCTGATCCATTGCGCGGCGGGCAAGGACCGCACGGGCCTGCTGGCCGCCCTGACCCATCATCTGCTGGGCGTCCATCACGACGACATGGTCGCCGACTATCTGCTGACCAACACCGCCGTCGATCTGGAAGGCCGGGCGCCGGGCATCGCCCGCCAGCTCGAGGCCATGACCGGCCGGGCCGCCTCCCACGACGCCGTGGTCGCCTTCCTGGGCGTTGAGGCCGTCTACCTGGACACCGCCCTTGGGGAGATCGCCAACGTTCACGGGTCCGCCGACGGGTATCTGGAGCAGGCGCTCGGGGTCGATACGGCCCTGCGCGACCGGATCGGCGCGCGGCTGACGCGGTGACCATGGCGGCCCGTTCCGTCGAAGTCCGTGACCGGGCGTGGCGGGATCCGCTGGCGGTCGCCGCAGGCCTGCGCAATCTGGACGGTCCGCTGGCCCTGCTGTCGGACGGCGGCGTGCTGGGCCGCTGGTCGTTCGTCGCCGCGGAACCGGACCTCGTCCGTGTCGGAACAGCCGGGTCCGGCGCGACTCCGGGTCTCCTGCGGCGCCCGGACTTCGCCGCCGGCGTGGTCGGCCTGCTGGCCTATGACGCCGGCGCCCGCGTCGCGACCGGGCCGCGCGAGCCGGTCTGGCCGGATCTGATGCTGGCCCGCTATCCGGCCATGCTGGCCTTCGACCATCAGGGCGGCGGGGTGCGGGTCTTCGGCCGGGGCGACAGCCCGGATGCCGCGCGCGCCGCCGCGGACCGCGCCGAGCGCTGGCTGGCCGCCGCCGTCGATCCGGCCTGCCCGCCGGCGCCCGCCGACGCTCTGGTCTCCGAGGCCGCGCCGGAGGCCTATCTGGCCGCGGTCGCCGACGTCGTGGCCCGGATCGCTTCAGGCCAGTTGTACCAGGCCAATATCGCGCGGGCGTGGACGGGTGAACTGAAGCCCGGCGCGGATCCCTTTGACGTCATGCTGCGCCTGGCGGACCGGGCCGCTGCCTATGGCGCCTTCTGGCGGCTGGGGGACCGCGCCGTCGTGTCAAACTCGCCGGAGCTGTTCCTGACCTTTGATCCGGCCAGCCGGCGGATCGAGAGCCGGCCGATCAAGGGCACCCGGCCGCGCGGTCCTGACCCGGCCAGGGACTCCGCCCTGGCCGCCGAGCTCAGAGCCAGCCTCAAGGACCGGGCCGAGAACCTGATGATCGTCGACCTGATGCGCAACGACCTGTCCCGTGTCGCTGAGGCGGGGTCGGTTTCCGTGGCGACGTTGTTCGAGGTCGAGAGTCATCCGACCGTCCACCACCTGGTCTCGACGGTTGCGGGACTGGCCCGCCCCGGCGTCGGCCCGGCCGACCTGCTCGAGGCGACCTTTCCGCCCGGCTCCATCACAGGCGCGCCCAAGCACGAGGCGATGAAGGTCATCGCCGGCCATGAACCGCCGCGCGGTCCCTGGTGCGGCAGCCTGTTCCACATTGAGGATGACGGTCGATTGACTGCCTCGGTCCTCATCCGGACGGCTTCGTTCGAGCGTCTGGACGGCCGCTGGCGGTTCCGCACCCTCGCCGGCGCGGGCATCGTGGCGGACAGCGACCCGGTCGCCGAACTGGCCGAGACGGAGGCCAAGATCAGGGCGTTGAAAGAGGCCCTGACCGGAGCCTAGCAGTTCGAACAGAGGGTTTTGTCGACGGTCCGCGGCCGCAGATAATAGATGTGCGAGAACCGGGTGATGCCGGGCATGAAATAGTCGACGGGCGAGTCATAGTCATAGGTCGCTTCCGACACGATGACGCTCTCGCCGTTGGCGATCAGATCGGTCGGCAGGGTGATGGTGGAGTTGACCGCCCGCGCGGCCATGCCGTCGCCCCGACTCCAGTCCACCTTGGCGACGCCCGCCGTGCGGGTCACGCTGCTGACCCGCTGCTGCAGGCCGCTGGTGGCGAACGGCTTCATGATCAGGCCGCCGATGTCGAAGATGTCGTCGAGGTTGGCGATGGAGACCGTCTCTTCCTGCGCCACGAGGTCGGCGACCATGGCCGAAACATGCCCCATGCGCTTCTGGGCCATGAAGCCCTGGCAGAACTCGGCCATGCCGAAATAGAAGGCGATCAGCACCGGGGCGAGGAGTGCGAACTCGACCGCCGAGACTCCCCGGTCGTCGCGACCGAACCGCCGGAACAGGCCGCGCCGCATCATGCCGGTTCATTCCGGAAGGCGGTGGTGGCGGTCAGCATGGCGGCGCCGTCGTTCATCCGCGACAGGCCCTGGCCCAGGAAGGTCGTCAGCAGCGGCTGCCGATACCAGACCCGCACCAGGATCAGGTCGCCCGGAACGCCATTGCTGTAGGTCAGGACGCCGTTGTTGAATGTGCCGCCGGACATGGGATCGGGCGGGGTGGTGGCGAACTGCGGGATCACCCGGACATCGACGGTGGCCCGGGTGGCGCAGTCGGCGGAGAAGATGCTCATCCGCCCGCACAGGGACGTCTTGAACGTGGCCGCGGTCATGGCTTGGGCGCTGGCGCGGCCGGTGCGGACCATGCGTCCGGTCTCGATGGTGGCGTTCTCCAGAACGGAATCGGTCACAAAGACGATCCCGAGCTCCAGAATGGCGAACACCATCAGGATGAAGGGCAGGGCGACCATGCCGAACTCGACGGCGGCCGAGCCGTCCGTTGAGCGCAACAGGTCGCGCCCTGCGCCCGATCGGACCGGCTTGCCTGAACGGCGGCGAAAGCGCAGCGGCACCGGTCGGATTCCCTAGGGAGTCGGCGCCGTGCCGCTGGTCCCGCGCAGCGACGGCGAACAGGACGAGGCGCAGGCCATTTCGGTGGCCTGACCGCCGCGCCAGACCCGGACCCGGCCCGCGCCCGCGCCGTCGGTCACGACGATCTGGCTCTGGAACACTGTCCGGCCGATGGTGTCGACGGCCACGATCTCGGTCACGCCATTGCCCTTTCCGGTGATGTAGAGGGTATTGGCGTCCACCACCGTCACATCGGCGATGGCGGGATTGCCGACGATCACCGAGCCGGCGGGACCGCGCAGCTGGACCCGCTGCGTCTGATCGATCTCGACATTGAGGCTGCCCGACTGCGCTGTCCCGACGGCCGGCGAAAACAGGACCGCAGCCGAGGCCAGGACGGCGACGAGGCGGGCGGGGGGAATGGATCGGGTCATGGCGTCGACTTCCGGTGAACAGGGCGCGCGCGTGAGCGTCTCGCGACACTGCCCCGCAATCCTCAAGAAAGTCTGAAATCATGCAATCGTGCCGGAAATCATAGTAAACGCAACGTCAATAAAGAAATCGCGCTGATGTACCGCTGTTTTACTCGCCCTTAATCCACGGGGTGCAGGATGATCGTGCAAGAGGGGTCAAGCGGGCACAGGCCGATGACCCTGTTGGTGTCAACGATCGCTCGCTTAAACACAGAAGGATTTCAGTCATGACCAAGTTCGTTTCCAAGTTCATGTCCGATGAGTCGGGCGCCACGGCCATCGAGTACGGCCTGATCGCCGCGCTTATCGCCGTCGTGATCATCTCGGCCGTGACGGCCCTGGGTACGACCATCAAGACCAAGTTCAACGCCGTCGTCACCGGCATGGGCGGCACCGCCGGCGCCTAAGCGCCGCCGACAGTCCTGAAACCGGCGAGGGGCCGGAGCGGAAACGCTCCGGCCCCTTTGCTTTGGCCGCCAGGCGCTGCGGTTTGGGCCAACATGAAAACTTTTTAGAGTAAATCTCCAAGTAACCACGCCCGACCACGCGACTTTAACCGATATGGGCGAAAACAGTCCTGCGTTTGGGGGTCAAGCGGGCTACCGGCTCCCCCCGTTTCAATAGCTCGCTTCACTCCGTTCAAGGGAAAAACCGATGACCAAGTTTGTTTCGAAGTTCATGTCCGACGAGTCGGGCGCCACCGCCATCGAGTACGGCCTGATCGCCGCGCTCATCGCCGTCGTCATCATCTCGGCCGTGACGGCCCTGGGTACGACCATCAAGACCAAGTTCAACGCCGTCGTCACCGGCATGGGCGGCACCGCCGGCGCCTAAGCGCCGCCGACAGTCCTGAAACCGGCGAGGGGCCGGAGCGGAAACGCTCCGGCCCTTCTGCTTTTTCCGGCTCGGGTCCGGACATTATGGTCAAGCTTGCACTAAGCAGATTTGTGCGCGCCGGCTTAACTTTCTGGTCACAGTTTCGCGGTGTTCGGGGGAGGCAGCAGGGTCGTCCGGCTCCTCCCGTGAATTGCCAGCAACCCTTCGGGAGGGATTTCAATGACCAGGTTCTGTTCTAGATTCATGTCCGACGAGTCGGGCGCCACCGCCATCGAGTACGGCCTGATCGCCGCGCTCATCGCCGTCGTCATCATCTCGGCCGTGACGGCCCTCGGTTCGACCATCAAAACCAAGTTCAACGAGGTCGTGACCGGCATGGGCGGCACCGCCGGCGCCTGATCGCCGACGACACGCCTGATACCGACGGGAGGCCGGAGCGGAAACGCTCCGGCCTCTTTCGATTGCGCCAGAGGCCTTATGGCAACCGGGTTTTAACCGTCGGTGCGGCACAAGGGGGGATGGACACCGTCACCCTGATCTTCCTTGGCGTCATGCCGGCGCTCGCCATCGTCGCGGGTCTGAAGGACCTGACGTCGATGAAGATCCCGAACTGGATCTCCGGACTTCTGGTCCTGGCCTTCTTCCCCGCCGCCCTGGCCGTCGGGCTCGACCCCGTGACGGTGGCCGCCAATGTCGGCATCGCAGCCCTGGCCCTGGTGGTTGGAGCCGGGATGTTCGCCCTGCGCTGGATCGGCGGCGGCGACGCCAAGCTGATGGCGGCGACCTGTCTGTGGCTGGGGGTGACCGGTTCGGGCATGTTCCTGTTGTGGACCGGCGTGATGGGCGGGCTGTTCTGCCTGGCCCTGCTGTTCGCGCGGTTCCATTCGCGCCCCTATCTGCTGGGCGCGCCCGGATGGGTGGTCCAGCTGATGGAGCCCCGGGGCGACATCCCTTACGGCGTGGCGATCGCCGCCGGCGCGCTGATGGCCTATCCCGCATCGCCCCTGCTCGCCGCCTTCATCGCAGGATAGCCAGGTTCGGCCGCCACTTAGGCCCGCGTTAACCCGCGCCCGGCATGGTCGTTAACGGTAGGGGGCCGAAGGACCGATTCTTGGGTCCGGCCCGGCCTGCCGGAGACTGTCGATGAAGCCCGCCCGTATCATCGTGATCTGCGTTGCCGCCGTGGCCGCCATCGGCCTGGCGCTGGTCGTTCGCGCCATGGGATCGCCCTCGAATTCACCGACCGCCGTCGCCGCCGCCGCCGCCGTCCCGGCGCGGCCCATGGCCAAGGTGCTGGTCGCGGCCAAGGATCTGCAGCCCGGACAACGGCTGACGGAGGCCGATCTGGTCTGGAAGGACTGGCCCGTCGATGAGGTCAATCCGGCCTTCATCACCGACGGCACGACGCCCATACCTGCCGCCGAGGCGGCCGAAGGCGCGGCTCCGGCCGCCGCCGCCCCGCCCGCAGGCGCCGTGGCCTCTGTCACCCGCGCGGCGACCAATCTGACCACAGGCGGCGCCAAGGCGGACTATGTCGGCTCCGTGGTGCGCGAACCCATTCTGGCCGGCGAACCCATTGTCGGCCGCAAGATCGTTCGCGCCGGCGACAGCGGCTATATGGCCGCCTACCTCGAGCCGGGCATGCGGGCCATGGCCATCCGGGTGACGGTCGAGACCGCGGCCGGCGGCTTCATCCTTCCCGGCGACCGCGTCGACGTGCTCCTGACCCGCGAAACCAACCTGAGCAATGTGGGCGCCCAGGAAGGCGACCGGTCGAAATTCGCCTCCTCAACCGTCATGCAGAACATCAAGGTTCTGGCCATCGACCAGTCGACGCGGGCCGGCGACGACGAACAGGCGGTGGTCGGCGCGACCGCCACCCTGGAGGTCGGTCCCCGCGACGCCGAGGCCTTGGCCCTGGCCAAGTCCGAGGGCGAACTGAGCCTGGTGCTGCGCTCCTATGCCGATACCGGCGGCCCGTCCGGGCGGGTCGCGCCGGCCGTCCGCCAATCCTCCGCCGTTCGCGTCTATCGCGGCGGCGCACCCGAAGTGGTGGTGGTCCAATGAAGCCTCTGATCGCGATCGCCCTTGTCGGTCTCACGGTCGCAGCCGTCGCGCCCGCCGTGCCGACCGAAGCCCGGGCCCAGTCCCGCGCCGCCGTCCCCATGGGCGCCGGCGCACAGCTGATCAATCTGCCGCGCGGCTCGTCGATGGCCATCGACCTGCCGTCCGACGCCCGCGACGTCATCGTGCCGAACCCCCTGGTGGCCGAGGCCATGCTGCACTCGCCGCGCCGCATCACCATCATCGGCCTCCAGCCCGGCGAAACCGACGCCGTGGTCCTGGATACGGCCGGTCGCACCATCCTTTCGCTGCGCGTGCGCGTCGACGCCGGCGTTTCTGCGCTTCAGGACACCCTCAGCCGGGTCATGCCGGGATCACAGGTCCGGGCCGAGGCGGTCAACGACAGCATCATCCTGACCGGCCCCGTCAGCAGCCCCGGCGAGGCCGACCGCGCCGCCCAGGTGGCCCGCGCCTTCGTCTCCGCCCCGGAAAAGGTCATCAACATGATGACCATCGCCGGCTCTGACCAGGTCATGGTCCGGGCCCGCGTCATCGAGGTCCAGCGCACCGCGATCAAACAGCTGGGGCTGGACGTCAACGGCGTCCTGAACAGCGTCGGCGACGGCCTGTCCTTCACCCAGGGCGCCACCTTCGGCGTTTCGGGCAGTCAGCTGGGCGGGGGCGTCCTGAACTATCTCGACCAGGCCGGCGACGGCAGCCGGCTGAGCACCAATATCCGCGCCTTCGAGCGCGCGGGCCTGGTCCGCATCCTGGCCGAGCCGAATGTGACGTCGGTCAACGGCGAGAACGCCGAATTCCTCGCCGGCGGCGAGTTTCCGGTGCCGGTCGGCCGCAGCGTGGACGCCACGACGGGCCAGGTCACCGTCGGCATCGAGTTCAAGCCGTTCGGCGTGCGACTGGCCTTCCGGCCGATCGTGCTGTCCGAGGGCCGCATCTCGCTGCAGCTCTCCACCGAAGTGTCCGAACTGACGACCGCCGGCGCCTTCACCCTCGGCGGCACGGCTGACGACGCCCTGGTCATCCCGGCCCTGAACGTGCGCCGCGCCTCATCCACGGTCGAGCTGCCCTCGGGCGGGTCGATGATGATCGCCGGCCTGCTGCGCGAGGACACCCGCCAGAACATCGACCAGCTGCCGGGCATCGGCAGCCTGCCGGTCCTCGGCGCCCTGTTCCGCTCGCGCGACTATCTGTCGGGCGAGACCGAACTGGTCATCATCATCGAGGCCTACATCGTCTCGCCGACCTCGCCCGGCCGGCTGCAGACGCCGGCGGACGGTCTGGTGATCGCCAGCGATGCGCAGACGCTGCTGTTCGGCCAGCTAAACCAGCAGTTCCGCCGTCCCGGCGATCCGGCCGCGCCCGACAGCGGCTGGAGCGGCCCTGTGGGCTATGTGATCGAATGAGGATCCCCGTGAAACGCGCCCTCGCCTCCGTCGCCCTTGTCCTCGCTGTCTCCGGCTGCGCCTCGGTGTCCGGGTCTGTCGACGCGCCGATGACGCCGCTGTCGCGCTATTCGCTGCAGGTCGAGCCGGGCCTCGACCGCATCGCCCTGGCCGTCCACGATCAGGGACTGTCCTCGAACCAGCATGCAGCGCTCCGCGGTCTCGCGGCGCGCTACGGCGCTTCGGGCTCCGGCCATGTCCGCATTGAATCGCCCTCGGGCGATGATCCGGTCGCCGTCGAGCAGGCCTATGCCGTCCGTTCGTTCCTGCAGGCCGCGGGTGTCCCCGAAGATCGCATCCAGATGGCCGCCTACGCCGCGCCGGATCCGCGGGCGCCGGTGCTGGCCGGCTTCGAGACCATCCGGGCCGCCATCCCGGACTGCTCGCTTGAGGCCCGCAACATGGGCGTCCGGTTCTCAAACCAGAGCTCCGGCGGGTTCGGCTGCGCCATCACAGCCAATATGGCGGCGCAGATCGCAGACCCCCGCGACATCCTCGGCGCCCGCCCCATGACGCCCGCCGATTCCGGCCGTGCGGCGGTGGTGTTCGACAACTACCGCAGGGGCGAGGTCAGTTCGACTCCGCAGGAACCCCTGGTGAACGGCCGCATCTCCGGGGCCGTGGAATAGCGTGACATGAGCAACGCCTTCGCGCCCCGGCCGTTTGACGAGTTCGACGACGAGTTCGATCTCGACGCGGGTTATGCCGCGCCCGGCGCCGTCATGCCGGCGCCGTCGCCTGACGACATCGAGGCCTTTGAGGAGGTCGTTGTCGATCAACGTCAGGCGCTGCAATTCACCGCCCCGACCGTCCCGACCCCTCCGGCGCCGGCGATCCAGCCTGTGCTCGAACATATGCCGGACGAAGCGGCCGCGCAGGGCTCGGGCTTCAACCCCGTCGGCGATCTGGTCGCCGGCGCCACGGCGGCCTTCTCGCCCATCAGCGTGGGCGGCGGCCATACCGCCGAGGTCTCGGTCCCGCGTATCGCCATCCATGTCTTCGCCGAGCGCCAGGACACGCTCGCCGCCGCCGAGCGCGCCGGCCAGGACCGCCGCCTGTCCCGCGCGACGACCCAGATCCGCGTCGGCGGCGTCGCCGCGGCGGTCGAAGCCTATCGGCACGAGCCGACCCCGCCGCTGATCGTGGTCGAGTGCATGAAGGACCCGCAGACCCTGCTGTGGGAAGTCGACCAGCTGGCCGAGGTCTGCGACGCCGGCACCAAGGTGGTCGTGGTGGGCGCCACCAATGACATCCTGCTGTTCCGCGAGCTGATGCGGCGGGGCGTCAGTGAATATCTCGTCGCCCCGCTGCAGCCGCTGCAGCTGATCTCGGCCATCGGCGGCCTGTTCGCGGATCCGGCCCAGCCGTTCGTCGGCCGGTCGATCGCCTTCGTCGGCGCGCGCGGCGGCACCGGCTCCAGCTCGGTCGCCCACAACACCGCCTGGGCGATGAGCGAGCGGATCGGCGCCAACACCGTCATCGTCGACTACGACCTGCCGTTCGGCACCGCCGGCCTGGACTTCAACCAGGATCCGCTGAGCGGCGTCGCCGATGCGCTCAGCCAGCCGGACCGGCTCGATCCCGTCCTGCTTGACCGGATGATGGTCCGGTGCACCGACAAGCTCAGCCTGTTCGCCGCGCCGGCGACCCTCGACGTCGACTGGGACATCTCCCCGGAAGCGTTCGAGGAGGTGACGACCCAGATCCGATCGACCGCCCCGTTCGTGGTTCTGGACCTGCCGCATCTCTGGTCCGGCTGGATGCGCCGCACCCTGATCGCCGCCGACGAGGTGGTGATCGTGGCGACGCCCGATCTGGCCAGCCTGCGCAACGCCAAGAACATGATCGATCTGATCAAGCAGGGGCGGCCCAACGACGCGCCGCCGCGACTGGTCCTCAACCAGGTGGGCGTCCCGGGACGTCCGGAAATTCCGGCGAAGGATTTCGGCGCCGCGCTCGGGGTTCACCCCAGCCTGATCATCCCGTTCGAACCCAAGGTCTTCGGGGCGGCCGCCAACAATGGCCAGATGATCCTCGACGCCGGCGGCAAGTCCAAGGCGGGGGAGGCCTTCCAGACCCTGGCCCAGATCGTCTCGCGTCGCGAACTGCCGATGATCGCCGGACCCAAGGGCAAGACCGGCAAGGGCGAAGGCAAGTCGATGTTCTCCGGCCTGTTCAAGAAGAAGTCCTGACGCGTGTTCGGCAAGCGCACAGGTCAGCCAGGCAGTGTCGCAGCCGCACCGCGGCCCGCGCCCGCGCCCGAGGCCGCGCCCGTCGCCCAGCCGTCGGCCGGCATCCAGGTTGAAGCCTTCGCCTTCGGCGGCGAGCCGGACGCCGCCCAGCAGCAGACGGCGGCGCGCAAGGCCGAATCCTATGCCGCCAAACCGGCCTCTCCGGCTGCGGACCGACTGGATGCGCTGGCGTCGCGCCCCCGCCCGGAAGCGGCGCCCGCGCCCGCCCGGAACGCACCCGGACCCAAGGCCACGCCCGGCTTCGAACAGCTGAAGAAGGCCCAGGCCGTCGCCGAGATCGTCCGCGAGCAGTCGGACTATTACCACGCCACCAAGACGACGATCTTCAACGCCCTGATGAACACCATCGACCTGGCCCAGCTGGCCCAGCTCGATACGAAGGCGGCGTCGGAAGAGATCCGGGACATCGTCGCCGAACTTGTGGCGATCAAGAACGTCTCCATGTCGGTGGCCGAGCAGGAGCATCTGGTCCAGGACATCGTCAACGACGTCCTCGGCTATGGTCCGCTGGAGCCGCTGCTGGCGCGCGACGACATCGCCGACATCATGGTCAACGGCGCCGGCCGGGTGTTCATCGAGGTCGGCGGCAAGGTCCAGCTGACCAACGTCCGCTTCCGCGACAACAACCAGCTGATGAACATCTGCCAGCGGATCGTGTCCCAGGTCGGACGCCGCGTGGACGAGAGCAGCCCGATCTGCGACGCCCGCCTGCCCGACGGCAGCCGCGTCAACGTCATCGCCCCGCCGCTGGCCATCGACGGCCCGACGCTGACGATCCGGAAGTTCAAGAAAGACAAGCTGACGATGAAGAATCTGGTGGAGTATTCCTCCATCAGTCCCGAGGGCGCGCGCGTGCTCGGCGTCATCGGCGCCTCGCGCTGCAACCTGGTCATCTCGGGCGGCACGGGCTCCGGCAAGACGACCCTGCTGAACACCCTGACGGCCTTCATCGACCCGACCGAACGCGTCATCACCTGCGAGGACGCCGCCGAACTGCAGCTGCAGCAGCCGCACGTCGTCCGTCTCGAGACCCGTCCGCCCAACCTCGAGGGCCAGGGCATGATCACCATGCGGGATCTGGTCAAGAACTGCCTGCGGATGCGTCCCGAGCGGATCATCGTCGGCGAGGTCCGCGGCCCCGAGGCCTTCGACCTGCTGCAGGCCATGAACACCGGCCACGACGGCTCCATGGGCACGCTGCACGCCAACAGCCCGCGCGAAGCCATCAGCCGGATGGAGTCGATGATCACCATGGGCGGCTACGGCCTGCCTTCGAAGACCATCCGCGAGATGATCGTCGGCTCGGTCGACGTCATCATCCAGGCCGCCCGTCTCCGGGATGGCAGCCGTCGCATCACCCACATCACCGAGGTCGTGGGCCTGGAAGGCGACGTGATCGTCACCC
>CAYNNT010000082.1:0-12738 GCA_964398675.1 uncultured Brevundimonas sp.
GCGCCGTATCGGCCGCCTCGCGGGCGTCCATCGCGTCCCGGCGCATCAGGGCCATCTCCCCGTCGGTGACGTTCCTGCCGCCGGCGTCGACATAGTCCGCCACCGCCGACTTGAGCTCCTTGGCCAGCGCAGCGGTCATCTTCAGCGCCGCCTTCGGGTCGATCTTCACCAGCAGCATCAGGGCGTCGCGGCGTTCACGGACGGCCTGAACCTTCTTCGCCGCCATCTCCTTGCGCATCGACCTCTGTGCGTCGCGCAGATCGGAGAGAGACGGGAGGCCGAACCCCGGCGACGCCTCCGCGGCGGGCCGGGACTTGCCCGGCAACGGGGTACGCCAGACGGGAAGCGGCGAGGCCGAAACGGCCGTCAACGAGATCATTCTGATCTCTCCATGAACGTTCCCGGACACCCTCTTCCGGCCACGCTTACGATCCGTTTAAGGCCGGGCGTCCGCCTTCGCCTGTAAATCGCCGCTCTCTTGGGGCATAAGCCGCGCTCAAGCAGCGAGCGACCGCGTCGCGAGCGTTAGCGCCCACTTAGAAATCCCGCGATGAAGTTTCTCGACCAGGCCAAGATCTACATCCGCTCCGGCAACGGCGGCGCGGGCGCCGTTTCGTTCCGGCGGGAGAAATTCATCCCGAACGGCGGGCCTGACGGCGGCGACGGCGGCAATGGCGGCAACGTCTGGATCACGGCCATGGACGGCCTGAACACCCTGATCGACTTCCGCTACCAGCAGCATTTCAAGGCCCAGACCGGCGTCCACGGCATGGGCCGTCAGATGCACGGGGCCAAGGGCGAGGACATCATCCTGAAGGTCCCGGTCGGCACCCAGGTGCTGGACGACGACAAGGAAACCGTCCTGCTCGACATGGACTATGCCGGCAAGACCGAGATGCTGCTCAAGGGCGGCAACGGCGGCTGGGGCAATGTCCATTTCAAGGGCCCGTCCAACCAGGCGCCCGCCTACGCCAACCCCGGCCAGGAAGGCCAGGAACGCTGGATCTGGCTGCGGCTGAAGCTGATCGCGGATGTCGGCCTGGCCGGCCTGCCCAATGCCGGCAAGTCGACCTTCCTCGCGGCCGCCTCGGCGGCGCGGCCCAAGATCGCCGACTATCCGTTCACGACCCTGGTGCCCAACCTCGGCGTGGTCGACCTGTCGCCGACCGAGCGGTTCGTCATCGCCGACATTCCCGGGCTGATCGAGGGCGCCTCGGAAGGGGCCGGCCTCGGCACCCGTTTCCTCGGCCACGTCGAGCGGTCGGGTTGTCTGATCCACCTCATCGACGGCACCCAGGACGACGTCGCCGGCGCCTACCACACCATCCGCAACGAGCTGGAGGCCTATGGCGCCGGTCTGGCCGAGAAGGCCGAGGTGCTGGCCCTGAACAAGGTCGACGCCCTGACGCCCGAGGCGCGCGAGGAGAAGGCCGCCGAGCTTGAGGCCGCCGCCGGTCGCCGTCCCATGCTGGTGTCTGGCGTGTCGGGCGAGGGCGTCACCGAACTGCTGCGCGCCGCCTGGACCGAGGTCCGCAAGGACCGGGGCGAGATCGCACCGGCCGAGACCGACGAGACCGTCATGGAGACGCCCGGCGGCTGGGCGCCCTGATGAGCGACGGCGCGTCCCGATCCGTCCGGGCGATCGCCGGCGCGCGACGCATCGTGCTCAAGATCGGCTCGTCCTTGCTGGTCGACAGCCGGACCAACGCCGTCGACCGCGCCCGGCTCGAGGGACTGGCCGGACACGTCGCCGGCTGGATCGGGGAAGGCAAACAGGTTCTGGTCGTCTCTTCGGGTGCGGTCGCCCTCGGCGCAAGGCGGCTGGGAGACGGCGTTCGACCCGGCGGGCTGGAAGTCAAACAGGCCGCGGCGGCCGTGGGACAGTCGCTGCTGATGGCGGCCTGGGCCTCGGCCTTTGACCCCCGCGACCTGATCACCGCCCAGATCCTGCTGACCCGCGACGACACCGAGACCCGGCGGCGCTGGCTCAACGCGCGGGCCACGGTCGGGGCCCTGCTCGACATGGGCGTGGTGCCGGTGGTCAACGAGAACGACACCGTGGCGACCGACGAGATCCGCTATGGCGACAATGACCGGCTGGCGGCCCGGGTAGCCCAGATGATCGGCGCCGACCTGCTGATCCTGCTGTCCGACGTCGACGGCCTGTATACCGCCGACCCTCGCTCCAACCCCGGCGCGGTCCACATCCCCCATGTCGCCACCCTGACGCCTGCGATCGAGGCGATGGCGGCGGGTCCGAACGCCGGAGCCGGCATGGGAACCGGCGGCATGGCCACCAAGCTGATGGCGGCGCGGATCGCCGCCGACGCCGGCTGCGCCACACTGATCGCCGCCGGGCAGTCGATGGCGGCGGACCAGACCTTCGGCGCGGATGCGCGCAGCACCCTGATCGACCCCGCCACGACGGTGCAGGCGGCCTATAAACAGTGGATCGGCGGCTCGCTGGCGCCGCGCGGCCGGCTGGTCGTCGATCCGGGCTGCGCCCGCGCGCTGGCGGACGGAAAGTCGCTGCTGGCCGTGGGCCTGGTCTCCGCGGAGGGCGCCTTCGGCAAGGGCGATCCGGTCGCTGTCCTCGACGGCGAGGGGGTCGAGATCGGCCGCGGGATGGTCCGCTATGACGCGGGCGACCTGTCGAGGATCATCGGGGTCCGCTCCGGGGATCTGGCCGCCGCGCTCGGCTATGAGGGCGGGCCTGTGGTGGTCCATGCCGACGATCTGGCGCTGCGGCGATGAGCGCCGCCGACCCGCTCGAGGCGGGGATGCCGGCCATGGGCCGCCGCGCCCGCGCCGCATCCCGCGCCCTGTCGCTCGCAGGCGCGGAGACGCGCACCCGCGCCATCGGGGGCATGGCGCAGGCCTTGCGCGCGCGACCTGAACAGGTGCTCGCGGCCAACGCCGCCGATCTGGAGGACGCCCGGTCCGGCGGCCTGGACGCCGCCCTGGTGGACCGTCTCGCCCTCGATCCCGCGCGGCTGGAGGGCGTCGCCCGGGCGCTGGACGCCATCGCCGCCATCCCCGATCCGGTCGGCGTCGAGACGGCGCGCTGGACCCCGGCCAACGGTCTGGACATCGCCCGCGTTCGCACCCCGATCGGGGTCCTGGCGATCATCTATGAGAGCCGGCCCAACGTGACCGCCGACGCCGCCGCACTGTCGGTGCGCGCCGGGAACGCCGTCATCCTGCGCGGCGGCTCGGAATGCCTGCGCTCCAACCTGGCCATACAGGCCGCCCTGGTCGAAGGGCTGGAAGCGGCCGGCCTCTCCGCCGACACGGTGCAGATGGTCGCGAGCCGCGACCGCGCCGCCGTCGGCCATATGCTGTCCGGCCTGGATGGAAACATCGATCTGCTGATCCCGCGCGGCGGACGATCGCTGGTCGAGCGGGTCCGGCGCGAGGCGCGCGTCGCCGTGCTCGGCCATCTGGAAGGGGTCAATCACGTCTATGTCCACGCCAGCGCCGATCCGGCGATGGCGCGGGCGGTGGTCCTCAACGCCAAGATGCGGCGCGTCTCGGTCTGCGGGGCGGCGGAGACCCTGCTGATCGACCGGGCGGCGGCAGGCAACCTGTTGCCCCTGATCGCCGCCGACCTGATCGCCGCCGGCTGCGCGCTGCGCGGCGACAGCGCGGCGTGCTTGCTCGCGCCGGGCGCGACGCCTGCCGACGAGGCCGACTGGTCGACGGAGTATCTTCAGCCGATCCTGGCGGTGCGGGTGGTCGACGGGATGGAGACGGCGCTGGACCACATCCTGCGCTACGGCTCGGGGCATACGGAGGCGATCGTGGCCTCCGATCCCGCCGCCATCGAACGCTTCCTGGCCGAGGTCGATGCCGGGATCGTCCTGGCCAACGCCTCGACCCAGTTCGCCGACGGCGGCGAGTTCGGCTTCGGCGGCGAGATCGGCATATCCACCGACCGGTTGCACGCGCGCGGCCCGGTCGGCGCCGAACAACTGACCAGCTTCAAGTACGTCATCCGCGGCCAGGGCCAGATTCGTCCCTGATTGCGTTCAGGCGACCCGCGTCCACTCCATGATCCAGCCCCACTCCCAGGTCGTTCCGCCGTCGCGCGAAACGCCCTGGCGCCAGCGGCAGCCGGTGGCGGTGATCTGGTCCCAGCAGCCGCGATAGATCACCGGCTGGCCGTCTTCCGTATCCGGCGAGTCAAAATTGCCGACACCGTCGACAAACCGGCCGGGCGTCCCGGCCGAACCCGGCACGCCGACCTTGGCGTTCATCCAGTAGTCGAGCCAGACGCCGTTGGCGGCGTCGAGCGTGCGCAAGCCCATGCCGCTGAAGTCCCGCGCCGGGATGCGCAGCTCCTCCACGTGGGCGACGCCGCCGAGGATGCTCCAGCAGGTCGCCTCGCCCTCGAACACATCCCAGTCGCCGGGCGCCTTCAGGCGGCGGTGGGCGATCCGCCATTCGCCGGACAGGAAGTCGAATTCACCGGCCCGGGCCGGCGGAGGGACGGTCTGGGCCGATGCGGGCACAGCGCCGG
Organism: uncultured Brevundimonas sp.; assembly: GCA_964398675.1. Classification (GTDB taxonomy): domain Bacteria; phylum Pseudomonadota; class Alphaproteobacteria; order Caulobacterales; family Caulobacteraceae; genus Brevundimonas. Next base: position 4,520 of record CAYNNT010000082.1, read on the forward strand.
CCGCCGCGAGCGCGACGGCGGCCTGAAGGACGGAACGGCGACGGGGGCGGGAAAGGGTCATGGGCGTCTCCTGTGAGATCGGCACCATGCCTCGCCTTACCTGACACGGAGCGTCAGGATTTCCGGCCTCCGCACAAAATCCGGCGGTCGATCGCAGGCGACACCGGAAGGGCGGCGTGTTAGCTCCCTTGTGAGCATAAGCCCCCGCGAGCCCGTCTTGCCCTTCTTCCATGCCGGACCCGCGCCGAAAGCCAGTGGGCCACGACCCGGCGCACTGCGCGACGGACTGGACCTGTCGCCCGGCATGGCCGTCGGCCTGTTCGGCGGCTCGTTCAATCCGGCGCATGACGGCCACGCCCATGTCGCCGAGACGGCGATGCGGCGGCTGGGGCTGGACCGGGTGATCTGGCTGGTGTCGCCGCAGAACCCGCTGAAGAACGCCCGCGACAGCGCGCCTCTGGCCGAGCGGATGGCCTCGGCGCGGGCGGCGGCGGCGATGGCGGCGGCGGGACGGTCCATGGTCGTCTCGGATTTCGAGACCCGGGCGGGCACGCAATGGACCATCGACACCCTGCGCGCCCTGACGGCCCGCCATCCCGGCGTGCGCTTCGTCTGGCTGATGGGATCGGACAATCTGGCCAGCTTTCACAAATGGCGCGGCTGGACCGACATCATGCGGATGATGCCCATGGCGGTGATCGCCCGCCCGGGCAGTCAACTGGACAGCCGCACCGCCCCGGCCGCCGCCCGCTTCGCCGCCGCGCGGGTGCCGGCCGCCCGCGCGCGGCTGCTTCCCGACCTTGAGGCGCCCGCCTGGACGTACCTGACGGCCCCGCTTAATCCCCGTTCCTCGACCGCGCTGCGGGCCGCGCGTGACGCCGCCGCGCGTTTGTGATAGGCTTCCGCTTTAGTAATCTCCCCGGAGCCCTCCGCTGACCCCCTCGCCCGCGCACGACGCGCAAGACGCCGCCAACACGGCGCACGAGATGGACGAATTCGAATCCATCCAATCCGACGGTCCGCAGGCTCCCCTTCCCGTCGGCTCAACCGCTCTGGAAACGGCCATCCTGTCGCGTCTCGACGACGACAAGGCCCAGGACATCGTCCTCATCGACCTGAAGGGCAAAAGCCCGATGGCCGACACCATGATCATCGCCTCCGGGCGCTCGCACCGCCACGTCGGCGCCCTGGCCGACCACCTTCAGCGCACGCTGAAGGAGACGGGACTCGGCAAGGTCAAGGTCTCCGGCCTGCCGCATTGCGACTGGGTGCTGCTGGATGCGGGGGACGTCATCGTCCACCTGTTCCGTCCGGAAGTGCGCGCCTTCTACAACATCGAGAAGATCTGGTCGGTCGAGAGCGGCCACCGCGTCGACGCGCGCGCCTGATCTCCTGACAAGCGGATGAAGCTGGCCGTCATCGCCATCGGCAAGCCGGGGCGAGGCCCCGAGGCGGTCCTGGCGACCGACTACGCCGAGCGCGCCACCCTCGCCGGTCGGGCCCTCGGTCTTGGCCCGCTGGAGCTCGTCGACCTGGAGCCGCGAAAGCCGGGCAAGGCGCCGGAGGCCGAGCTGATCCTGAAGGCCGCCGAGGGGGCGCATCTGATCGCCTGCGACGAGCGCGGCAAGACCTTCTCGAGCCGCGCCTTCGCCGATCATATCGCCCTGCTGCGGGATCGCGGGGAGCGCCGGCTGGTCTTCGCCATCGGCGGAGCCGACGGGCTGGACGAAAGCGTGCGCGCGGCGGCGGGCTCGACCCTCGCCTTCGGACCGCAGACCTGGCCGCATGCGCTGGCGCGGGCCATGCTGGCGGAGCAGCTGTATCGCGCCGTGACCATTCTGGCCGGATCACCCTATCATCGGGACTGATGCGCGCGCCCGTCCTGATCCTCTGCCTGAGCCTGATCGCCCTGCCTGTGGCGGCGATCGCGCGCCAGTCGCCGCCGGCGGGCGAGGTCAAGCGGCTGCAGGCCGAGTTCCGGGACGAACGCGCCCGCGCCCTGCGCCTGCGGGCGGAGGCCACGGAGGCCGCGCGCGAGATCGCCCGGCTGGAAGGCCAGCTGACCGAGTTGCGCGCCGCAGTGGGTCAGGACGACGCGGTGATCGCCGGCCAGCGGGCGCGGCTGCGCGAACTGAGCGCCCGCGAGGCGGCGCTGGTGGCCCAGCTGTCGCGGGCGCGCGGCCGTCAGGGCCGGTTGCTGTCCGCCCTGCAGATGATGAGCCGCCGTCCGCCGCCGCCGCTGCTGGTCCCCGCCGACAAGGCGGTGGACACCGTGCGGGCGGCCATACTGATGCGGGCGATGGCTCCCGAGTTGCAGGCCCGCGCCCGGGGACTGGCGGACCGTCAGGCCGAGGTGGTTCGCGTGCGACGCCTCAGCGCGCTGAACAGCGAGCAGTTGTTCACCACCGAAAGCGCGCGCGGCGACCGGCGCGCCGAGATCGAGGCCCTGGGCACGCGCAAGACCGGGCTCCAGGCGGTGCTGAGGGCCGAGGCGGAGGGCGCCGAGCGGGCCGCCCGGGTTCTGGAGGCCCGACTGCGCTCGCTGGGCGCCGCCGTGCCGCCCGCCGGGACCGAGGCGGAGCCGGCCGCGGCCCAGCTGCCCGCCGGACGCAGCCGCTTGACCGCACCCGTCGAGGGCGCCCCGTCGCGCCGCTTCGGCGAGGGTTCCAGCGGCTGGAGCTGGCGCGCCGGCAGCGCCGAGGTCCGCGCCCCGGCCGCCGGACAGGTGGCCTTCGCCGGGCCGTTGAGCGGTTGGGGGCAGGTGGTGATCCTCGACCTCGGCCCCGGCTGGCGCGCGGTGATCTCCGGACTGGACGAGGTCTCGGTCGAGGCCGGGGACCGGGTTTCGGACGGCCAAGCCCTGGGCCGGACCGCCGCGGATGGCGAGCCGGCGTTCGAGCTGCGCCGCGATGAACGGCCGATCGATCCCGCGCCGTGGTTGAGGTAGTGACTGGTGGCTGGTGACGGGTGATTGGTGATTGGTGATTGGTGATTTTCGGGTTCGCGGGCCGGGCGCCGGTTCTGCAACCTGCCAGTCACCGGCCACCAATCACCCCTTCAGCGAAACTGCTTCCCATCCGCCGATGACGCTGATTTTATCCGGGAATCGCCGATCGGCCACGATTTCGTCGCCGGTCGGTCCGTAACTGCCTGACCAAGAGCCGCCTCCCTGTCCGCTGAAAGAAACCCGATGCGTAAATTGTTGCTGGTTGGCGCCGCCGCCGTGACCCTGGTGGGACTCGGCGCTGCAAGCGCGACAGGCCAGACGCCGCGTAACGAGGCGTTCCGGATGCTGGCGCTGTTCGGGGACGTGCTGGGCATCGTGGAACAGGCCTATGTGGTCCCCGTCGACGACAAGAAGCTGATCGAGGCGGCGCTGCAGGGCATGATGTCGGCGCTGGATCCCCACTCCAACTATCTGCCGCCGAGCGGCTATGACGAACTGCAGGAGCGGACCTCGGGCGCCTATTCGGGCGTCGGGCTGACCATCCAGGCCGAAGGCGGGCTGGTGAAGGTCATTTCGCCGATGGACGGCGGACCCGCCGCCCGCGCCGGCGTCAACGCCGGGGACGTCATCTCCTCCATCGAGGGCCAGAGCGCCGCGGGCCTGACCGTCAGCCAGGTCTCCGAGAAGCTGCGCGGGGCCGTCGGCACCTCGGTCCAGGTCACCTTCCTGCGCGACGGCGAGGAGCCGCGCGAGGTGACCCTGACGCGCGAGGTCATCAAGATCGAATCGGTCACCGGCCGCATCGAGGGCGATTTCGCCTATCTGCGCGTCTCGACCTTCAACGAGAACACCGGCCGCGAACTGGGCGAGACCATCGCCCGGCTCAAGGTCGAGAATCCCGGCATCAAGGGCTATGTGCTGGACCTGCGGAACAACGGCGGCGGCCTGCTCGATGCGGCCATCGCGGTTTCGGACGCCTTCCTGGAACGCGGCGAGATCGTCAGCCAGCGCGGGCGCAAGGCCGACCAGATCCAGCGCTATGGCGCGCGGCCCGGCGACCTGACCGGCGGCCTGCCTCTGGTCGTGCTGATCAACTACGGCTCGGCCTCGGCGTCGGAGATCGTCGCCGGCGCCCTGAAGGATCACGAGCGGGCGACGATTGTCGGCCTGACCAGCTTCGGCAAGGGATCGGTCCAAACCGTCATTCCGCTGCGGAACGGCGCCGACGGGGCCCTGTCGATCACCACGGCGCGCTACTACACCCCCTCGGGCGCCTCGATCCAGAAGATCGGCATCGAACCCGATCTGGAAGTGTCGCGGTCGCTGGCCGAGGCGCGGATCGTGTCGCGGTCGAACTTCATCTATTCCGAAGCCGCCTACGCCACGGCGCTGGACGCCTCCATCGGGGCCGAACGCAAGGGGCCGCACACCCCGAACGAGGCCCCCGGCGAAGGCTGGCCCGAGGACAAGGATTATCAGCTGGAACGGGCCTTCGACGTGCTGCGCGCGGGCGGAAACCTGGCCCAGCTGGCCGCCGCGCCCGAGGGCATTGTCGTGACCGCCCCGGGCACCGCCCTGGCCGCGACCGAGCCGGACCCCGCGCCGGAAAACTGAAGCGGCCGAAGACGACACATGGATAACGGCGCGTTAGGCTTTCTTAACCGACGCCCGCCACTGTGAGGCCTGAAGGAGTCCGCTTCGCGGACCCCCGTTCGAGCGTCCAGTCCTGCCCATGTTCGCCAAGCGCCAGTCTGTTCTCGCCACCACCGCCGGAGCGCCCCCGGTGCGCCGGTCGCTGCGTGAAAACCTCGCCCCCGTCGGCCGTATCCTGAAGAAGCCGCCCGTCGCCGTCGCCGGCGCCGGCCTGTTGCTGCTCGGCGCCGCCGCCCTGTTCATCACCGTGCTGGGCGACCCGCGCGCCGGCGCCCCGTCCGCCCGCGCCGCCCTGAAGCGCGAAGCGCCCGTGGCCGCTCCGGCCCCGACCGGACTCGAGGCGTTCTCGGTGGGCGCCTATGGCTCATGGCCGGACCTCGCCGCAGAGGGCGGCGCTGTCGATCCCGCCCTGGGCGGCGAGGCCGTGATCACCCTGCCCAACGGCGCCACGGTGTCCGGCAACGGCGCGCCGGTGACCGCCCCGCGCGTCGCCGCCAGCCCCCTGCCCGCGGCCCCCATCGCCGGGCTGAGCCAGCCGGGTCCCAACGGCCCGCTGCCGACCATCGCCACCGACGGCCGCGTTCCGGCCCAGGCCTATGCCCGCCCGTTCCGCTCGAACGGCCGCCCGCGGGTGTCCATCATCGTCGGCGGCCTCGGCCTGAACGCCGTCACCACGCGCGCCGCCATCGAGCGCCTGCCCGCCGAGGTGACGCTGAGTTTCGTCCCCTATGCCGAGGGCCTGCAGGGATGGATCGACCTGGCCCGCGCCCAGGGCCATGAGGTCATGCTGGAAATGCCGATGGAGCCGTCGGGCTATCCCGACAACGATCCCGGCCCGCACACCCTGCTGGCCTCTGCCGAGGCGGCGGACATCCAGGCGCGGATGAACTGGCTGCTGGGCCGGGCGACCGGCTATTTCGGCGTCACCAACTATATGGGCGACCGTTTCGCGAGCTCGGATGCGGGCATGAACGCCTTCATGTCGATCCTGCGCCAGCGCGGCGTGGCCTTCCTCGACGACGGCTCCATGAGCCGCCGCCCCGGCGCCTGGGCCCGGGCGAGCGCCAACCGCATCATCGACGAGGAGCAGAATCCGACCGCCATCGTCGCCCAGCTGAATGCGCTGGAAGCCTTGGCCAAGGGCCGTGGCCAGGCGCTGGGCACGGGCTTCAGCTATCCGGTCACGGTCGAGGCCGTGGCCCGCTGGACCGCCGACATGGACGCCCGCGGCCTGCAACTGGCCCCGGCGAGCGCGATGACCCAACGGCCGGGAAGATAGGGATTAGGGATTAGGGATTAGGGATGACGGATGAGCGACCAGCCCGGTCGTCCGACCGCTATCCCGTGCCGCACCCCTTCCCCTCCTCATCCCTAATCCCTAATCCCTAGTCCCTATGAAGGACCTCTCCCGCTACCGCCCCAACGTCGGCGTCGTGCTGTTCCATCCGGACGGGCGCGTCTGGTACGGACGGCGCGCCGGGACCGAGGGGCCGCACAACTGGCAGTTCCCGCAGGGCGGGGTCGATGACGGCGAGGACCTTGAGGCCGCCGCGCGGCGCGAGCTGGCCGAAGAGACCGGTGTGACCTCGGCCGAACTGATCGCCCGCACCGAGGAATGGATCGCCTACGACTTCCCGCCCGACTACGGCGGGTCGAAACAGGCGCGCGGCTGGGCCGGTCAGAAGCAGCAGTGGTTCGCCTTCCGCTTCACCGGCGAGGAGTCCGAGATCGACCTTGAAGGCGATGAGGAGATCGAGTTCGACGCCTGGCGCTGGGGGCCGCTCAGTGACGCACCCGACCTGATCGTGCCGTTCAAACGGGCGTCCTACGAACAGGTCGTGGCGGTGTTCGCGCCGCTGGTGGTCTAGGCGGCCGCGCAGCCCTGCGGCTTGAGCACCCGTTTCTTCGACGCCGGATATTTCGCCATCAGATGCGCCGGCCGGATCGGCCGGGCGACGAAGCCGCCGCCGCAGTTGGGGCAGACGCCCTTGAGCGCACTGTCCACGCAATCGGCGCAGAAGGTGCATTCAAAGGTGCAGATGCGGGCCTCGGCGCTGTCGAACGGCAGGTCGCGATCACAGCATTCGCAGTTGGGACGGAGGTCAAGCATGGCCCGAGGCTAGCCCCGCTATTGCGACGGCGCCAGACGCATCAACACGATCCCGCTGACGATGAGCAGGGCCGCCAGCACGCGCCACAGGCTGAGATGCTCCTGCAGGAAGACCACGCCGACGATGAAGGCGCCGACCGCGCCGATGCCGGTCCAGACCATATAGGCCGAGCCCATCGGCAGGGATTTCATGGCCAGGGCCAGCAGGCCGAAGCTCGCGCCCATGAAGGCGAGCGTCGCCACGCTGGGCCAGAGACGGGTGAACCCGTCCGACTGTTTCATGAAATAGGCCCACACGATTTCTAGCAGGCCGGCGATGATGAGGTAGGTCCAGGCCATGGATACGGCCCTCCTTGCAAAGGGCCGGGCCGTCCCGGACTTTGCCCGCGATCCAGGATCGCCGGGGCGAGGACGTGGCCTCGTCTGCAGGGGCTATCTAGGGCACCCGTCGGGAGGGTCAAGGTCCGCATACCTTGTCATCCCGGCCGAAGCGAAGCGTAGAGCCGGGACGGGGCGCGCCCAAAAAAGAAAGTCCCGGGCAGCTCGGAGAGCTGAACCGGGATCCGGGCGGCTTCAACCCTGCTCCCGGACAGTCGCTGCGCGCCTTCCGGGAGGAGACTGGCCGAGGCTGTCGCGTCCCGGATCGCGGCTGCGCCGCGTCCGGGATGACAAGGTGTCAGGCGGCCGCCGCGACTTCCGAGGCCTGTTCGGCCAGGATGGTCAGGCCGGCCGGGGTCACGTCGGCGAAGCCGCCGTGGACCTCGAACTGGCGGCGCGAACCGCCGTCGATGACCGTGACCACGCCTTCGCGCAGGGCGGTCATGAAGGGCGCGTGGTCGGCGAGGACGCCGAAATCGCCCTCGACGCCGGGCGCGTCGACCTGATCGACGAGGCCGTTGAAGACCTCGCGTTCAGGCGACACCAGCGAGAAGCTGAGTTTGCCGGCCATGGATCAGGCCGCCTCGGCGGCGAGCTTCTGGGCCTTCTCGACGGCTTCCTCGATGGCGCCGACCATGTAGAAGGCGGCTTCCGGAAGGTGGTCGTATTCGCCGGCGACGATGCCCTTGAACGAGCGGATGGTGTCTTCCAGCGAGACGAATTTGCCGTCAGCGCCGGTGAACTGCTCGGCCACGAAGAAGGGTTGCGACAGGAAGCGCTGGATCTTGCGGGCGCGCGAGACGATCAGCTTGTCCTCTTCCGACAGCTCATCCATGCCCAGGATGGCGATGATGTCCTTCAGCGCCTTGTACTGCTGCAGGACTTCCTGGACCGAACGGGCGACGCGGTAGTGCTCTTCGCCGATGACCAGCGGGTCCATGATCCGCGAGGTCGAGTCGAGCGGGTCCACGGCCGGGAAGATGGCCTGGGCGGCGATGTCGCGGCTCAGCACGGTCGTCGCGTCCAGGTGGGCGAACGAGGCGGCGGGGGCCGGGTCGGTCAGGTCGTCGGCGGGAACGTAGATGGCCTGGACCGAGGTGATCGAGCCCTTCTTGGTCGAGGTGATGCGCT
>CAYNNT010000083.1:0-12659 GCA_964398675.1 uncultured Brevundimonas sp.
GATCCCCAATGCGCTGGCGCGGGACATGACGGCGCGGATCCGGGCGGCGGCGGTGCCGTAACGGGAAACCGGAACATATGGCCAACCCCGGCGCAGTCCTCTAACACCCCCGGATGGATTTCACCGACGACGCCTTCGTCCTGTCCGCGCGCGCCCACGGCGACACAGGCGTGGTCGTCGAACTGCTGACCGAAACCCATGGCCGGCGCGCGGCCTATGTCGCGGGCGGCGCCTCCCGCAAGATGAAACCGTTCCTCCAGCCCGGCGCGCGGGTCGTGGCCGACTACAAGGCGCGGACCTCCGACCATCTGGGTTCGGCGCGGCTGGAGCCGGTGGGGGAGGGGCCCAGCGCCCTGTTCGACGACCCGCTGGCCCTGACCGGTCTCGCCGCCGCGGCCGCCGTGGCGCAGGGGGCGCTGCCGGAACGCGAGCCACATCCGGGCGCCTTCCTGGCCTTCGAGGCTCTGATGTCCGCCTTCGCCCTGCCGGACGTCTGGCCCGCCATCTTCGTGCGGTTCGAGGCAGGGCTGCTGGAAGACTTGGGCTTCGGCCTCGACCTGTCGCGCTGCGCCGTGACCGGGATCATGGACGATCTGATCTGGGTCAGCCCGCGCACCGGCCGCGCCGTCAGCGCCGACGCCGGCGCGCCCTATGCCGACAAGCTGCTGAAATTGCCGCCGTTCATGCTGGGAGCGCAGGCCGGCCTGGGCGAGGGCGATGTCGGGGCGGGTCTCGATCTGACCGCACACTTCCTCGAACAGTTCGTCTTTCACCCCCAGAACCGGCCGATCCCGCCCGCGCGGGTGTGGATGATCGACAAGCTGCGCGAGGCCGGACGGCTTTAGGCGCTAGACTCTGCTGTTCAGATTGCCGATTCGGACCCCATGACCGTTCACACCCCGCCGCCGGAAGGCGGACGCATCGTTGACGAGCCGATGAGCGAGGCGCTGTCGCGCCGCTATCTGGCTTATGCGCTGTCGACCATCACCAACCGCGCGCTGCCGGATGTGCGCGACGGGTTCAAGCCCGTGCACCGGCGCATCATGTACGCCATGCACCAGATGCGGCTGAACCCGCAGGCGGCGGCGCGCAAATGCGCCAAGGTCGTCGGCGAGGTGATGGGCGGCTACCACCCGCACGGCGACGCCTCGATCTATGACGCCCTGGTCCGCCTGGCCCAGGACTTTTCGCAGCGCTATCCGCTGGTCGACGGTCAGGGAAACTTCGGCAACATCGACGGCGATAACGCCGCGGCCATGCGCTACACCGAGTGCAAGCTGACGCCGGCCGCCGTCCTGCTGATGGAGGGCATCGACCAGGACTCGGTGGACTTCAAGGCGACCTATGACGATCAGGACGAGGAGCCGATCGTCCTGCCCGCCGGCTTCCCCAATCTGCTGGCCAACGGCTCGTCGGGCATCGCCGTCGGCATGGCCACCTCGATCCCGCCGCACAACGTCGGCGAACTGATCGACGCCTGCCACCTGCTGCTGGAACGGCCGGACGCGACGACCGAAGCGCTGGCCGGAATCGTCCCGGGACCGGACTTCCCGACCGGCGGCGTCGCCGTCGAGGGCCATGCCTCCATTCTCGACGCCTATGAGACGGGCCGGGGCGGCGTGCGGCTGCGGGCGCGCTGGGAGACCGAGGACCTGGGCCGCGGCGTCTGGCGCATCATCGTCACCGAAATGCCCTATCAGGTGCAGAAGTCGAAACTGATCGCCGACCTCGCCGACCTGATCGAGCACAAGAAGGCGCCCCTGCTGGGCGACGTGCGTGACGAGTCTGCCGAGGACATCCGGCTGGTCATCGAGCCCAAGTCCCGCACCGTCGAACCCGAGGTTCTGATGGAGAGCCTGTTCAAGCTCTCCGACCTCGAGATCCGCTTCCCGATCAACATGAATGTGCTGGACGCGACCGGCACGCCGCGGGTCATGGGGCTGAAGGCCTGTCTGCAGGCCTTCCTCGATCACCGCCGCGAAGTGCTGGTCCGCCGGGCCGGCTGGCGCATCGACCGGGTCGAGAAGCGGCTGCACCTGCTGGAAGGCCTGAGGATCGTCTTCCTCAACCTCGACGAGGTCATCCGCATCGTGCGCGAGGAGGAACAGCCCAAGGCCGTCCTGATCGCCCGGTTTGGCCTCTCGGAACTCCAGGCCGACTTCATCCTCGACACCCGACTGCGCCAGCTGGCGCGGATCGAGGAGATGACGATCGAGAATGAATACAAGACCCTGTCCGACGAACTTGCGGCGCTGCAGTCGCTTTCGTCCTCGCCGGCCAAACAATGGAAACAGGTCGGCAAGGACCTGGAGACGGTGCGAAAGGCGCTGGTCTCGCCGCGCCGGACCACGATCGCCGAGGCTGTAGACGCCTCGGCCTTCGTCTCAGTCGAGGCCTTCATTCCGCGCGAGGCGATCACGGTCATCCTGTCGGAACGCGGCTGGATTCGCGCCGCCAAGGGCAAGGTCGAGGACCCGTCGGAGCTGAAGTTCAAGGAGGGGGACAGCCTCGCCTTCCTCGTCCCCGGCTATACGACCGACAAGATCCTGGTCGCGGCGTCGGACGGCCGCATCTTCACGGTCGGGGCCGACAAGCTGGCCTCGGGCCGGGGGCATGGCGAGCCGCTGCGACTGATGATCGACCTCGACGAAAAGGCTGACATCATCAACCTCCTGGCGCACCAGCCGGGCGGCAGGCTGCTGGTGGCGTCAAAGGCCGGTTACGGCTTCATCGCCCCCGAAGACGAACTGCTCGCCCAGAAGCGGGGCGGCAAACAGGTGCTGAACGGCGAGATGCTGGCGGCCATCCGCGTGCACGGCGACCACGTCGCGGCCATCGGCGACAACATCAAGGCCCTGATCTTCCCGCTGGCTGAACTGCCCGAGATGGGCCGGGGCAAGGGCGTCAAGCTGCAGAACTACAAGCAGGGCGGCCTTGCTGATGTGGCGGTGTTTGACGGCGCCCACGGCCCGGAATGGGTCGATGGCGGCGGACGGCGGCGCAACTGGCCCGACTGGAAGGACTGGCTGGGCAAGCGGGCCGGGGCCGGGCGTCAGGGCCCGCGCGGGCTCAGGAAGTTCCGTTAGCCTCGGCCATCCAGCGCTGCACCAGGCGCAGGCAGGCGTCGTGATCCGAGTTCAACTGGTCAATCGCGGCGTCAGCGGCGGCCTGATCGGAGTTGCGGGTGATTGCGCCCAGCGCCCGGGCTGTGCTGGCGGCAAAGGCTTCGGAGAGTTGCGCCTCGGTCAGGCCAAGGGGCTGGGCGAAGAGCGTCGCCGCCGCAATGAATCCCCTGCCGTTCCGGTCCGAGCTGGCCTGGGCCTCGGCATTGCCGGTGAAGGCATGCAGCGAAGAGGTCGCGGCCATCACGCCCGCGCAATTCATGGCCTGTTCGTAGCGTTCTGACGTCACCGGGGAAGGCGCGACCGGCGGGGCGGCGTCCTGGGTCGGGGCGAGGACGAAGGCGATGGCCAGAAGCGATGCGAACATGGTGGTCCCTTTGACAGCCTGCAGCCTATCCGCGGCCGAGGCGCGCATCAATCGGTTCCACCGTCGGGGCGAATCCCCGGGTTGCGGCGATTTCACTATCCGGGCGGCCGGACCCACGCGATACTCCCTTGATTGGCTGGAGAATCCGAAATGATCGTCACCCTGATCGTCATCGCCGTCATCGTCGCCCTGGTGCTGTTCATCGTCGTCGGCGCCTACAACAGGCTGGTCGCCCTCGACCAGCGCGCGGACCAGTCGTTCGCCGACATCGATGTGCAGTTGAAGCAGCGGCAGGACCTGATCCCCAATCTGGTGGAGACGGTGAAGGGCTATGCGACGCACGAGCGCGGCACCCTGGACGCCGTGACACAGGCCCGCGCGGCCGCTGCCGGCGCCACCTCGGTCAATGACAAGGTCCAGGCCGAAAACATGCTGACCGGCGCGCTGGGCCGACTGTTCGCGGTCGCCGAGGCCTATCCGGACCTCAAGGCCAACACCAACTATCTCGAACTGCAGCGCGAACTGTCGGACATCGAGAACAAGCTGGCCGCCGCGCGGCGCTTCTTCAACAGCGCTGTCGGCGAGTTCAACGCCGTCCGCCGCCAGTTTCCGACCGTCCTGTTCTCCGGCATGGTCGGCTTCGGTGCGGACAAGCCCTTCTTCGACGTGGGCGAGGGCGATCGCGTCGCCATGAACGCCGCGCCGCCCAAGGTCAGCTTCACTGCGTAAGGGGTTGCAGTGATGGGCGCCGTCGGCCTGCAGACCCATATCTGGGCGAACAACACGCGTTCGCTCGTGCTGCTGGCCGCCTTCCCCGTGCTGATGATCTTCATCATCTATGGGCTGCAGCTGGTCCTGATGGGGTTCGGATTCCTGCCCGGGAGCGGGCGGGGGCTGGGTGACGACATGGTCCTCGCCGCCTCCTGGCTGGGCGGCACCATACCCCTGGCCCTGGTCGTCGCCGGTATCTGGTTCGCCATCTCCTATTTCGGCAGCCAGACCATGATCGACCTCATGACCGGCGCCCGGAAAGTTGAGAGGAAATCTGAGCCGGACCTCTATAACCTGCTGGAAAACCTCGCCATCTCACGCGGCCTGCGTACCCCGACGCTGCGCGTCATCGACAGCGACAGCCTCAACGCCTTCGCGACCGGCCTCCACGAGGGCCAGTACAGCATCACGGTCACCCGCGGCCTGGTCTCGGCCCTCAGCCGCGACGAACTGGAGGCCGTGCTGGCGCACGAGCTGACCCACGTCATCAACAAGGACGTGCGCACCATGGTGATCGCCTCGATCTTCGCGGGGATCATCAGCGTGATCGCAGAGCTGGTGTTCCGCGGGCTGTTCTACGCACGCGGAGGGGGGAAAAAGGACAACAAGAACGCCCTGCCGCTGATCCTGATCGGCCTGGCCTTCGCCGCGATCGGCTTCGCCCTGGCCATTGTCATCCGGATGATGCTCTCGCGGACGCGGGAGTTCGTGGCGGACGCCGGGGCGGTCGAGCTGACGAAGAATCCGGACGCCATGATCTCGGCCCTGCGCAAGATCGAGGGCCGTTCCGGCCTCAAGGGCCCGGACGAGGTGCAGCAGCTGTTTCTCGACAATCAGCCCGACGGCGTGGGTCTGGAAGGGATCTTCGCCACCCATCCGTCGATCCAGAAGCGGATCGACGCGCTGGTGAAGTTCGGCGGGGGCGTTGATCCGGGAGTCTGGTCCGGCGAGGCCTCGGCGCTCACCGAAGCCTATTCGACGTCAACGCCCGTCGCAGGCTGAGCCAGCCGCGCCCAGCCCAGCCTGGTGAGCTGTTCCATCGGCCGGAAGCCGGACTTGTAGTCCATCTTCTTTGAGCCCCGGACCCAGTAACCCAGATAGACGTAAGGCAGGCCGACGATCTGCGCCTGTCGCACATGGTCGAGGATGGCGAACCGGCCGAGACTGCGGGCCTCCAGGGCCGGGTCGAAGAAGCTGTAGACCATCGACAGACCGTCGCCGAGCAGATCGGTGAGGCAGACGCCGACCAGATCGCCGGGCCCGCCGTCCGGCGAAGGCAGACGGTATTCGATCAGATGGGTCCGCACGGCCGTGTCCTCGACCATGGCGATATAGTCGAGCCAGCCCATGCCGCTCATGCCGCCGCCCGGATGGCGACCCTGGAGGTAGCGGCGCAGAAGGTCGAACTGCTCGGTCGTGGCCTCGGCCTCGACGAGATCGCGGGACAGGTCTGCGTTTCGCTTCAGCACCTTGCGCTGCGACCTTGAGAAACTGAACTCAGGAACGGGCAGGCGGACCGAGACGCAGGCGTCGCAGGATTCGCAGGCCGGGCGGTAGGCGATGTTCTGGCTGCGCCGGAAGCCGGCCTGGGTCAGCTCGTCATTGACGTGGACGCCCTCGCTGAACGGCAGGTTGGCGAACACCTTCCGCTCGGTCTGGCCGGGCAGATAGGGGCAGGGGGCCACGGTCGTCATGTAGAAGCGTAGCTGGCGCTGGGGAACGAAGGTCACGGCCTCAGGTCCGCATCCAATTTCGCCGACAGTGGGGCGCGCGCCGTTTCATCATATGATTTGCACCCGCGCAGAGGGCCGCGGCAAGGCCATTCGCCCCACACATGCTTGCGGGGCGAGGGCTCACAGACTGGTGTCCGTCGGCAGGACCGGCGCCTCGCGCAACAGGACGATGGCGATGCGGCGGTTGCCGGCGAGGGTCGGGTCGTCGGGATACAGCGGGTCGGAGCCGGCCTTGCCCGCGACCTGGTAGACCCGGTCGGCATCGACGCCGGCGCTTTGCAGGACCAGGCGTGAGGCGTTGGCGCGGGCCGAAGACAGGGCCCAGTCGTTCGGCAGGGTGGCGCGGTTCGATCCCGGCGCGGCCGAGGTGTGGCCCGTGATCGAAATGCGGTTGGGCAGCTGGTTGATGACCCGCGAGATGGTCCGCAGCAGCAGCTGGGCGCGGGCGTTGGGGCGCGAGGAGGTCGGGTCGAACATCGACCGGCCCTCCTGGTCGACCAGCTGGATGCGCAGCCCCTCGGGCGTCTGGTCGATGATCAGCTGTTTCGACAGCTCGGCCAGTTCCGGCATCGATTGCATGGCCTGGCGCAGCGATTCGGCGGCCGAGGCGAATTCGGCGGCCTCGCGACGGGCGATCTCCTCGCGGAGCGCCTCTTCGCTGGCGGCGGCGAGGTTGGCGTTCTGGCCGACGTCCTGCGGCGAATTGGGCGGGGCCTCGGGGGCCAGCTCGCTGATGACGGACTGGGAACCCGAACTCTTGGATCCGTCATCGCCGAGGGAGGTGCCGCCCAGAATGCCGCCCGATCCGGACGTGGTCGCAGAGACGCTGGCCGGGGCGAAATACTCCGCAATGCCGCGCTTCTGTTCGGGATCGGTCGTGTTGATCAGCCACATCAGCAGGAAGAAGGCCATCATGGCGGTCACGAAGTCGGCGTAGGCGACCTTCCAGGCGCCGCCGTGATGGCCGCCGCCGACCACCTTCTTGACCTTCTTGATGAGGATCGGGCGATCGCTCAGGGACATGGCGCGCGGACCTTTGGCGAAGAACTCAAGGGCAGGGTGGGGCGTCAAGGTTAAGGCGGCGTTTCCCATGACGCGCCTTGCCCGGACGCGGTCGGTCGCCTAGTCGTCAGGCGTGAGCACCCCCGATACCGCCGCCTTTGACCTCGCCGCCTATCGCCGGGCGCTGGGCGGATTCGCGACCGGGGTCTGCGTGGTGACGGCCCATACGCCCGACGGCCCGTACGGCATCACGATCAACTCCTTCACCTCGGTGTCCCTGAAGCCGCCGCTGGTGCTGTGGTGCCTGGACCGCGCGTCCGACCGCCACGACGGCTTCGCGGGTGCCGAACGATTCGCGGTGCATATGCTGCCGGTCGAGGATCGCGAGATGTCGGACCGCTTCGCCTGGGGCGTTTGCCGGCTGTCGTCGGACGAATTCGACAGCTCGAGCGCCGAACCGCCGAGGCTGAAGAACGCCCTGACGCGGCTGGACTGCGTCGCGACGGACCGAATCATCATGGGCGATCACCTGACCATCGTCGGGGCGGTCAAAGGGTTCGAGATGCGGGCAGGGGCGGGGCTGACCTATTTCCGTGGACGCTACGGCGTCGCCGAGGAGCCGGGCGCATGAAGATCGGCTTCGCGGGTCTGGGCGTGATGGGCGGGCCGATGGCACGCCATCTGGTTCAGACGGGACATGAGGTCGCGGGCTTCAATCGCTCGCCGGACAAGGCGCACGCCTGGGTCGAAGCGACCGGCGGACGGTTCGCCGCGACGGTGGCGGAGGCTTCGACGGGCGCGGAGCTTCTGATCCTGTGCGTCGGCAATGACGACGACGTACGGCAGGTCGTGACGGAGGCGCTGGCTCATCTGGCGCCGGGCGCTGTGATCGTTGATCACACCACGACATCGGCCCGGGTCGCGCGCGAGATGGCCGCGCTGGCGGCGGGGACGGGCCGCGCCTTCATCGACGCGCCGGTCTCCGGCGGTCAGGCCGGGGCCGAGAACGGCCAGCTCAGCGTCATGGCGGGCGGCGACGAGGTTGCTCTGGCGCGGGTCGAGGCGACCCTGATGGCCTATTCGAAGGCCGTGAAACACATGGGGCCGTCCGGGTCGGGCCAGCTGACCAAGATGGTCAACCAGATCGCCATCGCCGGGGTCGTCCAGGGTTTGGCCGAGGCCGTGCATTTCGCCGAGGTCGCGGGCCTCGACACGACCGCAGCCTATGACGCCATCTCCAAGGGCGCGGCGCAGTCGTGGCAGATGGACAATCGCTGGAAGACCATGGCCGAGGGCCAGTTCGAATTCGGTTTCGCGGTCGACTGGATGCGCAAGGATCTGGGTCTGGTGCTGGATGAGGCGCGCAGCAACGGGGCGCATCTGTCGCTGACGGCGCTCGTGGACCAGTTCTATTCCGAGGTGCAGGCCATGGGCGGCGCGCGCTGGGACACGTCCAGCCTTGCGGCGCGGCTGCAGGACCGGGCCCGGAAGCCCTGAGGCCGGATACGGCTCCATGATTTCGCATAATATATCTTATGCGCATTACGGTCATTGGTTGAGAAGGCCGCCCTACGGCCCCTGACCCACCGTCGGTGCGGCGTCCAGCAAGGCGATGGCTTCGCGGACGTAGCTGGCGTGAGCGACCACGCCGATCCCGAGCGGCTCATCGGACGGACGGACCTCCGAAGTCAGCACCCCGGCGATGAACGGATGGTCCGGCTGCACCGTGCCTGGCAGTTTGCGCGCCGCCGGCGTCCAGAACACCGGCCCGCCCGAGTTTCCGGGAAAGACCGGGAAATCAAGCAGGAAGACCGGAAAGTTCTCAACCGGAGTCAGCGGCCACGACGCGATCCGTCCCGTTCTCAGGATCGGAAATCCCGCCGTGTTGGAGGAATATCCACGCGGGAAACCCAGCGTCATGAGTTCATCGCCCGGCCCGACCTGCCAGCTGTCCAGGTCTTCCCCGCTGGCCAGCCAGCCCAGCGGGATGGCGGCGCGGGCGAAGACCGGCGGGGCCGAGATCTCCATCACCGCGATGTCGCGCTCCGGATGTTTGGTCCAGATGCGGTCCCCGTCCGTGTTCCGGATACGCAAGGGATCGGGGGCGAACCGCCAGCCTCCGCCCGGCATCTCGCTGCGCCAGCCGACGCGCGCGTCGCGGCCGGCCATGCCGTCGAGCACATGGTGGGCGGTCACCAGCACGGTCCGGGGCGTCCCGTCCGGACGGGGCGCATTGATCAGAAAGGCTGTGCCGACCCGGCGGGTGCCGTCGCCGTTGTTCTGGTCGATCTGGACCGTGGCGCTGATCAGGCCGACCGTCAGGTCCCAGGCCGGCGCGGCGAGCTCCGCGATCGGCGGTTCCTGGACCTGTACCTGCTCCCAGGCGGGTTGAGGCGGCGTCTGAAGATCGAACATGCTGCCTGTCCCGTCACTGGCGTTTGTCATTTGACGGCGGGCGGCCTGCGCGCACAAGGTCCTGCGTCATTTCAGGGGCTTCGACATGAACCGCCGCGACCTTCTCGCCACATCCGCCGCCGTCCTCGCGGCGACCGCCCTTCCCGCCCAAGCCCGCCCAACCGGAGCCTCGATGTCCCAAGGAACGCCCGTCCCGCCCGTCGCGAAGAAGATTCCGGTCCGCATCGAGCAGCTGGGCCGCGTCCGTACCGACGACTATCAGTGGATGAAGGACGACAACTGGCAGGCCGTGCTGCGCGACCCGACCCTGATCAAGGCCGACGTCAAGGAACATCTCGAGGCGGAGAACGCCTATCGCGAGGCGATGATGGCCTCGACCCTGCCCCTGCAGGCCGCGATGTTCGAGGAGATGAAGGGGCGGATCAAGGAGGCGGACAGCTCCGTCCCCTCCCCTGACGGCGCCTGGGAATATTACGTCGAATACCGGACCGGGGATCAGCATCCGCGCTACATGCGCAAGCCGCGAGGCGGCGCCGGAGATGCGCAGCTGCTGCTCGACGCCAACGCCCTGGCGGAAGGCAAGGCCTATTCGGAGGTCTCGTCGGCCGGCCACAGCCCGGACCACGCCCTGTTCGCCTATGCGGAGGATGCGCAGGGCTCCGAAGTGCACCAGATCTTCGTCAAGGATCTGGCGACCGGGGAGGTCCTGCCCGATCCGATCGGGTCTGCGATCGGCGACTTCACCTTCTCGTCCGACAGCCAGTGGCTCTTCTGGACCAACCGCGACGACAACGGCCGGCCGGACAAGATCTTCCGTCGGCCGGCCCGCGGCGGCGAGACGACCCTGGTCTACCAGGAGGACGACGACGGCATGTTCATCAGCGTCGACCGCACGGCTGACGACGCCTTCATCCTGATCACCATCGGCAACCAGGAAACGTCGGAGGCCCGGGTCATTCCGGCCGCCACGCCGACCGCTACGCCTGTGGTGCTGGAGCCCCGCGAGGTCGGACGGCTGTATGAGGCCGACCACTGGGGCGACCGCTGGGTCATCCGCACCAACGCCGACGACTCGATCGACTTCAAGATCGTCGAGGCCCCGACGGCGACGCCCGGCAAGGCCCACTGGACCGATCTCGTCCCGCACACGCCGGGCCGCTACATCGAGGGCGTGGCGCTGGTGAAGAACCATATCGGCCGTCAGGAGCGGGCCGACGCCAATACGAAGATCATCATCCGCGACCGCGCCGGCGCCGAGCACGAGATCGCGGTGGACGAGCCTGCCTACTCCCTGTCGCTGGCCGGAGCGTCGGAGTTCGACACGACGATCATGCGCTACGGCTACAATTCGCCGTCCACGCCGACCTCGACCTATGACTACGATCTGGCGACGCGCGAACGGACCCTGCGCAAGGTCCAGGAAGTGCCGTCAGGCCATAACGCGGCCGACTATGTCGTCGAGCGTCTGAACGCGCCTGCGCACGACGGCGAACTGGTGCCCGTGACGGTGCTGCGTCGCCGGGACACGCCGGTCGACGGGTCCGCCCCGGTGCTGCTGTACGGCTATGGCTCCTATGGCAGTCCGATCCCGGCCAGCTTCTCAACCAACCGCCTGTCGCTGGTCGACCGGGGCTGGATCTATGCGATCGCACACGTCCGCGGCGGCTCCGACAAGGGCTGGAACTGGTTCCTGACCGCGCGGCGGATGACCAAGAAGAACACCTTCACCGACTTCATCGCCGCCGCCGAACACCTGATCGCCCGCGACTATGCCCGTGCCGGCCATATCGTGGCCGAGGGCCGGTCAGCGGGCGGTATGCTGATGGGGGCGATCAACAACATGCGGCCCGACCTCTGGGCCGGCGTGATCGGCGGCGTGCCGTTCGTCGACGTGATCAACACCATGAGCGATGTCAGCCTGCCGCTGACGCCGCCCGAATGGCCGGAGTGGGGCAATCCGATCGAGGACCCCGAGGCCTACGACTATATGATGAGCTACAGCCCGTACGATCAGGTGGGCCCGAAGGCCTATCCGGCGGTGCTGGCCACCGGCGGTCTGTCGGACCCGCGGGTGACCTACTGGGAGCCCGAGAAATGGGTGGCGAAGCTGCGGCCGGCGACGACCTCGGGCAAGCCGATCCTGCTGAAGATCAACATGGAGGCGGGACACGCCGGCTCATCGGGACGGTTCGACTATCTGAAGGAAGTCGCCCACGACTACGCCTTCGCCGTCTGGGCGATCGACAAGGGGTGGGAGCGGGGCTGAGCCCCGCCCCTGCCTCAGGGCTCGAGGGTCCAGGTGTACTGACCGACGTCGTCGGCGTGCAGGACCACGAAATCGCGGGTCTCGTAGCCGGCCGGGCAGGTGTCGCTGCCGTCGGACCAGAAGGTGTAGGGCCCGGGGTACTGGACGCACAGGGCGTGGTTGCCTTTCCAGACCCGGCCCGAGCCGTCCGTCGTGTCGCCATACATGTAGAAATTGGCGTTGTCGGTGGAGACCAGCTCGGTACAGTCGCCGTCATTGACCGTGTACCAGCCGCGGTTGATGAACCGTCCGGTGCCGACCTCGACATAGGAGATCGCGACGGTGCCGTTGCGGCCGCTTGCGTTGCAGACCCGGATGTCGACGGTGGCGGGCCGCACGGGCGCGGGCGGAGCCATGCCCGGCTTGGACTGGGCGGCGGCCACGCCCGGCGAGCCGGCGACCAGCGAAGCGGCTATCGCCGCGACGAACAGATGTGTTTTCATGATCCCCTCTCCCCTGTTGAAGGCTTAGGTTATCAAGGTTCTCCGAAGATGCCACTGACAGTTGCTGACGACTGCGCCAGACCCGGCATGGGTCGATGAGCCCCCGGCTGAGACCTGCCGCCGAAAGCGACCTGCCGGCGATCACCGCCCTGTACGGCTCCGAGGTCGAGGGCGGCACTGCCACGTTCGAGACCACGCCTCCCAGCCTTGCAGAGATGACGCAGAGGTTCGCGGCGGTGCAGCGGCACGCCTTGCCGTGGCTGGTGGCGGAAACCGACGGCCGCTTCGCGGGCTATGCCTATGCCTCGCCGTTCCGGCCCCGTCCGGCCTATCGCTACGGGGTCGAGATCTCGATCTATATCGAGCCTCATGCGCGTCGACGGGGCGTGGGACGGGCCCTGCTGGAGGCCCTGATCGCCGGAACCCGCGACAGGGGCCTGCGACACCTGATCGGCGCCATCAGCGACAGCGACACCAGCGAAGCCTCGATCGCCCTGCATC
>CAYNNT010000084.1:0-12205 GCA_964398675.1 uncultured Brevundimonas sp.
CCCCCCCCCCCCCCCCCCCCCGCGGGGGGGGGGTGGGGCGGCCCCCCCCCCCCCGGGGGGGGGGCCCGGTTCGGCGAGGCGGCGACGGTGTTTGTCGCGCCGAGTCCTCCCCACCCGTCTGCCGCCGCGCGGCAGACACCCTCCCCCGGAGGGGGAGGGATATCTTTCGAGTGGGACCTAGCGCTTCAGCAGCGGGGCCAGCTTCTGGGCGATCATCATGTCGCCGGCGATCTTCAGCTTGCCCTGCATGAAGGCCATCATCGGATCCAGCTGCCCGGCCGACAGGGCCATGAAGTCGTCCCAGTTGATCGAGACCGTGGCGTCGGCGGGCTTGTCCTCATTGGTCACCGAGTTCGGAACCGAGGCGCCGTCGATGAAAATCTTGCCGACGTCGCCGAGGTCGATCTTCACGGTCTTGCCCAGACCGGAGTTGTCGCCGACGGCGCCGCGGATGTGTTCGGTGACTTGAGCCAGATCGGCCATGAGCGCTTCTCCCGTAAAGCTCGATCACCGGTCGACCGATGATCGGATTGAGGCATCGACCTAGACCGCGACCGGGCGGCTGCCAAGGTCACGCGGGGTCAAGTTGACGCGACAATCTGAGGCGGGAGTCGCTTTTCGCGGCGAAATATCGCGGCGTGGACGCGAGTTTTTCTCCTGAAAAGCGAATAAATCGCCCGCCCGGCGCAAGAGGCGCATCAGTCGCCACAATCCAGCCACCCTTCCGGAACCGTCGCCTTGCCAAGCGGTTAAGGTTACCATAACGATGATACTTCGGTCCCTGGCTGTGGGGTTATTCAGGGCCATGTCTCGACTGGATTTGGGGAGCTAAAGTGAAACACATAGTCATCGCCGCCGTCGGCGCTCTGCTGGCCTTGGTGGGCAGCGCCGGACCGTCTGCCGCCCAGGACCGGGGCTACGGCCCGCCGCCGCCGCCGCCCTGCTGCGTGCCGCCGCCTCCTTGCCGCGACGGCGGTCCCCGCGACGCCTACGGCGTCTGCGTGTGCGACTATGAGGTCGACTTCTACCGTCCCACCACCCCGTGGACCGTCGTGCGCGCCGGCGGACCGGGTGTCCGCATCCGCGGCCGGCCGATCACCGTCGCTTCGGGCCGGATCGATATCCAGGGCCCGCCCATCTACGTCGAGGCGCCCCCGATCCGCATCGAGGCCCCGCAGATCTATCTGCACGCGCCGGACGTTCACGTCCGTCCGTCCGACATCACCGTCGAGCCGCCGGAAGTCCACTTCTCCGACTGCGAAGACCTGCACGAGTGCACGCCCGTGGACCGGGACTACGCGCCGGGCCGTTCCGGCGACGGCGAACGCGGCTAGAGACAGGATCAGGACCGGCCGGACAGCGTCCGGCCGTTCCGACCTTTCACCAAAAGCAAAGGCCCGCGCCGCAAGGCGTCGGGCCTTTGTCTTGCCGGACCTCCCGGACGGGACGTCAGTTGGCGTCGGCGGCGATTTCTGCGGTGGCCGGGCCTGGCGCACAGAAATTCATGTTCCGCACCTCCCAGGCCAGGGCCATGTCGCCGCCGGCCAGGGCGGTCCGCACGGCTTCATCGCATTTGCCTTCGCTCAACAGCCGGGTGACGTCGCCCCGCAGCGCGGCGCGCACGTTGGCCGCATCACGCAGGGCCCGGGCCTCACGGCGGTCGTCCGGCAGGCACAGCGACAGCCAGGACGCATCAGCGCAACGCGCGATCAGGCGCGCCTGCCGGTTCGCCTCGGCCGCGCTGATCTCGGCGGCAGGAGCCAGGGACGGCGCCGGGGGCGGCACGGCTGCGGAACCGGCCTGCGGGTCGGTCACGACCACCGCGCCGGGGGGCGAAGGACGCAGTATCACGGGGGGCATCTTGCAGATCCAGCCCCCCGGCGTTGACTCGCAGGGCATCCGCATCTCCTGCGGATCCGGGGGCGGCGAACCCGTCGCGCCTTCGGGAGTCTGGCCAAGACCGATCGCGAGCAGCAGTGAAATCATGACCCAATCCAACAGCTATCGGGATTTTCGTACAGCATACTCCGGAAAGGTCGTCATGTATCCCTGTTCCGCAAGTTCCCGGCGATCCCCCGCGTAGCGCCGCATGGGCCTTCAGTCCCCGGGCCGACCGGCTTCGACGTCCCGGTCGCGATCGGAGACCGGGGCCCCGTCGGAGCGGTACCAGCGCACCTCGCGCCGCTCGCGGTCCCGCTCGATCCGCGCATCGATGCGGGCGCGGCGCGCCTCGCGTTCGGCGCGGTAATCGCGGTCCGGCGCGTCAAAGCCGAACCATCGGTCTGCGCGGCGGTCCCTTCGGTCCCCGGACGACGTATCGGGAACAGGCGGCGCGGGCGCCGGACGCGCCTCATCATCACGCCGCGGCGCGGGCCGCGGCGGCGGGGCCTCGAACCCTTCGTCGTCATAGGCCGTGTCGGCGACTTCGATCACGGCCGGCGCCGGCCGCCTGTATTCGAACCCTTCGACCAGCTCGCCGACCTCCATCACCGCGCCGGGCGCGATCTCCGGCTCGACGGGCGCGACGACCTGAATTGTCATCCGCTCGCCGTCGGGGATCGGCTGCGGTCCCGGCAGCGCCACGATGTGCGCCACCCCGATACCGACCCCGACCACCGCCAGGACGGCGACGCCGGCGAGGTGCCCGGGCCGGACGCCGGCGGCGAACCGGCGCGCGCCTTGTTTGAGCCGGTCGATCAGTTCGGGGGACGGGGACATTCGGACAGCCGGAGGAGACGGGACCCCTGCGCAACCCGCCAGACCTCATCCGGTTCAAGCCCGCCCGCCCCTGCCCGCCGTAGCCCGATCGCCCGGTCCGGGCTAAACCCGCCGGACGAAGGGTCGCAAGCCTGCGCAGCCCTGCCTGGAAGGCCGGACCGTGACGCCAGCGATCCTTGCACTGCTGATCGGCGGAACCGGCCTGATCGTCGGACCGGGCCTCGTCCGCCTGGGCCTGCGCCTGCTTCGCGACGAGGCAGGCGATCCCCCGGGGCGCCGGCGCCAGGCGCTGATGGCGCTCGCCGCGGCGGGGATCGGCGTCTGGGCGGCCCTGGCCCAGCCCTCGCCGCTCGCCGCTGTCCTGACGGCGCTGCTCGGTTGGCAACTGCTGTTGATCGCCGCGATCGACGCCGAACATTTCTGTCTGCCGGATCAGTTGACCCTTCCGCTTCTCGCCACCGGCGGCCTCGCGGCGGTCCTGCTGGACCAAACCGCACCGCTTGACGCCCTGATCGGCGCGGCCGCCGGCTTCAGCGCCCTGTGGCTGCTGGCCTTCGTCTATCGCCGGCTGCGCGGCCGCGAAGGCCTGGGCGACGGCGACCCCTTCCTGCTGGCCGCCGGCGGCGCCTGGGTCGGCTGGATGGGCCTGCCGAGCGTGCTGCTCTGGGCCTCGGCCGCCGGCCTGAGCCTGGTCGGGGCCCGTCTGCTGGTGGGAAACAGGGTCACGGCGACCGACCGGCTGCCCTTCGGACCCTGCCTGGCTGCCGGAATCTGGCTGACCTGGATGCTGGGACCGCTGGGGCTCCAGCCCTAGGCGGCGGGTGCGATCCTTCTCCTACGTCAACCCGCGTTTCCGCTAGGCTCAACGCCCGAGACCACGAAGGAGACCGCCATGTCAGACACCCGGCGCCGGCTGATGACGCGGAAGGCCGACATCGGCGATACGCGCCTCACGGACATCGCAGCCCATGACGCGCTCCGCGAGGGCGAGGTCGTCCTGTCCCTCGACCGCTTCTCCCTCACCACGAACAACATCACCTACGCCGCTTATGGCGATGCGTTGCGGTACTGGACCCTCTTCCCGACCGGCGAGGACGACTTCGGCATGATGCCGGTCTGGGGGTTCGCCGATGTGACGGCCTCCCGGGCGCCGGGCGTCGAGGTCGGGGCGCGGGTGTTCGGCTATTTCCCCATGGCGGACACGCTGGTCGTCCAGGCCGAAAAGATCGGGCGGGGCGGCTTCGCCGACGCCTCGCCCTGGCGCCAGAGGGTGCCGGACATCTACAACCGCTATGTGCTGTGCGCCGGCGATCGCCACTATTCCGCGGCGCTGGAGAACAGCGAGGCGCTGTTCCGTCCGCTGTTCATCACCTCCTACACCGCGGTGGATTTCCTGCGGGAAAACAAGTTCTTCGGGGCGCGTCAGATCGTGGTGTCGAGCGCGTCCAGCAAGACCGCCTACGGTGCCGCCTGGTGCCTGAAGGAGGATGACGTTTCGGTCGTGGCCCTGACCGGCGCCCGCAACCGCGCCTTCGTCGAGGGTCTGGACATCTATGACGCCGTGCTTGGCTATGAGGCGGTCGAGGCGCTGGATGCGGCCTTGCCCACCCTCTACCTCGACCTTGCCGGCGATCCGGAACTGAGGCGGCGCGTCCACGCCCGGTTCGGCGCGGCCCTTGTCTACGACTGCCTCGTCGGCTCGACGCAGAGCGACAGTTTCACCGCCGACGATCCGGACCTGCAGGGCCCGCGGCCGGTGTTCTTCTTCGCCGCCACCTGCCTCGACAGCCACCGTGCGCAGGGCACGCTGAACGCCTTTTACGACCGCTTCCTCGCCGATCAGAGCCGGTTCTTCGAACGCGTCGTCGACCCCGCCTCCCCGTGGATTCGCATCGTCGAGCATCAGGGCCTGGACGCCGCGGCGGGGGTGGTGCGCAGCCTTGCCGACGGGCTGTCTGATCCGGCTGAAGGCGCGATTGTGCGGATTGTCCGCTGACGATTTTCGCGCCCTCCGGCCCCGGCCGTTCCGGGAGCGCGGCGGGCGCCGGGGTCAAACCCGCACGGGCCTTGCGGTCAGGATTGACGCCCCAAATATTCTGGCCTGGCAGCCTGAAACGGCCCTTGAAATGCGGTGCGGTGCGCCGCCGGCGGAGGCCGGGGCCATCCGGCGTGACGTGGGTTTAACCTTTGCCTGCATTTGACCGCGACACGGTGCTAATCGGAACGAAACTTTCTCGTACGACATTCCCGCTGGGCTCCGGGGGACGTTCAGTCCCGGTTCAGCGGCCTCAGAGAACAATGTTTGCCATGTCCAGGAATCCTGCTCATAAGAAGGACGCTCGTGGAAATGGGGGACTCGACGAGATGACCGATACCTTGGCGCCGCTCGCGGACGACCTGTTCACAGTCGCGCAGACGCTGAAGTCCCGGATCCGGAAATCGACAGTCGACTACAACCGGCTCAGCCAGGCTGAAAAGTGCGCTGCGGACGCGTTGGTCGATGATTCCCAGGTCCGGTTTGCCATTGAGGACGGCCGGAAGGTGCTGAAGCATCGACGTCTGGTGGGTGTCCTCAGGTTCGTCGGTGGAGGCTTCATCTGAGCCAAACCGCTCCCTCCGCCACCCCCGGCGGACCCGCGGCGAAAGCTTCGATCAAATCCTACTTCTTCCTGGATTGGCGCCCCGTCCCGGCCGAGCCGATGATGACGGGCCTGCCGGCACGGCGACGGGCCATCGCAGTCAGCGAGGTCACGAAGTTCGCAAACTCCCAGCGAGGGCATGGCAATCTCGTGCCGAACCGGTCGGCGTTCCAGGGCGCCGCGGTCCTGGCACGCGCCGACGGCCTGTTCGTGATGCGCATCGATCTCGATGCGGCGCAGGTCTTCGACAAGGACGACCTCGACGAGCTGGCCTATGTCGTCTCGATGGTCGCAAAGGCACGACTCGGTCACACGCATTTCCACCACCACCTGCCCGGCAGGGGCCGGACAAAGCCGCTAAAGCCGACCTCGGTCCTGGAGCTGATGCCAGTCCAATTGAAGGGCTCCGGCTGGCCCCGCCGGTTCCGCTCCGGCCAACTGACCGATGCAGACCTCGCCTCCGCAATCGCGGAAAATCCCAATGCGCCTGCCGGAGAGCCGGCGCGTCATGCCGTGACCTGCCTGCGCCGCGCCTATCTGAACATCATTGAGGCAGTCCATTTTCGCCTGGTCATGAGCCGCCAGGCGCAGTTGAGCAGGGGTCCGTTCACCCTGGTCGGCATTCCCGGCATCTTCGGGATCACGGTCCTCGTCACGGCCGTCCTTGCGATGGCTGTAACGAGCATGGTCCCGATGTCATGGGAACAGCTGGCGGCCCTGGGCCGGGAGATGCGGCAGGTCCCCATGGTGTTGGTCGCGCTGTCTGTCGGTTTCGCCTACGCCAACATGGTCAACATCGTTCGGTGGCACGGACCGGCGCTCAACCTGATGCGCGCCGCGCACGGGTTCTTCTCAGCGGCCCAACCGCTCAACGGCGTGATCGCACGTCTGGGGGTGCCGGGCATGGTAGCCGGCGCCGACCGTTTCGATTTCAGTGCGATCCTCGAGAGCCTTGCCTCCAAGATCGGCGGCGAGGAGAATCGGGTGGCGCGCCAGACGACCTGGCTGACGGTCTTCATCGGGACGGCGAGTCTGTTCACCGCGATCTACGCCATCACAGACGCCCGTCGAAACGGGCATGACCCGGTCAGTGCTCCGCCTGCGGTCCGGCAAGAGCCCCTTCAAGAACAGGCGCCGACTGCGCGGGCTCCGGATCGTGCGGGCTCGACCGACGCAGGTGTAACCGTTCGGACGGAACCAGCCGCCCTGGACCCAACCGGTCGCCCGGCGGCGGAAACTGCACCAGGCGCTTCGACGGGCAAATGAGGCCACCCCGATATCGGCACAATGTCGGACGTTGGCTTGCTGCGGATTGCTCCAGACCAGCACGGACGAAGCGCCCTGAGGTACGGGGCAATGGCTGGATTGCTGCAGACGACTGCGGACCCCGGCGAACGGGGTTCTGGCGGAGACGCAGGGATTCGAACCCTGGGTACCCCTTACAGGGTACGACGATTTAGCAAACCGTTGCCTTCAGCCACTCGGCCACGTCTCCGGCAGGCGGCGTGATTAGCCGAGCAAACGGACCGGCGCAACGGTCAACACGCACGGCGCGCGCGAATGGCGACGCGTTAACGGGACAGTGAGGGCGGGCGTGCATGGTGCGCGGGAACACCCGCCGCGAGCCCCATGACCGAAGCCGTCCGCCGCCATTCGTTTGACGCCGCCCTGTCGGGAGCGGGCGTCATGGACGCCTCCGGGCTTCAGGCCCTGGCCACCGCGGCCGTTTCCGCGACGCCGGAGGCCGTCGCCGACGGCGCCGCGCGCCGGGGTCCGTTCCGGCCCGAGGTCTGGCTGAACGCGCGACAGCGGCACGCCTCGCGGCTCGCGGCCCATTATTTCCGCGCCTTCGACACCCTCGCCGTCGTCGCCGTCAGCCTGCTCTGCGCCTGGGCCGCGGCGCCGGGCGCGCTGGTCCATACCGAGGTGTCGCGGGTCCTGCCGTTCGCCCTCGGCGCGACGGCTGTGCTCGGCATGATGCGGTCGCTGGGCCGATACAGATTCGCGCGCGGCCAGAGCACGGCCCGGCACCTCGCGGCGGTCGCCGCCATGGTGGCGGCCGGCGCGGTCGTGGCCCTGATCGCCGGCTGGGTCCTGCGCGGGACGGCGGCGCAGGAGTCGGCCTATCTCGTCTGGGCCGGTCTGGTCCTGATCACGCTCAACGCCCTGCACATCGGCTGGAGCGACCTCGTCGGGCGCTGGCGCGCCTCCGGGGCCCTGACGCCCAATATCGTGCTCGTCGGGGCGACCCGGCACGCCGAAAGTCTCATCCGCGAGGCGCTGAAGCGGCGCGACCTCAATGTGCTGGGCATATTCGACGACCGGATGGCACGGAGCCCGCGGGCCATCGAGGGCGTGCCGGTGCTGGGGACGGCGGCGGATCTGCTGACCCACAAGATGACGCCCTATGTCGACCGCATCGTCCTGGCCATCGACCCGCGGGCCGAGGCGCGGGTGCGCGAGCTCAATGCTGCGCTGCGCACCCTGCCGCACGAGGTCACCCTGCTGGTCGAACCCGACGGCGTGGCCGAGACCCGGACAGCGCTGGACCGGCTGGCCGCGGCGCCCCTGGCCGACGTCCAGGGCCCGGCCGATGACGATCGCCGCGCCTTCAACAAGCGGCTTCAGGACATGATCCTGGGGCTGATCGCCCTGATCCTCCTGGCTCCGGTCATGGCGCTGATCGCGCTCGCGATCCGCATCGACAGCCCGGGTCCGGTCTTCTTCCGCCAGCGCCGCCATGGCTTCAACCACGAGGAAATCGTGGTGTGGAAATTCCGCTCGATGAAGCAGGAGGCGGCCGATGCCACGGCCAGCCGTCAGGTCACCCATGACGACGACCGCGTCACCCGTATCGGCCGTTTCATCCGCAAGACCAGCCTCGACGAACTGCCGCAGCTGCTGAATGTCATCGCCGGCGAGATGTCGCTGGTCGGGCCCCGCCCGCACGCGATCGGCATGAAGACCGGCCACGTCGAGAGCGCCCGCCTCGTCGCCGACTACGCCCATCGCCATCGCATCAAGCCCGGCATGACCGGCTGGGCCGCCGTCAACGGCTCGCGCGGCCCCCTGCACACCGCCCAGGACGTGCGCCGTCGGGTGCAGCTCGACATCGACT
Source organism: uncultured Brevundimonas sp. (assembly GCA_964398675.1). Taxonomy (GTDB): domain Bacteria; phylum Pseudomonadota; class Alphaproteobacteria; order Caulobacterales; family Caulobacteraceae; genus Brevundimonas. The sequence continues at coordinate 8,476 of CAYNNT010000084.1, forward strand.
ATGTCGAGCGCCAGTCCCTGTGGATGGATCTGTGGATCATGGCCATCACCGTGCCGGTGCTGCTGGGCGACCGCGCGGCGATCCGTTGACCGGGGGCCGCTGATGTTCTGGCGCGGCGTCTGGGGTTATCTGCCGGCGAATATCGTCCAGGGCGTGGTCGGCTTTCTGGCCATCATCCTGTTCACCCGCCTGCTCAGCCCCGAGGATTTCGGTCGCTACGCCCTCGCGTTTTCGGTCATGACCCTGGCCCATGTGGCGGTGTTCAGCTGGCTGGAGGCGGCCATGGCCCGCTTCTGGGCGGCCCAGACGCCCGGCGCGGCCCAGGGGCATTTCGCCAGCCTGTATCGCACCGCCTTCGTCCTCAGCGCCGCCTTCCTCGTTGCCGGCGGGCTGGCCATCTGGCTGCTTCCCATCGATCCCCTGTTCAGGTTGGCCCTGGCCGTCGGTCTGGCCGGCGCCCCGGCGCGCAACATGGTCAAGTTGACCCAGGAACGGTTCCGCGCCGAGGGCGAGGTGGCCAAGTCCGCGCGGCTGGACATGGCCGTGACCGCAGGCGGCCTGGCCATCGGCGTCGGCTTCGCTCTCGCGGGCGCGGGCGCGACAGCGCCCCTGCTGGGCCTCGGCCTCGCCCCCCTGGCCGCCCTGCCCTTTGTGCTGCCCGGCGAGTTGAAACAGGCGCGCGGCGGCGCCTTCGAGGCCGGACGGGTGCGCGAATATGCGCTGTACGGCTATCCGATCGCCGCCTCGCTGGCCCTCACCGTCGTGCTCTCCTCGACCGATCGCTTCGTGCTCGAGGCTTATCTGGGCGAGGCGGCGGTGGGCGCCTATCACGCCAGCTATTCGATCGCGAACCGCACGCTGGACGTCCTGTTCCTGTGGCTCGGCACGGCGGGCCAGCCGGCGCTGGTCATGGCGCTGGAGCGCGGCGGGATGGACCGGCTGAAGGTCGCCGCCCGCGAACAGCTTTCGACCTTCCTGCTGGTCGGTCTGCCCGCGGCCGCCGGCGTGGCCCTGGTGGCGCGTCCGCTTTCCGAAGTGCTGATCGGCGAGGAGCTCCGCACGGTAGCGGCCAGCGTCACCCCATGGATCGCCCTGTCGGCCCTGCTGTTCGGCCTCACGGCCTACTATTTCGGCCAGGCCTTCACGCTCGGCAAGAAGACCAGGCGGCTGCTCATCGCCATGGCCATTCCGGCGGGCATGAACGTCATCCTGAACCTGATGCTGGTGCCGCGTTTCGGCGTCATGGGCGCCGCATGGGCCACGGCCGCCAGCTTCGGTCTCGGCATGGTCGCGACCATGCTGATCGGGCGGCGCGTGATGGCCCTGCCGATCCCGTGGGAAAGCCTGGCCCGATGCGGCGTGGCGACGGGGATCATGGCGCTGGCCGTCTCGCGACTGCCGGCGTTCGGCGGCTTCGGCGAACTGGTGCTCGATGCGGGCGTCGGGGCGATCGTCTATGCGGCGGCGGCCCTGACCCTGAACGCGGCCGGGGTGCGGACGGTGGCGCTCGGCCTTCTGGCGAAGCGCGGATATCAGGGAGCGGCGGCATGAGCGCGCGGGCGAGAATGACCGACAGCCCGGCCTGGAAGACGGCGAAGCCAGCCGTCTCGGTGCTGATCCCCTTCCTTCGCGACGACCCCGCCGAACTGCTGGGCCTGCTCGATGAGGAAGCCGCCTCGGTCGACGGCGCGGTCGAGATCGTCCTGCTGGATGACGGCACACGGGACGCGGCCCTGACCGCCCGGCTGGCGGACCAGATCAGGGCCATGGCCCTGCCCGTCCGCCTCATCACCCTGCCCGCCAATGAGGGCCGCTCGATCGGCCGTAACCGGCTGGCGTCGGCGGCCCGCGGCGGCAGCCTGCTGTTCCTCGACAGCGACATGCGTCCCGACCACCGGCGTTTCCTGCGCGACTGGGCCGATCTGGCCGCCCGCGAGGACCCGGCCGTGGCCTTCGGCGGCTTCTCCCTGCTGCAGGCCCCGACCGACGCCCGCTTCGCCGTCCACCGCGCCATGGCCGCCAAATCCGAGTGCGTGCCCTATACGGAGCGCGCCAAACAGCCCGAGAAATACGTCTACACCTCCAACCTGCTGGTCCGCCGCGACGTGTTCGACTCCGAGGCCTTCGACCCCGGCTTCACCGGCTGGGGCTGGGAGGATGTCGAATGGGCCATGCGGGTGTCGCGGCGGTTCCGCGTCGTCCACCTCGACAACGCCGCCACCCATATGGGCCTCGACACCGTTGCGGCCCTCGCCGGCAAATACGAACAGTCCGCCCCGAACTTCGCCCGCATGGCCCAGCGCCATCCGGCGATCGTCGCCGCCTATCCCAGCTACAAGGCGGCCCGGCTGCTGAAGCGGCTCCCCGGCCTGCCGAAGCTCCGCAGGATGATGCGGCGCGGGGCGGAGACCACATGGCTGCCCGTGGGCGCCCGCGCCTTCTCCCTGCGCCTGTACCGCGCCGCCCTCTATGCGGACGCGGTCTGATGACAGACGTCGCGATCATCGTTCCGACCCTGAGGCGGGCCGAAAGCCTCGAGCGGGCCTTGCGCTCGCTCTTCGCCCAGACCGGGGTCGCGGACCGGGTGAGCGCCATCGTGGTGGTCGACAACGACCCCGTCGGATCGGCGACCGCGACGGTCGACCGGCTGCGCACGCAGTCGCCCTGGCCCCTGGCCTATGTCCACGCGCCCCGGCCCGGCGTCGCCACCGCCCGCAACGCCGGACTGGCCGCGACCGACGCCCCGCTGATCGCCTTTCTCGACGACGATGAAGCCGCCTCGCCGGGCTGGCTCGCGGCCCTGCTCAAGGCCCGCGAGCAAACGGGGGCCGACGCCGTCTTCGGCCCGATCACGGGCCGGGCGCCCGACGCCGCCGGCTGGCTCAAGCCCTGGCTTGAACGCTTCTTCGGTCGTGAGGGTCCGGAACGCACCGGCCTGATCGACCACCCCTTCGGCTGCGGCAATTCACTGATGGTCCGGGCGACCGCCCTGCCCGGCCCGGCGCCGTTCGACGCAGGGACGGACCAGGCCGGCGGCGAGGACGACGCCCTGTTCGCCGCCCTGGCGGCCCGCGGCGGCCGCTTCGGCTGGGCCGCCGACGCCTGGGTCGAGGAGTTCGCCCCCGCCCATCGCGCCACGCTGAACTACGCCCTCGCCCGCGCCTTCGCCTATGGACAGGGCCCCAGCCAGACGGCGGCCGCGGCCCGCAACTGGCCCGGCGTGGCGCGCTGGATGGCCGTGGGCGTGGTCCAGGCCGCGCTGTTCGGGGCGGTGGCCGGCGTCAAATGGCTGACCCGCGCCGGAGACCGGGCCGACTGGCTCGACCGCGCCGCCCGAGGCCTGGGCAAGACCCTGTGGTGGGGCCCGTTCAAGATCCACTTCTACGGAAGGACCGCGTCGTGAGCATCATCAACGACTGGACCGCCGAAAAGGCGAAAGCCTTCGGCCAAGAGAACCTGATCTTCCAGCACGGCCTGCACGAGCGGCCGATGTTCGACGACGAAGGCCTGGCGCGGCTGTTGGACCAGTATCCGCGCGACCAGCTGGGCGTGTTCACCATGGGCGAGGACCCCAAGGCCTGGACCACCTGGCGCAAGGGCGCGGCGGGAAACCTGACCGGCGACCAGTTGCTGGAAGCCGCCAAGACCGGCCGCATCTGGCTGAACCTGCGCCACACCAACGACTTCGTGCCGGAATACGCCGCCCTGTGCGACGAGATCTTCGCCGAGA
>CAYNNT010000085.1:0-5903 GCA_964398675.1 uncultured Brevundimonas sp.
GCATGATGCGCGCAGCCGACCTGCGGCCCCGGCGCGGCGAGGTCATCGCCCTCCGCCGCGGCGACATCATCTTCGTCCCCCGCTCGAACCTCGGCGAGGTGGCGAACTTCATCAGCCTGTTCCGCAACGCCCTGCCCATCGGCTTCAGCTACGCCATCGGCGGGCAGTATCAGCAGTTTTAGGGAGCCGGTCCGGCCTCAGTCCTGATCATCCCGGTATTCGATCCCGAGGGCCGCGACATCGCGGAAACGCGCCAGCCCCAAGGTGTCGAACTCATCCCTGTCGCCCGACGCCGAAACACCCAGAAGGCGCAGCGCCTTGTTGATCGGGCCATCGCGTCGGTGGCCATCGCGCATGTCCACATGGTGTTCGGCGAGAACCAGTTCACCTTCCACGAAGGCCGCGCCCGCCTGCGACCCTGTGCCCCCGAAATATTCGGTCTCGATGTAGACGAGAGGCCCTTCGCTTGAGGCCGCCGCCAGGGCCTCCGTCAGGCGGGCCGACAGGTAGACGAAACCATCGACATACGGTCCCGGCTTGAGGTCGGTGATCCGGTCGAACTGACGGTCCGACAGGGGAACGATGACGAGGCCGAACGGGAGTTCGGTCGGCGCTGGCGCATCCGCAGCGGCGGCGAACACCGCGGCGATGTCGGCCCCGGCGATGATCGCCGCAATATTGTGACCCACCGGCGTCCCCCGTTCAGCCGACCTTGACCCCCGGCGGCGGCACGCTGTCGGCGGGAACGAAGAAGTCCGGCATCAAGGGCTTGCCCGGCTCGACGCTGTACGTCTCGAAGTCGCGGACGCCCCGCTCGTACAGGAAGCTGTCGTCGATCAGGAACCGGCCGGTCAGCTCGCGCGACGGGCTGGTGAAGATGGCGTGGGCGGCGTCGGCCATGATCTCGGGCGTGCGGCAATAGGCCAGCCCCGCCTTGCCGGTCAGGGCGAATTCGATGGCGGCGGTGGCGATGCCGGTGCGCGGCCACAGGGCGTTGCAGGCGATGCCGTCCCCCTTGAACTCTTCCGCCATGCCCAGCATCGCCAGGCTCATGCTGTATTTGGCCATGGTGTAGGCCACATGCGGCCCGAACCATTTCGGCGACAGGTCCAGCGGCGGCGACAGGGCGAGGATGTGCGGGTTCTGCGCCTGTTTCAGGTGCGGGATACAGGCCTTGGACACCAGGAAGGTCCCGCGGGCGTTGACCTGATGCATCAGGTCGTAGCGTTTCATGTCGGTGGCCAGGGTGCCGGTCAGCTGGATCGCCGAGGCGTTGTTGACGCAGATGTCGATGCCGCCGAACCGGGCGACGGCCGCCTCCACGGCCGCCATCACCGAGGCCTCGTCGCGCACGTCGACGATCAGCGGCAGGGCCTGTCCGCCGGCCGCCTCGATCTCCTCCGCCGCCGAATAGATGGTGCCCGGCAGGTGTTTGTGCGCCTCCGCCGTCTTGGCGGCGATGACCACATTGGCTCCGTCGCGCGCCGCCCTGAGGCCGATGGCCAGTCCGATGCCGCGGCTGGCGCCCGTGATGAACAGCGTCTTGCCCTGAAGTGACATGAGACTTGGCTCCCGGTTGGTTTCAATAGAAAACGCTTGGATCGCCAGAGACGCAGATTCCGCACAGGAGCGAAAGACCCATGTCGGCCTTCGAGATTACCCGCGACGGCGCCGTCGCCCACCTGCGCCTGTCCCGGCCGGAAGCCTCCAACGCACTGGACCTGTCGTTCTGGCGCGATTTTGGCCCCGCCCTGAAGGCGCTGGACGGGACGGGCGAGGTCCGCGCCCTGGTCATATCGGGCGAGGGCCGCAATTTCTGCGCGGGCATGGACATCTCGGTCTTCTCGGGCGGCGCCATCCTCCAGACGGACACGCCGGCCGACCGGCAGGCCTTCCATCAGGCCGCGCGCGAGCTGCAGGACACCCTGAGCTGGGTCGAGCGGGTGCGGTTCCCGGTCATCGCCGCCGTCCAGGGCGCCTGCGTCGGCGCGGGGCTGGACCTGGTCTCCGCCTGCGATCTGCGCCTGGCGGCGGCGGGCGCATATTTCCGCATTGAGGAGATCAATATCGGCATGATGGCCGATGTCGGCAGCCTGCAGCGCCTGCCGCATGTCCTGCCCGAGGCCGTGGTGCGCGAGCTGGCCTATCTGGGCACGTCCCTGACGGCCGACCGCGCCGAGCGGCTGGGCTTCGTCAACGCCGTCCTTCCGGACGCCGGGGCGCTGGCCGCCGCCGCCCTCGAGATGGCCCACGCCATCGCCGCCAAGGCTCCGCTGGCGATTTCAGGCTCCAAGGCCGCGGTCACCTACGCGCGGGACCACACGGTGGCGGAAGGACTGGAATGGGCGGCGTTGATGCAGGGTTCGATCTGGAACACGGCGGATGTTCTGGCGGCCATCCAGGCCCGCATGACGCGGACGCCCGCCGGGTTCTCGCCCCTCTCGCCCCATGCCGGGATCGGCGTCGGCGAAGGCTGAACATCGGTCTGCGACAAGATGGGCAGGGGCGAAACGTCGCTGCCGTGCCCATGTAGGGGTCGCCCCTGAACATCTGGACCACACGATCATGAAATCGAAACTCGCCGCCGTGGCCGCGGCCCTGCTGACCACCGCCTGTTCGACCGTCGGCGTCCGCTCCGGCACCGAGGAGCCCGCCTTTACGGAGGTCGGCCGCGTCGGGGCCGTCGAGATTCGCACCTATGGCGAGCGGATCGCGGCGCAGACCGTGGTCACGGGATCCAGCGAGGCGGCGCGCAATCGCGGTTTCCAGCGCGTCGCCGGCTATATTTTCGGAGGCAACACCGCCCGGACCAGCATCGCCATGACGGCGCCGGTCGCCCAGGCCGGCGATGGCCCCTCGGGCCGGTCGCAGAGCATCGCCATGACCGCGCCGGTGGCGCAGGGCGCCGTGGGTGAGGATCGCTGGACGATCCAGTTCTTCATGCCGTCGGAATATACGATGGCCAGTCTGCCGGTTCCCCGGGATCCGTCGGTCGTTCTCGCCGTGGTTCCGGCCGAGACCTATGCGGTGCTGCGCTTTTCAGGGCTGGGTTCCGCCCGGGCCGTCGCCGAAAAGGAGGCCGAACTGGACGCCGCCCTGACCGGCAGCGGCTGGACCAGCGTCGGCGATCCGGTCGTCTGGTTCTATGACCCGCCCTGGACCCTGCCGCCGCTGCGTCGCAACGAGGTGGCGGTGCGGGTCACCCGTCAGGGCCGCTGACTGCGGCCCCTGACGACAGGTATCAGGCGGCCAGAGAGACCACGCCGGCGTCGATCCAGCGGCGCGCCGCCTTCTGGGCTTCGGCGATCTCGTCCTGCTCCATCTCCTGGCTCATCTCGCGGCGATAGACGCGCGCTTCGATGCTGCCCTTCATGGCGGCGAGGTTGAAGATCATGTGGGCCGAAACGCGGTCCATGGGGCAACCGCCCTGGCCGCTCGAATACATCATGCCCAGCCGGAAAAGGTCGTCGCCGCTCATGTCGGCGGTCGGCAGGGGCAGGCCCTGCTCTTCGTTGGCCGTGGGCGCCATTTCTTGCGCGTTCATCACCGTATCTCCCGAACCGGCGCCTTTCTGGCCCCGTCCTCTGAGACGCGATCAAATACCCGCGGTTTGAAGGTAAAGTTAACAGCCGGGGTCCCCAAGGGCCTTTTCAGTACAGTTCGGGCGAATACTCCGCCCTTGTTCAGACCTCTGAAATAGTTCGGAAATCCCTGATTCACACCTGCTAACGGAGCATGACCGGGAGCCTTACGAAGGGTTACCGCGCCCGCTGTCCGAACAGCACCTTGCGCGCCGCCTCGGCCGCCTTGCCCGACGCGGCGAGGTTGCGGCGCATCTCTTCCCCCAGCGCCCGGCCCGCGATCACGGCGGTTCGCGCGCCGACCCGTTCCATCCAGGCCTTCAGGTTCGGGAACTCCGCCAGGTCCTGTCCCTGCAGCTCCGGCAGGATCCACGGCCAGGCCGCCATGTCGGCGATGGAATAGTCGCCCGCAAGGTAGTCGCGATCGGCCAGCCGCCGGTCCATCACGCCGTAGAGGCGGTGTGTCTCGTCCGTATAGCGGCGGACGCCATAGGCGATCTGGCGCTGGTCCTTGACGATCGCCGGGGCGTATTGCCGGAAATGATGGGTCTGGCCCGCCATCGGCCCCAGCCCGCCGACCTGCCAGAACAGCCACTGGTCGACCTCGGCCTTGCCGCGCGGATCCTGCGGATAGAACCGCCCGGACTTGACGCCGAGGTATTGCAGGATGGCCCCGGACTCGAAGATCGACAGCGGCTGCCCGTCCGGTCCATCCGGATCGACGATGGCCGGCATCCGGCCGTTCGGACTGATGGCCTGGAAGGCCGCCTCGAACTGCTCGCCCGCGCCGATGTTCACCGGCTTCATCTCATAGGGCAGCCCCATCTCCTCCAGGGCGATGGAGACCTTCCAGCCATTGGGCGTGGGCCAGTACCAGAGTTCGATCGGCGTGGTCATGGGCGTGTCCTGTGAAGCTGGGTCACAGGTGGGCGGCGGGCCGGTTGAGTGCAATGGCGGGTGGTTGGTGATCGGTGGTTGGTGATGGCAGCTTCACTGACTGCGGAAGGGCGATGCCGTCAGCCCGGCTCCGCGAGTGTCGGCCAGCCACCCACCGCCAATCACCAACCCTCTCTTCCTGACATTCGCGTTCAGGGCGAGTTCATCGGCAGGGCGAGACGCTGGCGCATGATTAACGGGCCGGCGCCGGTTTTCCGTCGCCGTCCCTCAGTTGGAGAGTGATCATGAACCGTTTGACCAAGGCCGCCGTGCTCGGCCTGATGCTGGCCACCGCCGCCCCCATGGCCGCCCAGGCCCAGGACCGCGGCGACCGTCGCGAAAACCGCCGCGACTACCGCGAGGACCGTCGTGACGACCGTCAGGACTTCCGTCGCGAGCGGCGCGACGATCGTCGCGACTGGCGCCAGGGCGAATACGACAACCGCCGTGAGTACCGGCAGGACCGTCGCGACGACCGCCGCGACTTCCGCGAGGAACGCCGCGAGGACCGTCAGGACTACCGTCGCGAACAGCGCTGGGACCGCAGCAATCGCGACTGGTGGCGCGGCCGCAACGACTTCCGCGACTACCGCGGCGCCCGCAACGGCTACTGGTACGCGCCGAGCTACGGCTATTATCGCGTCGAGCCGCGCTACTACGGCTACCGCTGGCAGCGGGGCGGCTACCTGCCCTCGGCCTATCGCAACTACTATGTGCGCGACCCCTACGCCTACGGCCTGCGCCCGGCGCCGCGCGGCTACCGCTACGTCCACGCCGGCAATGACATCGTGCTGATCGCCATCGCGACCGGCCTGATCGCCAGCGTTCTGTCGGGCGTCTACTAGGCGCGCGCCAGGTTCGGAACGACGCCCCGCGGGCTCCGGCTCGCGGGGCGTTTTCGTATCTGGAGGATCCGTTGATATGGCGGCGCTTGTTCAGTCACGGTTCATGATGAAAGCGCGACCGTAACATCAAGCCGTCTGACAGGGGCGTGCGGGGAAAAGACGAGAATGAAACGCTCATTGATGATGGCCGCCGCAATCGCGGCCTTCGCCGTTCCGGCCCTGACGCCGCTGACGGCGCTGGCCCAGGACGGCGAACGTGGTGGAGGGCGCCGCGGCGCCTCGCACCAGGACGGGGACGAGATTCGCCCCGACAGACCGAACCGTCCGGAACGGCCGGCCAACGAAGGCGGCGGCGGCGACAGTCGCCCTGACCGGCCCACGGCTCCGCCGCTCATCGATCGTGGTGGCGGCGGCGGTGGTGGTCGCCCTGACCGGCCGGACCGCCCTGACAGACCGGACCGTCCCGATCGACCCGACCGGCCCAACCCTGGCGCCGGCGGCGGCGGCGGCGGCGGCGGCGGTGGTCGTCCCGACCGACCGG
>CAYNNT010000085.1:6003-12061 GCA_964398675.1 uncultured Brevundimonas sp.
ATCGGCCTGACCGGCCCGATCGTCCTGACCGGCCCAATCCGGGCGCGGGCGGCGGCGGCGGCGGCGGCGGTGGTCGCCCCGACAGACCGGATCGGCCTGACCGGCCCGATCGTCCTGACCGGCCCAATCCGGGCGCGGGCGGCGGAGGTCGGCCCGACTGGCCGCAGAACCCGCGCGGAGACCGTGATGATCGCCGGGACGACCGCCGGGACGATCGCCGCGATGACCGCTGGAACGGTCGCGATGACCGGCGTGATGATCGTCGCGACAACCGTTGGGACGACCGGCGCGGCGATCGGCGTGACGACCGGGGCGATCGGCGTCAGGACCGCCGCGAGTACCGCGACTTCCGCAACCGCTTCAACGGCGACCAGTGGCGGCGCAGCTGGGACCGCAGCCATCGCGGCGACTGGTGGCGCAACGACCGGCGGTTCCGCGGCTACAATGGCCTGCGCATCGGCTTCTATTTTGCGCCGGGCTACGGCTACTACCAGGTGCCCCGCAACTACTGGGGCCAGCGGTACCATGTCGGCGACTACCTGCCGTCGATCTTCTGGCGCTACCAGCTGAACGACTGGCGCACCTATGGCCTCGGCTATCCGCCCGAGGGCACGCGTTGGGTTCTGGTCGATAACCACATCTATCTGATCGACGAATACGACGGCTACATCATCGACGTCATCTTCGACGCCTGGCGCTGGTAAGCCGTCAGCATACGGAGGAAACGCCGTCCGACCCCGGGGTCGGGCGGCGTTTTCCATTGTCAGAGCAAGGTTGCGGCCATCGCCGCGCCGGGCCAGAACCGGCTTCATGAGCGACCCGGCGATCAGCGACACGACCACCGGCGAGGAGGTCCCCTCCTCGCGCGCGCCCCAGCTGGAGCTGTCCGAGGCCCTGATGGCCTCGCCCACCCGCTTCTTCAACCGAGAGATTTCCTGGCTGGCCTTCAACGGCCGGGTGCTGGAAGAGGCCGCCAATCCCGGCCACCCCCTGCTGGAGCGGCTGCGCTTCCTGTCGATCTCGGCCAACAACCTCGACGAATTCTTCATGACCCGCGTCGCCGGCCTCAAGGGCCAGGTGCGCGAGCGGGTGCGCGTCCTGTCCGCCGACGGGCTTACGGCGGCCGAGCAGCTGGACAAGGTCAATATCGCCGCCGGCGGCCTGATGGCCGAACAGCAGCGCCGCTGGCGCAAGCTGCGCAAGGAGCTGACCGGCGTCGGCATCGAGGTCGTCGACGCGGCGCGCATCACCAAGACCGAGCGGGAGCGGCTGGAGCCCGAGTTCCTCAACCAGCTGTTCGCCGTGCTGACGCCGATGGCGATCGACCCGGCCCACCCCTTCCCCTTCCTGCCCAACCTCGGCTTCTCGCTGGCGCTGAAGCTGAAGCGGCGGTCGGACAACCGGACCCTCTACGCCCTGGTCCCCGTACCGACCCAGGTGAAGCGGTTCTGGCCCCTGGCCACCGACGGCCGCTCGACGCCGGGCCGCAAACGCTATCTGACGCTGGAGAGCCTGCTGATGCTCTTCATCGACCACCTGTTTCCCGGGTGCGACGTGCTGGAGCGCGGCGTCTTCCGCCTGATCCGCGACAGCGACATCGAGATCGAGGAGGAGGCCGAGGATCTGGTCATGGAGTTCGAGGAGGCGTTGAAGCAGCGCCGTCTCGGCTCGGTTGTGCGCATCAAGATCGAGGCGTCCATGCCCGACGATCTGCGCACCTTCATCACCAACGAGCTGGACGCCGCGCCGCAGGACGTCGTCATGGTCGACGGCATGCTGGGTCTCGCGCAGTTGGCCGAGCTCATCCCTTCGGGCCACCCTGACCTGAAATTCAAGGGTTACGAGCCGCGCTATCCCGAGCGCGTCCGCGACAACGGCGGCGACATTTTCGCGGCGGTCCGCGAGAAGGACATGCTGATCCACCACCCGTTCGAGAGTTTTGACGTGGTGGTCCAGTTCCTGCGCCAGGCGGCCCGCGATCCCAATGTCATCGCGATCAAACAGACCCTGTACCGGACCTCCAAGGACAGCCCCATCGTCGCCGCCCTGATCGAGGCGGCCGAGAACGGCAAGAACGTCACCGCCCTGGTCGAGATCAAGGCGCGCTTCGACGAAGAGGCCAATCTGCGCTGGGCCCGGGCCATGGAGCGCGCCGGCGTCCACGTCGTCTTCGGCTTCGTCGAATGGAAGACCCACGCCAAGCTCAGCGTGGTGGTGCGGCGCGAGGGCGACGGCCTGAAGACCTACTGCCATTTCGGCACGGGCAACTATCACCCGATCACGGCGCGCATCTACACCGACCTGTCGCTGTTCAGCTGCGACCCGGCGCTGGCCCGCGACGCCTCGCGGGTATTCAACTACATCACCGGCTACGCCCAGCCCGATGAGCTGGAAGCGCTGGTCGTCTCGCCGCTCAACATGAAGACCACCCTGCTCGACCTGATCGGCAAGGAGATGGCGGCGGCGGCCAAGGGCAAGCCCGCGGCCATCTGGGCCAAGATGAACTCCCTGGTCGACCCGCAGATCATCGACGCCCTGTACCGGGCCAGCCAGTGGGGCGTGCGGATCGAACTGGTCATCCGCGGCATCTGCTGCCTGCGCCCCGGCGTGCCGGGCCTGTCAGAGAACATCCGGGTCAAGTCCATCGTCGGCCGCTTCCTTGAGCACAGCCGGATTGTCGCCTTCGCCAACGGACGCGACCTGCCGCACGACAAGGCGAAGCTGTACATCTCGTCGGCCGACTGGATGAACCGGAACCTGGACCGGCGGGTGGAGCTGATGACGCCGGTTCTGAACGCCACCGTCCACGACCAGGTGCTGGACCAGATCATGGTCGCCAACCTCAAGGACGACGCCCAGAGCTGGGTGCTGGAGGCGGACGGCAGCTATCGCCGCGTCACCCCGGTCGATCCCGAGCGGCCCTTCTCCGCGCACAAATATTTCATGACCAACCCCAGCCTTTCGGGCCGCGGCCGCAAGGTGAAGACCCTGCCCGGCCACCTCAGCTACGAGCCCTCCCGGAAGAAGCGTTGATGCCCGACGCCTTGCACTCCGCGATCGGCGCGCCGCGCGACGTCGCCGCCATCGACATCGGCTCCAACTCCGTGCGTCTGGTGCTGTACCGGCTGGAAGGCCGCGCCATCTGGACGGTGTTCAACGAGAAGGTCCTGGCCGGCCTCGGACGGGACCTGGCGGCGACCGGCCGGCTGTCGGTCGAGGGCGCGGCCCAGGCCCTGACCGCGCTCAAACGCTTCGCCGCCGTGATCGAGGGCGTGCAGCCCGCCCACACCTTCGTCGCCGCCACCGCCGCCGTCCGCGAAGCCGAGGACGGTCAGGACTTCTGCGACCGGGTGGCCGCGGCAACCGGCCTCAGGATCCGGGTCCTGTCCGGCGAGGAAGAGGCGCGCTACGCCGCCCTCGGCGTCCTCGCCGGGATCCCCCATGCCGACGGCGTGGTCGGCGACCTCGGCGGGTCCAGTCTCGAACTGGTGCGGCTGGCCGCGGGCGAGGTCGGACGCGGCGCCACCCTGCCCCTCGGCCCTTTCGCCCTCGCCGACGCGCGCGGCTTCGACGCCGACCGGCAACGCGAGACCATCGCCGACCGGCTCAAGGCCGCCGGAGACTTCAAGGCCGACACCCTCTACGCCGTCGGCGGCGCCTGGCGGACCCTGGCCCAGGTCCATATGGGCGTCAGCGACTACCCGCTGCGGATCGTGCACCAGTATGAGATGGACGCCGGCGAGGTGCTGGACACGGCCCGGCTGATCGCCCGGGCGTCGAAGACCGCGCTGGAGAAATGGCCCGGCCTGTCGAAGAAGCGCGCCGAAACCCTGCCCCACGCCGCCCTCGTGCTTGAAGGCCTGATCGAGCGACTGGGCCTGAAACGGATCGTCCTGTCGGCCTGGGGCGTGCGCGAAGGCCTGTTGTACGAGGCGCTGGAGCCCGAGATCGCCGCCGCGGATCCTCTGCTCGCGGGTTCATCCGCCCTCGGGGCGCGCCAGGGCATTTCGCCGACCCTGCCCGGCGCCCTGAACGGCTGGATCGCGCCCCTGCTGGCCGCCCTGCCGCCGGTCTTTGATCGCGAACGCGACGCCATCCTGGCCGACGCCGCCTGCCGCCTCGCCGATCTCGGCGCGCGCCTGCATCCCGATCACCGCGTCGAACTGGCTTTCGATCAGGTGCTGCGGGCCCCGGTGCCGGGCCAGACCCATGCCGAGCGCGCCTGTCTGGCCGTCGCCGTCAACGCCCGCTACGGCGGCTCCGCCGCCACGCCCGAGCCGGCCACGGTGACCCGCCTGCTCAGCGAGGAACAGCGACAGGGCGCCCGCGCCCTTGGCCTGGCGATCCGGCTGGCCTGCGATCTGTCGGGCCGCTCGCCCCAGCTTCTGGTCAATGCCCGCGCAGGGGTGAAGGATGGCGCGCTCGTCCTGACCGCGTCAGAGGGCTACGCTGACGTCCTGCTGGGCGAACAGACCCGCCGCCGCGGCAAGGCCCTCGCCGAGGCCATGGGCCTGAAACTGGATATCCGCTCGGGCGACTGAGCCTGACATTCAGGAAAGTTCGAGGCAGCTTGTCATCCCGGCCGAAGCGAAGCGAAGAGCCGGGACCGACGACGCGACAAATCAATTGCTTCCGGACAGCCCGCAGGGCTGAGCCGGAAGAAGGGCTGCGGCCGAACGGTCTGCGTGAGGAGGCACCGCCGGGATGACCTCAACCTGTCTCCCGGCTCAGCCCATGCGGGCTGTCCGGGAGATATCAGGGGGCTGCGTGGCCCGTCCCGGCTCTTCGCTTCGCTTCGGCCGGGATGACAACGCGCCCAATCCCTTGGCGAGGCCTGATCTAGTCCCCGGCCCACCAGCGCAGCTGCACAGTCTGCGCCGGGGCGTCGCCCACCGTCAGCCGGCCCGTGACCACCACGCCCTCATCGCCGAGATTGCGCCGCGCCGTCGCCAGGGCGCCGGGATCGAGCGCGCCCTCGAACCGGACCGCGCCCAGCTCCGCGGACCGGCCCTCGAAGCTGATGCGGTTGTTCGTGACCGAATAGGTGGACGGCAGGACACGGGCGGTGATGCTCCGCGCCTCGCCGATCTCGGTCTGGACCATGGGGCTGGTCACATCGTCGAACTGCAGCATCACCGGCCCGAAGGTCCCGCTCCGGCTGCCGCCTTCCCAGGCCTGGAACTCCTGCGCCTGACCGACGAAGACATGGTCGAACGACCATTTGCCGATCCGCACCTCGTTCGCCGGCATATAGTAGCCGGACAGGTCCGATGTCATGGCGTGGCTGAACGCCGGGGCGGAAGCGGCCGGCGGTTGCCCCGTCGCATCCGGACGGTCGCATGACGCGACAGCGAACACGGCGATCAGACCGGCGAGAGCGAGAGTTCTGGTGCGCATGGCGTCCTCCGGCCTTCAACCCATCACGCCCGGCCGGTCGTGTCGAGCCTCAGCGATCCAGCGCGGCGTCCAGCGCCCGGAACGAGGCGATCGACAGCTCGGTCGCACTGATGAAGACCGACGGCGTGATCCGCTCGAAATCGTCCGACGGCCGGTGATAATCGGGGTGGTAGTTCACGCCCAGATACAGGAACGGCACCTGCGCCCGGTAGAAGGCGCCGTGGTCCGAGGCCTCCACCCAATTGTCCTCGCCCGTGTCCTGCGGCGTGTCCTTGCCGAAGGCGAGGGCGACCGCGCCATTGGCCGGAATGCCTTCAAGGATCGGGCGGAAGTTCGGGTGCTGGTAGGTGCCCGTGACCCACAGCTTCCCGTCGGTCTCGGCCCGCGCCGTCATGTCGAAATTCAGGTTCATGGCGATCGATTCGAGCGGCATCGGCGGCGCCTCGACGAAATGCTTGGCGCCCAGCAGGCCATGCTCCTCGCCGTCCAGCGCCACGATCAGCACGCTGTGCTCCGGGGCCTGACGCTTCAGGTCCGCCGCCAGCGCCAGCATGGTCGCCACGCCCGAGGCGTTGTCGTCCGCGCCGTTGAACACCTGGCCCTCGGCATTGACCCCGACGTGGTCGTAGTGGGCCGTGACCACGATATAGCGGTCGGTCGC